>NZ_JAMPQL010000004.1:0-335964 GCF_028482435.1 Providencia sp. PROV119
CCAAACTATTTATTTCAATGAGTTAATGAATTTATCGCTACTCACTTAGACTATTCCCAGCGGTATGCAATATCCACTCAGCCTGACGCTAGCGGCAATCAATCCCAGTTACGTACGGATGGATGATGAGGGAAATATTATATCTGTATTCATTTTTATTACTCTATGCCCTTTAAAAGATAGAGCTAAGATTAAAATCAGTAAGCCAATTAAATAAACGTTATCAGCCTCAGTTCTTTATTATAGAATTTATTAATGCTAATAAAAAATAAACTGAGGGGGATTGATAACAGATAAATTTATCACTCATTAGAAATAAAATTTATATATAATTAAATATAAATTACTTAAATTGCAGTAATGGATATTTATTAATAATTAATTTAAACCAAGGCGTAAATTGGTCAGGGGTATTTTTGATTTCTGTTTGTAAGTCTGAAGGTAATACCCAGCGAATGGCAGAAACTTCATCACGATTAGGGGTTACGGCGCCATCATAATAACCAATAAAGAGGTGGTCATATTCATGTTCAATTAAGCCGCCATTGACTTCTGCATGATAAACAAAGTGGCCAACTAATGAAATTTCGGTAGTAAAACCAAGCTCTTCCATTAATCGACGTTTAGCTGCCGCTAATGTATCTTCGTTAGGGCGAGGATGGCTACAGCAGCTATTTGCCCATTGACCCGCAGAGTGGTATTTATGAGCAGCACGCTGTTGAATAAGTAATTCTCCCTTGGTATTAAAAATAAAAACCGAGAATGCGCGGTGTAATCTTCCCTGTTGATGGGCTAATAGTTTAGGCATAGTGCCTATAGGGTTATCTTGTCTATCAACAAGAATGATCTTTTCTTCCATTTGATTTAATCTTCCGTATTAATTATTTCATTAGTTTATCATATTATAGTTCAATTCGTGTTACTTGTAGATTTGAGCTTTTTCATTGATAAACGCTATTTATAACGACCCTAATCACATATTAGCTATGTGACTAGGGGGATTTTTTAGACTCAATTGGTTTGCTTAGCAATTATGGGGAACGTAGGTACGTTGTTATGCACATTAAATAGCGACTATTTTTGTTGTAGCACCCATACAGCAGCCTCGACACGAGATTTTAGATTCAATTTTTTCAAGAGGTGCTTCACATGAACTTTGACTGTACTTTCTGCGATATCGAGTTTGCGAGCAATCATTTTATTTGATAGCCCTTGTGCAATAAGCTCTAAGATATTGGTTTCTCTAGGCGTTAAAGATAGAAGATTATTTTCGGTTTGTGGGCGATTGTCTCTCAGTGATTCTGCCAACACGGAAGTCAACGCTGGGCTAACCACCATTTTGCCACTGGCGGCTTCTTTAAGAGCGACAATCAGCTCTTCTGGCTCCATATCTTTCAATAGATAACCATCCGCTCCGCGTTTGAGGGCGCTAACAAGGTCTTCACCGTAATTAGAAACGGTGAAAAGAATGATCCTGCCAGATAATTCCCGTTTTCTAAGCTCATCTAGGGTTTCAAAACCATTCATACCTGGCATATTGAGATCAAGAAGGATAAGGTCTGGATCTTGTTCTTCAGCAATTTTTATACCTGTAGCGCCATCACCGGCTTCACCTATCACGAGTAATGATGGCTCAAGACTGATTAATTGTTTGACGCCATTTCTTAGCATCGGATGATCATCAATCAATAAAATCGTGGATTTTTCGCTCATTATATTTGTGTTTCCCATGAATTGCTTTGCTCCAAAATGATTAAGTAACAGGTAAAGAAAAGGTGACTTGCACTTTTGTTCCACCTTGCGCTCTCGGAATGATTTCACACTCACCATTAAGGCTAAGCGCTCGCTCTCTCATAATAATTAAACCATAGTGGTTTTGTTTGCTTGGTGTAGGGGCAATACCTTCGCCATTATCTTCGATTGTAATTGTGACAACACCGGAATCTTGTTGAAGAGTAACTTGTGCCCAATTGGCGTGAGCATGCTTCAGAATATTGCTCAGCGCTTCTCGGATTATCTGTATGATATGAATCGATTGATGGGGTGAAATGCTTTTCGCTGGAATATGGTAATTCAATAAAATCTTAAATCCCATCTTCTGACTAAATTCGTTAATTGTGCTTTCCAATGACGGAAGTAGTCCAGGCTCCATTAACTTTAATCGAAACGTGGTGAGTAACTCTCTAAGCTGACTATAGGCAGTGTTAATTTCACCTCGCATTTCACTGAGCAATTGTTGGTGTTTATCTGGCAAAGATTCTGGTTGCATTTGTAAATAGCTAATTTGCATTTTTAGACAAGACAGCGATTGGGCGATCGAATCGTGTAGCTCTCTTGCGATAGCAGAGCGTTCATCCATAATGAGTAATTGTTGCTGTTGCTCTATTTGATGTTCCATCGCTAGCATGCCTGAAATTTGTTTTACTAGCATAAGAACCAAGTTATTTTGTTCCTCAGAAATATCTTCATTATTCTCAATTTCCGCAGAAATGACACCATAACGGTGCATATTATCGGATAGCTCCCATAATAATGTTTTGGGATGATGAACAATATCTTTGGGAATAAATGACGGATCTTCGGATAGCGGATCATTTGAAGTACAACAAATTTCATGAAAGTATTTTTCATTGCTATCTTCGTAGAGCTTTAAACTCAAGTTTTTTAAACTTGTGATATTTTTGAGTTCGCCAAGGACTTTTTGTAATCGTAAATCGAGCGGCTCAGTTGAATGTAGTATCTGATTTGATTGATAAAGATAAGAAAGTACACGGTTCTTGTTGCGAAGATCGGCCGTTTTTTCCGCTACTCTCGATTCGAGCTGATGATAACTTTGTGCTAACTCATCAGACATTTGATTCAAGGTTAGCCCTAAAGTATTTAACTCATCTTGTTTGTTATTATTAGGGTATCGTTGGCTAAAATCTTTTTGCCCAATCGCATGAGCCATAGAGAGGAGTTTCATCCATGGATAATAAATTTTACGTCTAAGGTGCCAAATCGTGACCATTAATAACAAAAAGACTAAGCCAATAAAGATCATCTGTGTCATGGCGACATATGCGATTTTTCGTTCTGTTTTTTCGTCAATATCATGAACGAGTTCATCCAACATATTGACAAAAGAGATCACTTCATACCGCGCATCGCTGGCAGAATTGGCTTCAGAGAGTGCAGGGCGTAAGGTTTTTAACCAAAATGTGTGTAATTCGGAGAATTTTTCAGTGAGATCTTCAGCTTTAACAACTTGAGTTAATTCTAGGCTGGATAAATCATTTTCTAGTATATCAAGGTACTCTTTGGTATGGTCATTTAAAGGAATTAAAGAAAGCAGCCGGTAGCTTTGCATTCGAAGTGAACCGGATTTATTAATCGCATGAGCGTTACCTTGCACACTGATTATCATACGATTTGAAATCGTCATTCCGATAATACCAAGGATGGCTATAAGCAACATCAATCCGATAACTTGATTAATAATTGAAAATCGACGGTGAAATACCGGCATATTCATTTCCTTCAAAATGACCTCGCAATCTACTTTTTCTTTTTTATGATGGTTATATTGTTCAGAGATTGCTTAAATTTAAATATACTACTTCAGGGTTAACCCTAAATTTCTTATCTATAGGATAGCGTAAATATCAGGATAAAAGTAATTTAAATAAATCTATTTTTATTTTGAATATTTATAGGGTTAGCTAAATATACCCCTTGTACCCCTCTAGTAGGTTGTTTATATAGTGTGCAAAACCTAACTTGAATATCTCTTGATTTAGATCAGTCTAGCTGTTCCTAAATGAACACAAACTGACCTCATAAATGCTATTTATTGGGGTGAGTTATGTCTCAACGAGAAAGTTTAAATACACGGACAAAACAATCTGGAGCGATTATTCAGGATTGGCGCCCTGAAGATACTCAGTTTTGGCAAACAACAGGGCAGCGCATTGCAAATCGCAATTTGTGGATCTCTGTACCATGTTTGTTACTCGCATTCTGTGTCTGGATGTTATTTAGTGCAGTTGCCGTTAATTTAAATAAAGTAGGATTTAATTTCACAACTGACCAACTATTTTTATTAACAGCGCTACCCTCAGTTTCAGGTGCACTTTTACGAGTACCGTATTCATTTGTTATTCCTATTTTTGGTGGCCGTCGTTGGACTGCAATTAGTACTGTTTTTCTTGTTATTCCCTGTATTTGGTTAGGGTTTGCTGTTCAAAATCCAACAACACCTTATAGTGTTTTTGTCATTATTTCGTTGCTATGTGGTTTCGCTGGGGCCAATTTTGCGTCCAGTATGGCAAATATCAGTTTCTTCTTCCCTAAATCACGTCAAGGAGGAGCGCTTGGGCTAAATGGTGGCCTTGGTAATTTAGGGGTGAGCGTAATGCAGTTAGTTGCGCCATTTATTGTTGGTGTTGGCGTATTCTCTTTTATGGGGGGAGCAGGCACACCACAGGCTGATGGCTCTGTGTTATGGCTAGAAAATGCTGCATGGATTTGGGTACCTTTCTTATTATTTTTCACCGTGATGGCTTGGTTTGGCATGAATGATTTGGCAGCTAACAGAGCATCGTTAACAGCACAACTTCCTGTACTCAAAAGAGCCCATCTTTGGATCTTAAGTTTTCTTTATCTTGCGACCTTTGGGTCTTTCATTGGCTTTTCTGCAGGGTTTGCGATGCTGTCTAAGACGCAATTTCCTGACGTCATTATCTTAAAGTTCGCCTTTTTTGGGCCATTACTCGGCGCACTTGCCCGCCCTGCCGGAGGCATGCTGTCTGATCGCTTTGGCGGCGTAAAAGTGACGATGATTAACTTTATTGTGATGGCTATTTTCTCTGGATTGCTGTTCTTCACACTACCAACTCAAGGTCAAGGCGGTTCCTTCATCGCGTTTTACGCGGTATTTATGGTGCTGTTTTTAACGGCGGGATTAGGTAGTGGCTCAACATTCCAAATGATCGCAGTTGTTTTTCGCAAGCTAACTATTGATCGCGCCTTGTCTCTTGGGGCTTCAGAACAAGATGCACAAAAGCAAGCGGTGACAGAGAGCGCGGCAGCATTAGGTTTTATTTCCGCTATTGGGGCAATCGGTGGGTTCTTTATTCCAAAAGCATTTGGAACCTCTTTAACACTGACAGGTTCACCCGCTGGTGCGATGAAAGTTTTCTTCGTGTTCTATGTCTCTTGTGTGTTTATCACATGGTTAGTTTATGGGCGTAAGCACAAATAATAACAACCAATAAATACGATTTAAGCAATGTATGACGCCTGTCGGCGTCTCTTTGGAGGCAATCCGAATGAGCAAATTTTTAGACCGATTTCGTTATTTCAAACAGCTTGGCGAGACTTTTTCAGGCGATCACGGACAAGAGTTGAACGTCAATCGTGATTGGGAAAATGGTTATCGTAGCCGTTGGCAGCACGATAAAATTGTGCGCTCGACACATGGCGTAAACTGTACAGGGTCATGTAGTTGGAAGATATATGTCAAAAATGGTTTGGTAACATGGGAAACGCAACAAACAGATTACCCACGTACACGCCCTGACTTACCTGATCATGAACCAAGAGGCTGCCCGCGTGGAGCGAGTTACTCATGGTATCTTTACAGCGCTAATCGGGTGAAATATCCAATGGTTCGTAAGCGCTTACTAAAATTATGGCGTGAAGCGAAAGCAGAACATCAAGATCCTGTAAAGGCTTGGTTTTCTATTATCAATGATCCACAAAAAGCACAAAGCTATAAGCAAGCTCGTGGGCGCGGCGGCTTTGTACGCTCAAGCTGGCAGGAAGTAAATGAGCTGATAGCCGCAGCTAATGTCACAACGATTAAAGAGTTTGGCCCTGACCGTATTATTGGTTTCTCTCCAATACCCGCAATGTCGATGGTTTCTTATGCTTCAGGAGCAAGATATTTATCGTTGATTGGTGGTGTTTGCCTCAGTTTCTACGATTGGTATTGTGATTTACCGCCATCTTCACCGATGACTTGGGGTGAACAAACGGATGTACCAGAATCGGCGGATTGGTATAACTCCTCCTATATCATTGCATGGGGTTCTAATGTGCCTCAAACGCGTACTCCGGATGCGCATTTCTTTGCTGAAGTACGTTACAAAGGTACGAAAACGGTCGCAGTCACACCTGATTATGCCGAAATAGCTAAATTGTGTGACCACTGGTTGAATCCTAAACAGGGTACAGACAGTGCAATGGCGATGGCGATGGGGCATGTGATCCTTAAAGAATTCCATATCGAACGCCAAGCTGAGTATTTTCGTGAGTATGTACGTACTTACTCCGATATGCCAATGTTGGTTATGTTGGATAAACGTGAAGACGGAACATATGCTGGCGGTAGAATGTTACGAGCCGCCGATTTGGTTGATTCTCTGGGCGAAGAGAAAAATGCTGAGTGGAAAACCATTGCTATTGATGAAGCAACAGGGGCGTTATGTGTTCCTCAAGGTTCAATGGGGTTCCGCTGGGATAATAGTCGCAAATGGAACCTCGAGCCTCGTAAAGCGGATGATGGGCAAGAGTTCAAAATGCAGCTTAGCCTCTTGGATGGATGCGATGAGGTTGTCGAGGTTGGTTTCCCTTACTTTGGCGGCTTAGAAAGCGAACATTTCCAAAATGTTGAGCTTAAAGACGTGCTGTTACATAAACTGCCCGTAAAACGTATTCAATTGGCGGATGGTAGCGACGCTTTGGTGACCACTGTTTATGATTTGATACTCGCGAACTATGGTATTGAACGTGGTTTAGGCGATGAGAATTGTGCCGCAGATTACGATGATATGAAGGCATACTCCCCTGCATGGGCGGAGAAAGTGACGGGGGTTAGCCGTCAAAATATCATCCGGATTGCACGGGAATTTGCGGATACGGCAGAAAAAACGCATGGACGCTCTATGGTGATTGTTGGTGCAGGTATCAACCACTGGTATCACATGGATATGACCTATCGCGCTATTATTAATATGTTAGTGTTCTGTGGCTGTATAGGACAAAGTGGTGGTGGTTGGTCACACTATGTCGGACAAGAAAAATTACGTCCACAAACGGGTTGGCTGCCTCTTGCTTTTGGCTTAGATTGGCAACGTCCACCGCGCCATATGAATAGCACCTCATTTTTCTACAATCATTCAAGCCAATGGCGCTATGAAACAGTCAAGACGGAAGAGCTATTATCCCCATTAGCCGATAAAAAAGCATTTAGCGGCTCTCTTATTGATATGAATGTGCGCGCAGAGCGCATGGGATGGTTACCTTCCGCACCACAATTAAACGTTAACCCTATTACGATTGCTAAACAAGCCGAAAGTGCAGGTATGTCGGCGGTAGATTACACGGTTAACCAATTGAAAGAAGGGAATATTCGCTTTGCTGCGGAGCAACCCGATAGCCCACAAAACTTTCCGCGTAACCTATTTATTTGGCGTTCGAACCTACTTGGCTCAGCCGGTAAAGGCCATGAATATTTATTGAAATACCTATTAGGTACTGAAAATGGTATTCAGGGGCTTGATTTAGGACAACAAGGAGAAGTGAAGCCTGAAGAGGTTGAATGGGCAGATAAAGCGGCAGAAGGAAAAGTCGACTTAGTCGTAACCCTCGACTTTAGAATGTCGAGTACCTGTTTGTTCTCGGACGTGGTTCTACCAACCGCAACGTGGTATGAAAAAGACGATATGAATACTTCGGATATGCATCCATTTATTCATCCATTGTCTGCGGCGGTTGATCCTGCTTGGGAATCGAAAAGCGATTGGGAAATTTATAAAGGGATTGCTAAAGCATTCTCAGAAGTCAGCGTAGGTCACCTCGGGAAAGAAACCGACGTTGTTACGCTGCCAATCCAGCACGACAGTGCCGCTGAAATGGGGCAACCTTTCGATGTGCGTGATTGGAAAAAAGGCCAATGTGAACTGGTCCCAGGGAAAACGGCACCGCACATTATGACGGTTGAGCGTGATTATCCATCGACCTATGCACGTTATACCTCACTTGGTCCTTTGATGGATAAGCTCGGTAATGGCGGTAAAGGGATCAGTTGGAATACGCAAGATGAAATAGACTTCCTGAAAAAACTGAATAAAACCCAACCTAGTGGTGTTAATCAAGGACGGCCGAAGATTGAAACTGCTATTGATGCTGCGGAAGTTATCTTAACGTTAGCACCAGAAACCAACGGGCAGGTGGCAGTGAAAGCGTGGGATGCTTTAGGTAAAGTCACAGGCCGTGATCATACCCATTTAGCACGCTATAAAGAGGATGAAAAAATCCGTTTCCGCGACATTGTTGCGCAGCCACGTAAAATCATCTCTAGCCCCACATGGTCAGGCTTGGAAGATGAGCATGTGTCTTACAATGCCTGTTATACCAATGTTCATGAAATGATCCCTTGGCGTACCTTAAGTGGTCGTCAACAGTTATATCAGGATCATGAGTGGATGAGAGCTTTTGGTGAAAGCCTTGTGGTTTATCGTCCTCCTATTGATACCCGTGCGGCCCAACCGTTGATGGGGAAAAAGCCAAATGGTTTCCCTGAAAAGGCGCTTAACTTCTTAACGCCGCATCAAAAATGGGGGATCCACTCCACATATAGTGACAATTTACTGATGCTAACGCTGGGTCGAGGCGGACCGATTGTCTGGTTAAGTGAAGAAGATGCCCGCCAGTTAGGTATTGAAGACAACGATTGGGTAGAAGCCTTCAACAGCAACGGGGCGTTGACCGCGAAAGCCGTGGTGAGCCAGCGTATTCCTGATGGCATGATCATGATGTATCACGCGCAAGAACGCTTGATTAATTTGCCAGGCTCCGAAATTACGGCGCAGCGCGGCGGGATCCATAACTCAGTGACCCGCGTCTGCCCTAAACCGACCCACATGATTGGTGGTTATGGGCATTTAGCATATAGCTTCAACTACTATGGCACCGTGGGCTCTAACCGCGATGAATTTGTGGTGGTACGTAAAATGAAGCAGGTCGATTGGCTTGATGGTGAGCAAGATGGCTATCAGCAGGCGCTGAGCGGAAAGGAGAAAGCATAATGAAAATTCGTTCTCAAGTCGGCATGGTATTGAACCTCGACAAATGTATTGGTTGTCATACCTGTTCAGTGACCTGTAAGAATGTCTGGACCAGCCGTGAAGGCGTTGAATATGCTTGGTTTAATAACGTCGAAACGAAACCAGGTATCGGTTATCCCCATAATTGGGAAGATCAGGAAAAATGGAAGGGCGGCTGGATCCGTAATATCAAAGGTAAATTAGTGCCGCGTATGGGCAACCGAGTCGGGGTACTTTCAAAGATCTTCGCTAACCCAGATGTTCCTGCTCTAGATGATTACTATGAACCATTTGATTATGACTACAGTCATTTAAAAAATGCTAAAGAAGGGCAACATGTGCCAACGGCTCGCCCACGCTCATTAATTACTGGGCAGCGTATGAGCAATGTCAATATGGGGCCAAATTGGGAAGATGATCTTGGTGGCGAATTTAGCAAACGCGCGCACGATAAGAACTTTGAGCATATTCAAAAAGAGATGTATGGGCAATTTGAAAATACATTCATGATGTATTTGCCGCGCTTATGTGAGCACTGTTTGAACCCAGCTTGTGTGGCGACTTGCCCGAGTGGTGCTATCTATAAACGTTCAGAAGATGGCATTGTCTTGATTGACCAAGATAAGTGTCGTGGTTGGCGGATGTGCTTAACAGGCTGTCCATACAAGAAAATTTACTTCAATTGGAAAAGTGGTAAATCAGAAAAATGTATTTTCTGCTATCCACGCATTGAGTCTGGTATGCCGACAGTGTGCTCTGAAACCTGTGTTGGGCGCATCCGTTATTTAGGCGTGCTGCTATACGATGCCGATAAGATTGAGCAAGCGGCGAGTGTAGAAAAAGAAACCGACCTATATCAAAGCCAACTTGATGTATTCCTTAACCCACATGATCCACATGTGATAGAAGAAGCACAAAAACAAGGGATCCCTCTGAGTGTGATCGACGCTGCTCAAAAGTCTCCTGTTTATAAAATGGCGATGGAGTGGAAGCTTGCATTGCCATTGCACCCAGAGTATCGAACTTTACCGATGGTGTGGTATGTGCCGCCTTTGTCACCCATCCAATCCGTTGCGGATGCAGGTATGTTGGCGAGCAATGGTGTCTTACCTGATGTTGAAAGTTTACGTATCCCAGTACAGTACCTAGCGAATTTATTAACCGCTGGAGATGTCGAGCCAGTATTGCTTGCACTAAAACGTATGTTAGCGATGCGTCACTATAAACGGGCTGAAACAGTAGAAAATCAATGTGACACCAGTGCACTAGAACAAGTTGGTCTAACAGAAGCTCAGGCACAAGAGATGTATCGTTATTTGGCAATAGCGAACTACGAAGACCGCTTTGTGATCCCATCAAGCCATCGTGAGTTAGCGCGAGAAGCTTTCCCAGAAGCGAAAGCGTGTGGCTTTAGCTTTGGTGATGGCTGTCATGGCAGCGATAGCAAGGTGAATTTGTTTAATAGTCGCCGTATCGATGCGATAGATGTGACACCAAAAACATCGCAGGAGAAAACATTATGATGTCGTTGAAAGTGATTTCGCGCTTACTTGACTACCCAAGTGAAGCGTTATGGCAGCATCGTGATGAGCTTATCGAGGCGCTAGAGCAAGCGAATGAGTTGCCATTTACCCAAGCCGTTCAACTGATGATGTTTGTGCGCGAATACCTTGATGAAGATCTGTTAGACATGCAAGCACAATATTGCGAGCTATTTGATAGAGGACGCGCAACTTCCTTGTTGCTATTTGAACATGTGCATGGGGAGTCTCGTGATAGAGGGCAAGCAATGGTTGATTTGATGGCGCAGTATCAACAGCAAGGATTGCAGATTGATTGCCGCGAATTACCGGACTATTTACCGATTTATTTGGAATATTTAACGGTATTAACCCCCGACCAAACCCGTGAAGGCTTAAGCGATATTGCGCCAATTTTGGCGCTATTGGGTGAAAGATTGAAACAACGCCAAAGCCGATTCGGTGTGTTATTTGACCTTCTTTTGACGCTATCGGCGACTGCTATCGAAACTAGCCAATTGAGTGGGCAAGTCGCAGCGGAAGCACGAGATGATACGCCAGAGGCATTGGATGCTGTTTGGGAAGAGGAGCAAGTGAAATTCTTTACCGATGAAAAAAGTTGCGCGAGTGAAGTGACGGCTCATCAACATCGCTTTGCAAACGCGGTTGTGCCTCAATATTTGGATCTTGATGCGGGCTATAATGCGGGAGTTCAAAAATGAATTTTATCAATCAATTCTTCTTCGATATTTACCCCTACATTGCCGGTACTGTGTTTATTGTCGGTAGCTGGTTACGTTATGACTATGGGCAATATAGCTGGCGAGCTGGTTCAAGCCAAATGCTTGATAAAAAGAATATGCGCTTAGCGTCCAATTTGTTCCATGTCGGGATCATTGGTGTCTTTTTGGGGCATTTTTTCGGTATGTTAACCCCGCATTGGGTATATGAGTCTTTCTTGCCAATGCATATTAAGCAATTGATGGCGATGATTGGTGGGGGCGTATGTGGGCTAATGGTACTGATAGGTGGAGCGATGTTATTAAAGCGCCGCTTAACGAATCCGCGTGTCAGAGCTACTTCATCCTTTGGCGATATTATGATCTTAACCTTACTGGTAATACAGGTCTGTTTAGGGTTACTGACTATTCCATTCTCTGCTCAGCATATGGATGGTAGTGAAATGTTGAAATTGGTAGGGTGGGCACAATCGGTTGTCACCTTCCATTGGGGGGCGTCACAATACCTCGAAGGAGTTGGAATTGTCTTTAAGTTACACCTTGTTTTAGGAATGACGCTATTTTTGTTATTCCCATTCTGCCGTTTAGTGCATATCTGGAGTGCGCCAATAGAGTATATTACGCGCCGTTACCAGCTAGTGAGAAATCGTCACTAAAAATATGGCCTTGCAAATGAAGGCAAGGTCAGCTCGTGTTCTTGTGTAAACAACAAATATTGCTAATGTAGCAACCCCATATCATCGATATGGGGTTTTTTGCTTCTTTAGGCGCTTAAACGTGTTTTGACTTGTTTGGCTAAAGTGATAAGCAAAACGAGTATAATGCCCACGATTAACCCAAAAATAAGGTTTGCCAATGAAGGCGTAATGAATTGCATTACCTTACCAATTGCAGGTGTTAATGATAGCGCTAGGGCTAACTCTTCTATCCAATAATAGACTGTTGTTATACCATGAGTCAGAATACCGCCTCCGACCATAAACATGGCAGCTGTGCCGACAACGGATAAGGTTTTCATTAGGTAAGGCGTGGCGTAAATAAGCCATGTACCTAATTTGCTTAACCAAGCAGAAGCCTTTTTCTGTAAATAGAATCCGAGATCATCCAGTTTGACAATACCTGCCACTAGCCCATAAACCCCAATTGTCATAACAATCGCAATAATGGAAAGAACAATAACTTGGTTCATAAAGGTTGTTGCAGAAACGATACCGAGTGTGATCGCAATAATTTCAGCGGATAACACAAAATCCGTACGTACTGCTCCTTTGATTTTGCTTTTCTCAAATGCCGCCAGCTCTTCCGGCGACATGACGGCTTTTTGTTCCCTTTTTTCATGGTGTTCTTGGGCGGAATGGAGATATTTGTGCATTAATTTTTCTGCGCCCTCAAAACACAGGTAAGCCCCACCAATCATCAGTAAAGGCGTCACGGCCCAAGGTATGAAGGCACTGATCAATAAGGCGAGCGGAACCAATATCAGTTTATTGATAAAAGAGCCTTTTGCTACGGCCCATACCACAGGGATTTCTCGTTCTGCTCGAACCCCTGTGACTTGTTGGGCATTTAAGGCGAGATCGTCACCTAATACACCGGAGGTTTTTTTCGCGGCCATTTTTGTCATTACAGAAACGTCATCTAATACGGCTGCAATGTCATCAAGTAAAGCAAGTAAGCTACTTCCTGCCACAGAGTGATCCTTTTTGTCTAATTTAAGGTGTGTTTAATGTTAATTAGGCTGATATTGCGATAATTAGTTCACCTTTCGGTAGGTAAATAAATCCGATTTAGAAGGAATCTATGTCTGTAAGCCAAGAGATGGAGGCTCCACTTTTTAATTGTGAATTTTTTATGACAGTGGAACCAATATATATATTTTCTCTCTAATCATCTAAATTACCGTGTTTAGATGAGTTTTAAAAAGTATCGTTTGAACAAAATAATAGCAGAAAGTGACCAAGGAAGGTGGCTTTCGAATGAATGGTTTAATAAGGTTAATACATGTCTCCTGCACCTGTTTTGAGTATTGTCGTTGCCGTTTATAATGGTGAAAAGTTTCTTCCTCATTTTTTTGATAGCTTATTAGCGCAAAATCTGAGTAATTGGGAATTAATCGTCGTAAACGATGGTTCAAAAGATAACAGTGAGGCGGTGATCCGCCAGTATCAAGATAAATTCAGTCACTTTACATTATTAACGCAAGACAATCAGGGGGTTTCTGTCGCACGTAATACCGGCATGGCAGAAGCGCGAGGGAAATATATCACTTTCCCTGATATTGATGACGAAATTAGTCCTAAAATGTATGGTCGCTTGTTAGAAATTGCGTTGGCGGGAGATTTGGATGTAGCCACCTGTAACGGAACATATATTTACACTAATGGTGATGCACCAAAAGCGATTTTTCCACCCAATAAAGTACCATCAACAGGTGTGATTAGTGGCCCTGAATGGCTGGAAATTGGTTTAAGTTCACGTAAATTTTTACATGTGACTTGGTTGAATCTTTATCGTTTGGATTTAATTCGCCAGCATAACTTTTCCTTTGAACCTAAATTGCACCATCAAGATATTCCATGGACTACGGAATTACTGCTGGTGGCGAAGCGAGTTCAATTTATTAATGAGCAATATTACGATTATCTGATCCATAATCAGTCGGTTTCCCACTCCTTGCAAGGGGATGAACGGTCTATTCGTAAGATAAATACCTATTTGAAAATCATTGATATGCTGTTGGATATCTATAAGCGCTATCCGAAACAGGTTGAACAGGCGCCAGCGTGTTTATGGCAGGTCGGTAAAGAAGGGCTTGGGATTACTCAAGCCATACTTGCCATTAAATCACCGGAAACACAGCGAGATGTCGCCCGCATGTTTTTTGAGAAAGGTTATTGGGATGTGATCTGGTCTCATGCGACGACGATCAAGTTAAAATGGCGTTTGATCCGTCGTTACACTAAGTTGAAAGCTATCGCTAAATAATCGCTAAAGGGTAGCGAATGGAAACATTGGCTACCCTTGTTTTGAAAAGGCCTAATTAGGTAATCTTTTCAATGAATCAATAAACAATTCCCACAATCTAGCATTATCCAATCGAGTCGCAACTTGCGTATGGCAGTCGCTAGCTGGCGGATGCCGGAAATCAGTGACAGTCATCCCTGTGGTCAGTGCCCCTTGTAATTCAATATTTACCGGCGCTTTTTGGGTTGTGATTAATGTTGGATCAATAACATAAGCAACAGCGCAAGGGTCATGCACAGGGGCGTGCTCATTGGTTCCATTACGTTGGCGATATCCCGCAGTGTAGTAACTTAATGAGTCCACGACAAACTGGCTTATCGGTGTATTGAGTGCGGCGATATCGGCCATAATTTTGTCTGTCGGCCTTGCTTGGTGTGTTAAATCGAGGCCTACCATGGTGAGTGGCCAGCGTTCATTAAACACAATATGAGCAGCTTCTGGGTCGATAGCAATATTGAATTCGGCGACCGCAGAACGATTTCCGGTGTGGTAGCCTCCTCCCATTAAAACCACTTCTTTAACTAAATCGACGATCTCAGGCGCTTTTCTTACAGCAAGGGCAATATTAGTTAGCCCCGCAGTAGGAACGAGTGTGACTGTTTTAGGTGGATGGGATTTTAGGGTATCGATGATGAGATCAACGGCATGGCGCTTATCGAGTGGCTGTGTAGGGGAAGGAAGATGGGTGCCATCAAGGCCACTTATACCATGTACTTCTGCCGCATTTTGGATGTTACGTATTAGTGGGCGAGGACAGCCTGCTGCAATAGGGATTTGTTTTCCACCAGCGAATTCAGTGATGGCTTGAGCGTTGTGGGTGACTTTATCTAACGTTTGATTACCGACGACAGTAGTAATTGCTAGCACATCGATATCAGGATGCCCTAATGCCAATAGAATTGCCATTGCATCATCATGGCCGGGGTCGCAGTCTAAAATGATTTTCTTTTGTGGCATTTTTCTCTCCTAAAGTTGGCAGGAAAATGGTTAAGCATGAATGTATTAAGGAATGAGCTTAACCATAGGATCCATTGCTAATTGAGTCTATCTAAGCGTGTTATTAAGGTTAAAAAATTGCGTGTACATTTCCTGTGATACATCTCGGATTTATATGGATGGTGATAAATAGTTGGTAACAAATTATTAATACTTTTGGACGAGAGTGTGATTTGATTAACATATTAATAACAATTGGATTGAGTTGCTTAGGATAATGTGGTTTTTATAAGCTTTTGGCAGCTGATTTTATCGCTGAGAGAAAATAGCTTATTAATAAGTTAATGACTTTGGAGGCAGAATGGAAAACTATCTGGATAAACTACCTGATGTGATTGATTCTGTTGCAACCAACCAATTTTATCCTAATTTATTATCATGGCTATCATCATTTATTGCATTTGATAATGCCATTGTTTATTCATTTGAAAAAGATGCCCCACCACGCTTTTTATCGAAAGTTGAAAAGCGCAACAGTGACAGTGTGAACCGCATTTATCAACGCGGGGCTTACCTTATGGATCCTTTCTACCAAGAGTTACAAAAAGGGGGAGGTTCACAGGTGCTGACATTGAGAGAACTAGCACCAAAAGGTTTTTATCACACGGATTACTATCTCAATTTTTACCGGAAAACAGGTTGGTGTGATGAAGCGGGGCTGCTACTGGAAATCACCGCAGATAGGCAGTTAGGGATCTTTTTTGGTAATGAAGATGAACCGTTTTTATCTGAAAAATCAACACAGGCACCTTTAAAAGAAGCATTTGAAATTATTCGTAGCATGGCAAAACTGCATAAAGAAATTTCTCCAAATGATGTTTCTAGCCACTATCGCTTAGCAGATATGCAGACTCGTTTCGGTTTAACGCCAAGAGAGTGTGAAATAGTGGAGCTGATCCTTGAAGGTAAAGGCTCTCCGCAGATTGCGCAGTCTCTCTTTATTAGTTTAGGCACAGTAAAAAACCATCGTAAGAATATCTATCAAAAGTTGGATATTAATTCTCAAGCAGAATTGTTTAACTTATTAATGAATCATCGAAACCACCCTTCTTATCGTCGCTGTTTGTGTTGAAATTTCTAACATCAAGCATGACTTTAAAATTGTGATTATTAATATAAAAATAATACGTAATATTATGATTTAATTTGTTTTTGTTCTATTTTTAAATTAGTTGTTTATATCGAAATATTCTACCTGTGTCACAAATGTTAAATCAATGTTTCAAATATCCCTAAAGGGCTATGTAAATGTTAAAGCAAGGTTAAGATAATCGAGGTTATCGAAAGATACTAAATAGGGTATCCATTATGAATAACCAAGTAGAATCATTAACTTATTACGCTGCTACTAAAAAGTATGACCTACGTTTTCCAACATTGAGAGAAGACTTAGATGTTGACGTTGTGATCATTGGTGGTGGCTTTTCCGGTATCCATACGGCACTTGAATTATGTGAAAAAGGCATCACCAATATCGCGATTTTAGAAGGGCGTTATTTGGGATATGGCGGTTCAGGGCGTAACGGTGGACAAGTCATGGCGGGAATCGGTCATGATATTGACGCCATTAAAAAATATGTTGGCAAGGAAGGTTTAGAAACTATTTTTAAGCTTAGCAACATGGGGGCGGGGATCATGCGCGACCGTATTGCTAAATATAATATTGATGCCGATTTTTGTCGTGGTTACGCCTACTTAGGGAGTAACAAACGCCAAGAAAAAACGTTACGCAGTTGGTTGAATGATTTTAAAGCCGTCGATCCAGATGAGGAAATTGAGTTTTACTCAGGCTCTGATCTTAAACAGATCATTGGTTCGGATGCATATACCTGTGGCATCAAGCATATGGGCGGCGGTCATGTTCACTCCTTGAATTTACTCTTGGGTGAAGCAAAAGCTATTAGCGAAGTCTATGGCGCGAAAATTTTCGAAAACAGCCAAGTCGTCAATGTGGAATATGGTAATACCATCACAGTGCGTACGGCAATGGGATCTGTGCGAGCGCAAAAAATGCTATGGGCTTGTGACTCATTCCTTAATGGTCTTGAACCCACAATTTACCCAAAAACCATTAATACCTACGCTTATCAATTAATGACAGAAGAGTTACCTGAAGAACTCATTGAGCAAATTAGCCCTATTCGTGGTGCTTACAGTGATATTCGCCCTGTCATTGATTATTACCGAGTGACAAAAGAAAACAGGCTGCTGTTTGGTAGCTCAACGCATTTTCTTGAGTATATCCCGTCTGATCTAAAAGCTTGGAACCGTAATTTGATGCTAAAAGTTTTCCCCTATCTAAAAGATGTCAAAATCGAATTAGCATGGGGCGGACCGATGGCATGTAGTGCGAACCTATTCCCGCAAATAGGAACATTGCCACAACATAAAAATGTATTTTATGTACAAGGCTATTCCGGTTTTGGTGTGACGCCGAGCCAGATCGTGTGCAAAGTGCTTGCAGAAGGTATGGTCGAAGGGTCAAGCCGTTATGACTTAATGAGTTCTATTCCTCATGCCAACATCATTGGTAAGGACAAACTGCGTAATGTCATCGTATCACTGGCAAAAATTATGCACCAAACATCGGGTTACTGGCAGGGGCGCCGCTAACTCAACTATTTTGTACCATCGTGTTAATAAATAAAAAGGTGAAGTCATGATTAGTCCACTACTGTTAAACAAACCACTTCCTGATTTACTGAATATTGGTAGCGTAACCAATTTAGGATCAGAGGTTGTTGAAGGTGACCCACAAGCTAGCGTTGCGATGATCCATGGTGAGCCAACAGATAACCTAACGTGTGGTATTTTTGCCTGTACTAAAGGTAAGTTTAAAATGGTTTACCCATTTGATGAAATGGCGACAGTATACGAAGGCTCAGTCAAACTGACTGATGTCAAAACAGGTAAGACTGTTGAATATCATAAAGGTGACACTTGGTTTGCTGCTAAAGGCACTGAAGTCCTATGGGAGATCACCGCTGAGCGTTTTGTTAAGCATTATCTTGCTTGTGTAAACGCATAATTTATTTTTAAAAGTGGAGTGATAACGATGAATCAATTAGCCCTATTGCCGGAAGTTAGTGCGTTTTTGCAACGTCAACATGGACATTTTATCAACGGCCAGCCAGTTTCCGGTGAGGGGGATGCCTTCTTTGAAGTCGTTAACCCTGCCACAGAGCAAGTTATCGCGAAAGTGAAAGAAGGCACTAAGGCCGAAGTGGATGCTGCTATGCAGGCTGCTTACACCGCTTTTCGTGGTGCTTGGGCAAAAACAACGCCGATGGAGAGAGGTAACTGCCTCAATCGCTTAGCGGACTTGCTCGAAAAACATCTTGAAGAGCTGGCGCAGTTAGAAACCTTATGTTCAGGGAAAACCATCCAATTATCGCGTTTTCTTGAAGTTGGCTCTGCTGCTCAGTTCTTACGTTATTTTGCAGGTTGGGCGACAAAAATTAGCGGTGAAACACTGAATGTCTCTCTACCATCATTTAAAGGTGAACAGTATTCAGCCTTTACCCAGCGTGAACCAGTAGGGGTTGTTGCCGGCATTATTCCGTGGAACTTCTCAATTATGATTTCCATTTGGAAGTTGGCAGCGGCGCTGACTTGTGGCTGTACTATTGTTTTAAAACCGAGCGAATTTACACCGTTAACTATGCTGAGAGTGGTTGAATTAGCCAAAGAAGCTGGGATCCCTGATGGTGTTATTAATATTGTTAACGGCGGTGGTCGTGAAGTTGGCCCAGCGTTAATTAGTCACCCATTATGTTCGAAAGTGACCTTTACGGGGTCAGTACCCACAGGACTTGCCGTAGGCCGAGCTGCAATGGAAGGGAAACTCACCCGTGTAACTCTCGAATTAGGCGGTAAGAATGGGGCGGCTTTCTTGGCTGACCTGCCTGTTGAAAAAATTGTTGATGGCATTATTGAAGCGGGTTACCTCAATCAAGGCCAGATTTGTGCGGCAGCGGAGCGTTTCTATATCCCATCTTCTTTGATGGATGAAGTATTAGCTCAGCTTAAACAGCGTTTATCTACCTTGAAAATTGGTTCTCCGTTGGATGAAACAACCGAAATGGGGCCATTGGCGAATAAAGCCCATTATGAAAAGATTTTAGGGTTATTTGAGAAAGCGCGTAAAGAAGGCAATGAAATTGTCTACGGTGGTCAGCCGATAGCTGGTGCGGGTTATTTCGTACCGCCAACCATTATCCGTGCGAACAGCCCAGATGATGCGTTAATGAAAGAAGAAACATTCGGTCCAGTGGGTACTTTCTTAAGTTACGATGATGAAGAAGAGTTGATCGAACAGATGAACAGTACGCCATTTGGTTTGGCCGCGAGCCTTTGGACTAACGATCTGAGTAAGGCGATGCGTATGATTTCACGTATCGATGCAGGAACCGTTTGGGTCAATATGCACACATTCCTTGACCCTGCCGTACCTTTTGGCGGGATTAAATCCTCGGGTATCGGTCGTGAATTCGGCAGTGCGTTTATTGAACATTACACAGAACTGAAGTCGGTCATGGTTCGTTATTAATTGTTAATGTTGTTGTATTCAGCATGCCTCCAATGCAGTGTTGCCAGTAGTTGTATTTGGACGTGTTGTATCGAGTATTTTTTGAGTCAATTTTATAGTGGTTGCCCAGCTAACGCTGGGTTTTTTTTATCTCCAAAAAGTCAGGCGCAGCTTTTCTAACATTAGCCTTAAAGGGACGTTGAGACTCGGCTGGAGAAAATTATCAGTGGAGGTCACTCATGAAAACCCGTGCTCCCTGAGCTTTTGTTATCTTTTTCCTCTTGGTAACGTCGGTATCACAATCTTCGAAGAGAGTGCCTTAACAACGTACATAACCCAGTGTTAGGTAGGGCACAGAATGCCTTTTAGATAGGTTAGAACGTTTTCTGATATTGATTGTGAGACGATGCAGGATACCGCTTATCCATTAATTATTTTTAGTCTAAAGATAGATATCAAATCGCCGTAAACTCATTTCAGTTTCAGTATCACGTTCAAAAGCCACCTAGCAAGAGCGAGTTATCAATGTACAGGTAACCGATTTGAAGGTTATTTGTAACGGCATTCACTATTAACTCTCAAACGACAAATTCTCGATATGGTTTTGTGTTGGTTTTTGGGAAACATATTAAAAATTAACACGAAAAGAGAGTTTACTTGAATTTACAAAAATCGATGAGTGAGATACAAGATAATTTAGTAGATAATGCTTTGATGGTAGGGGTAAATAATCATAAAGACAATTAAAATGTTTATTTTTTAATTTTAAATATTATAAAAAATAATGAAACTCATTTTAGTTGTTTTTGCTTTTGGTTATTTTATTTACGATAATGTTATTAAGTTTGTTTTTGTCTAAAAAATTATTTTAGCGAAAAACATGATAAATGGGTATACGTATTTTTTAATGTTTTCATATGTAAAAATTTATTTTAATAATAATGGGTAAATATACGTATATTAATTTAATGGGATTATTAAAATATAAAGTAATCATTTAAAGTGTATTATTCAAAAAGTCTTTTTAATCATTTGGTTAGTTGTGAAAATCCAGTAGTTGTATTTATATTATTATTTAATTCATCGAACAATTTATGTCACTTGATAGGTCTCACCTATCGTAAGTGGTTTGTTTGATCGAAATAAACTTCTTTAATCGAATATAGATAAGAGTTAGATTACATGCAAATAAAGAGTATTTAATTATCTAATAATTTATTTCTATTTGGTTTTTCATTTTTTTTATTCTGATAAATACTTGCACTAGAGAGATTGTTTTATGGTTTCACAAGAAAAAGAACATTTTGATGTGATTAACTCTGAAATTGGTGAATTTATAAGAATGATTAGAATAAAAAAAGGGTTAACGGGAGCTGAGCTTGGTAAATTAATAGGTGTAAGTCAACAGCAAATTTCACGGTATGAAAGAGGTTATCATACACTCTCATTATCAGATTTTACATTTATACTATCAGTGATGAATGTGTCATTTTTAGACTTTATTTCATATTCGTCATTCTTTAAGTCTGATGATTGCCATATAACGCCAAAAGATTACATGCTATGAAATGATAGCCTATTTCTGTTTAAAGAATCTTTATAGTATAGGTAAAAGTTAAACTAGTTTTAGCTGTATTGTCTTTCTAATATATCAAATTAACCTTTTAGCTTTATAGCTAATGGGGATGGACTTCGTGAATTTTTATGTATTAGAAAGTGTTTTATCTA
The DNA here is from genome assembly GCF_028482435.1 of Providencia sp. PROV119. Classification (NCBI taxonomy): domain Bacteria; kingdom Pseudomonadati; phylum Pseudomonadota; class Gammaproteobacteria; order Enterobacterales; family Morganellaceae; genus Providencia; species Providencia sp. PROV119. Next base: position 21,626 of record NZ_JAMPQL010000004.1, read on the forward strand.
AAATGCTTTCTAATACAGATATGTTTATCTGTGTTGAGTAATTAAATAGTCTTAATTTTATTATTCAATTTATAATTAAACTTAAAACATTGATAGGAAATAGTATGAAATTAAATAAAGCTATGGCTGTATTAGCAGCGGCTATGTTAACCACATCTTTCGCTTCACTTGCAGACGTTAACTCAGGCACCGTGACTTTCAAAGGTGAAGTTCGTGATACTCCTTGTAACCTAGATGCGGGTCAAGGCGGTACGGCAACGGTTGTTGATTTTGGCCAGCTATCTCTAAGCCAATTAAATGCGGGCGATTCAAAATACAAAAATTTTGAATTGAACCTGAAAAATTGTTCTTTGACTTCTATTGACGATACAGATCCACAAAACCCAGTCACAGTTACTAAGACCGCAACGATTACTTTTGATGGTGTTAGCAAAATTGCAGGTCAAAATCTTTTAGCAACATCAGGTAGCGCAGCAAACGTTGCAGTTGGTATCCAAGATATTACTTTTGGAACCCCTGCGGCACTGAACCTACGTGATGGTGATAATACATTGACTTATTCTGCTTTCGTTAAGAAGGTGGGTGCTAATGCTGTAACAGCAGGTGATTTCTCAACGATCTCTACTTTCGAAATCGCATACCAGTAAGTTATACAGGCTCCTTCACTATTAGGCGAAGGAGCCTATAATTTGAAAAATTAATACTATGAAAAGCTTGCTGATTATTACTCTGTTATTCTCACCTATTTTCAGTATGCCAGTCTTTGCTGCAATGAATTGGGGACAGGCAACAGTAAAAGGAGAGGTACTCGCTTCTGGTTGCTCAATTCAATTGACGAGTAAAGACCAAATTATTGATTTTGGTGCCTATGCCTTAAGCAAGTTAGAAGAAAATAAGATAAAGAAACCATTTAAAATAATTTTAAATAATTGCCAATTATCAAATTCTTACTTCAATGATGAAAAATCGCCTGTACGAATAAAGTTTACAGGTCCAGCAACAAATAATTTTAATGGCTTTAAATTTAATGATGCCGATGGTTTAGCTATTTATATATTAAGTGGAAACGATGTTGTTAAACCTAATCAATACTACCCAATTTATAAATTAAAAAGAATATCCGGGAAAACAAAATCGATTAATGAACAGCAATTAGACTTTTTATCTGAGGTTATTGTTGTTGATAAGCTAAAGCCTCAATTAGGAGAATTCTCAAGTATCATTACATTTGATATCGATTACTATTAATCTAATGAGTATTTATGATGTTATCAACAAAAGAAAAAATAACGATATTCATGGTATCGATGCTTTGTTTGACTAAAGTGTCTTACGCTGTAGAGTTTAATACCGATATACTTGATAGCGAAGATAAAGCTAACATTGACGTCTCAAGATTTAAAAATCCTAATTTCATTCTACCGGGAACTTATTTCTTTAACATCATTATAAATAGTACTCAATTGACGCAGTCTACAGTTCCTATTCAAATTATTGGTGATAGTACAGATGCCTCTGTCAGTGATGTGTGCATTGATAAGTCATACATTAATAGCTTAGGTATTAAAGAAAAGTATATTGACCAATTAACCTATTGGAATGATGGGGCGTGTATTGATTTTTCGGCATTAAAAGGGGTCAGTGTTGTCCCTAATTTATCCGAAGGCACTGTGACGCTGAATATACCACAATTATATCTCGAATATATGGATAATAACTGGTTACCGAAATCATTGTGGGATGAAGGTATCAGTGGGTTGTTATTAGACTATAATGCAAACTATCAATATAGTGATCGGGATAGCTTAAAGAATCAGATTGCTTCCATTAGTGGATATCTTGGCGCCAATATGGGAGCATGGCGCCTACGTAGTGAATACTATGGTAATTATCAAAGACAAAATTCCAATGGTAAAACATCGACAATACGTAATTTTTTATTTAATGCCATTTATTTATATAGAAATATAAAAGCGCTAGATTCTAAATTAGTGATTGGTGAGAGTACAACCCCCTCACAAATTTTAGAGCCAATTAAATTTACAGGATTATCATTATTCACTAATGATTCCATGTTACCACCAAGGTTACGTGGATATGCACCAGAGATAACAGGTATAGCTAAAACGAATGCACGAGTTGTCATTACACAACTTGGACGTGTATTGCACGATGGAAATGTACCTGCTGGACCATTTAAGATTCAATCATTAAACAGTGGAACTCGTGGTGAGCTTAACGTAAAAATTATTGAGCAGGATGGTACTGAACAACAATTTACAGTGAGTAGTTCGAATGTTCCGTATTTAACGCGTCCGGGCACCACACGATATAACGTATCTGCGGGGCAACCGACAAAAGTGGATCATTCGGTATATCGTGGTGTGTTCTTTTTTAGAGCAGAGGCTTCTCACGGTTTAAATAACAATTGGTCGTTAAACGGTGCAACAGATATTAGCCAAGGCTATCAACAGGTTTCATTAGGTGTTGGTCGTTTTATGAATCGGTTTGGTGCACTTTCTGTGAACATTACGCGTTCGTTCGCACAATTAGATCATGATAGTCCTTCAGGTAACTCATACAGTGTTAATTACTCGAAAACATTCGATGACTACGATATGGACTTAACTTTTGCAGGGTATCGATTTACTGATAGAAAATACTATACATTATCCCAATATTTAGATTTAAGAGATGATAGGGTTGTTGATAGCGAAAAAGAACGTTATCAAATAACGCTTTCTAAGCGCTTAGGTGAGTTTAATATAAACTTAAATTATCAATTGCAACAATATTGGGATAGAGGTCAAACTCATCAATATGGTCTTAATATAGGTAAAAGTATCAATCTTCCTTACTTAAAACTACAGGGAGGAAGCATTACATTATCAGCAAATAGAAGCTATTATCAAAATAAATATGATGACCAAATTAGCTTAATGCTTTCTGTGCCATTTGGTAAGCAGTTTTATACTTTTGATACAATGAAATATAACGATACTTATAATTCGCGTGTTTCAGTGTCTAATTTAACAGATGATAATGACTACTATAATATAAGTGCATCGACAAGCTACGGTAAAGATGCCAAAAAACAAAGTACACTTGCTGGAATGTATGATTTACCGACACGCTATGCATCTATCAATAGTAATATGTCTATCTCGGATAAAGGGGATAGTAGTTTAGGCTTAGGAGTCAATGGTGGGGTGACATTGACGCAACATGGTGTAGCTTTACACAGTTCATCATATTCTTCTGCCTCAAGGTTAATGATAGACACAAATAATATCGCGGATGTTCCTTTAAGTAATGGTACAACCGTGACGAATGGATTAGGTATTGGCGTTATTCCTAACATGACTAACTATTATAAAAATAGTTACAATGTGGATATGAGTAAATTACCAGATAATATTGAATCATCAAATACAATTTATGATATCGCCTTAACAGAAGGCGCTATTGGATATAGAAAAATAAGTGCAGATAAAGGTTTTAAATTATTTGCAACGATTAAAATGTCTGATAACTCAGGGTCACCACCATTTGGTTCTCAGGTATTAAATGAAAAAGGGAGAGAGGTCGGGATTGTAAGCGATAATGGATTAGTTTGGTTAACAGCGGTTCAATCAGAAGAAAAGTTAAATATCAACTGGTCTAATAAAATACAATGCAGTACGACCTTACCAACCTTAGATAATGTAAATCAAATTATTTTAATTTGTGAGAAATAGAGAGTTTTTATGAAATATAAATTATTGTTAATTCCACTATTATTTATAGCACATAACAGCATGGCCGCGGTTTCTCTTGATAGAACAAGAGCGATAGTAGAAGGGAGCTCTAATCCAGTCATTATTAATATTGAGAATCAAAGTGATACTTTGCCCTATTTAGCTCAGGCTTGGATTGATGATAAAGATGGTAATAAATTAACAACAGGGCCGTTAATTGCAACACCATTGGTTCAACGTTTGGAACCAAACGTAAAAAGTATGATTCGAATCTCGACGACGGATGTATCTCAGTTACCGAAAGATAGAGAGTCTGTTTATTACTTTAATTTAAGAGAGATCCCGCCTAAAAGTGATAAACCGAATGTTATGCAGGTCGCATTACAGTCAAGAATTAAATTATTCTATCGTCCAGAGGCGATTTTAGATAAGGCAAAAACCAATTGGGCTTTAGATTTAGAATTACAATCTGTCAGTAATGGTTATGTGGTCAAAAATACATCACCTTTTTATTTGACCGTGATAGGCTTAGCCGGTGATAGAAATAAGTCAGAAAATGGCGCCTTTGATTCGTTTATGATCGAACCTTTTGGTTCTTATCAAGTCAAGACTGCTCATTTTCAAAAGCCTTATCTTACTTATATTAACGACTATGGCGGAAGGCCAACAGTTTCATTTAACTGTGATTCATCCGTCTGTAAAGCTGATAAACAATAAATTTCAGAGCTAACAAAGTGAGAGTGCAATGAAGTATTTTTATTTAGTGTTTTACACTTTATTTATTTCATTTAGTAGCATGGCCACTCAGTATGAGGAAAACAATTATTTTCCTTCGAATGATGTGACATCTGCAATGAAGATGAATGAATTAAGTGGAAAACTGAATTTTAAAATAAGTTTAATGTACTCTCCGTGTGTCATTTTAGCTAATGAATATGTTGGAAGTTTCTTTTTTATTGAGTTAGATAAATGCTTGTTTAATGATAATAATATAAAAATTCCATTACAGGCAAAAGCGAAAGTGTTTGAAGGTAATCAGCAAGTGATGGCATCTCAGAAGCTATTCTCAGGTAGAAATAATGTTTATCTACAGACTAAAAAAATTAAGGGTAGAGCAGTGATTATGGAGCTAGATTATGATTAAAAAAATACTGGTCATATTACTTAGCTTGATGGTATCTCCCGCTTTTGCCAGTGAATTGGTTATTAATTTTAATGGTAATTTAGTTGATAAAAAGTGTGAAATTAAACAATCAGATATAACAGTTCAATTCATACCTTATTCATTAGGCTATATTGAAATCGGTGGCAATATCTCGGATAAAAAATCATTTGCAATTGAATTTCAAAATTGTACGCCGACACTGATGAATAAGATTATAAAAATTTCATTAGACTCTACTAATGTATATAGGCGAAATGGCGTTGATTATTTGAAAACGCAAGGTGGAACCGGTCTCATTGTCGGCCTAGAAAGCATGAGTGGGGAGCCTATATCATTTAATCAACCTTTAGAAGTACAGGTTACTAATGATAGTAAAGCAGAATTAGTTTTAAATGCATTTTTAACTAAAGGTGATTTCGCTAAACCTGGCACTATTCATGGCACAGCAAGTGTTATGGTTAATTATAATTAATAAGAGGAAATAATATGATAAAGACAAGACAGTTACTCTTATTATTATTGTTTCTATCCAATTGGAGTCTTGCCGCTGATTTTAATAGCGGTCGTGCAGATGTCAGAATAAATATTAGTGCAACGATTGTTGCTCCGGTCTGTACCGTTTTAGGCAATAATAATCAATCCCCCTTGTTTGTGAACTTTGATAACATTGATTTTTCTGACGTAGAGAGTGGAACTGCTTATCAAGATATTCAACTTAAATATAACTGCGCTGGTAGTTCAGTACCCGCTAACAAAGTGATGAGCTTATATTTATATCCGACAAAATATGGCATTTATACACAGGTAGGTAATAATGTATTACGCACATCAAAGGAGGGATTAGGAATTTCGTTGACAAAAGAAAATACTAATCTTGATTTAAATAAGTGGATCCCTTTTGGGAGTAATGAGCTAGAAGGCTCATTTATTCTTCGTGCATCTTTAATTACACCTGATAAATCACTATTAACTGAAGGTAGCTTTGACAGTACGGTGGCTATTTTGATGAGTTATTTATAATCTGAATTAGGTCTTATGATGAAAAAATTTTTTTCTTTACTACCGGTCGTATTATTTGCTTTTTCAAATATTAGCTCCGCTGGAGACCCTGATGATTGGACTGTCATGGGATATAATGGCACTCAGTTTACCGCAAATACAACTTGGACAGGGGCTAATTTTAATGGTGTAAACTTAACGTTGAATGCCATTTTAAGTAGCTCTGGCGGGAGAATGACAGAATATGCTTGGGGGACTCGTGCCTGTGCTCCTTATGGTGGTTCTCCTAATTCAATTAACGTGCAGTATGTTATCGTACCAAATACAGTGAGATATGTTGATCCTGTAACGCGGAAGGCATTTGATTTTAGAATTGTTTTACCTCAATCTTTGGGATCAATTTCGGGATATCCTAATGCTCAATACGCAAAAATAGGTCAAAGTGCAGGTAATGTCGGGCGTGCAACGTGCAATTCAGTACCTTATACACCGATGGCTTTTAGTGGGCAAACGGCAGTAACTTTAATTAGTAATACAAATTTACCGATTAGAAGTACACCGCATATTATTCAAGTGGATACAACTTTGTTTGGGGTAAGGAATCCGGAGGTACCTAGTAAATGGTTAAGTTCTGTTGCGCTAATCCAGCCTAAAAACTCAGCAAGGTTAAACTTTTATGTCACGGTGGTGAATACGTGTCGAGTCGATAAAACTCAATTAGATTTTAATTTTGGTACATTACCTCAGTCATTAGCAGAAGGTAAAAATTTGACTAAAACAATAACGGTTAGTTGCACTCATCCAGGCAATATTAAAGTGACTTACCGACCATCAAAACCAATTGATAGTGCTAATCCAACTCGTACTAGTTTAGATTTAGGTAACACGTCATCGGGTTGGTATGGTGAGCTATCCGTGGATAATAAAAAACAGTTAATTACCACTTTACAAGGCATTACAAATAAAACATTAGATATTGGTATGACATTAGGAAAAAATAGGGCTAATGCATCGGTAGGTAATATGAGTGGTGGTGGTGTATTAATTTTTGAGTATATTTAATTTGAATTACGTTTGGCGATGGTGAAAATCAATGGATTGATTTTTACCATTTTTTATTGATATTAACACGCATAATGAGTCATTATACGTGTTAATATATGCTTTGTTTTATGATTCTCTTCATCTTCTGAGTTCACTATCACCATTTTTAATTCTCAAAATAATAAGCATCAATAATAATGAAATTAATCGTTTGATTTCCTATATCAACCTCGTAATCAATTAAATATTGATTGATTCTGTCTGTTCGATGAGTTCGTGAATATGCGCCATGACTGAGTTGATAGAAAAATACCACTCGTTTTATGCGTATTTTGTTTGTTGAAGTATTTTAGTTGTTCTCCTATGATGAACTATAATTTAAATAAAAGGATAAAGTTATTGAATATAAAATTAAAATAATTCAGTGTTTTCTCTATAGAATAGTGAGTTGAGGAACCGTGTTTCAAGTCATCTATAAACGTTTAATAAAATGATTAAAGGTATAAGATGTCCTCTATTTTAAATATTCGATTGTTTTGTTTTTTGGGATGCTGTTACTTATGATTAATGAATGAGTGAAGCTTTAGTGGCGAAATGTTAGAGAGCGAGGGTATGTATATGGAAACAGCCTTGAGCTTTGAAATCAGTGCTATGTCTAAAATAGATAATACATTAGAACATTTGCTAAAAAATACTGAAGAGCTAACGCCCTTATTCTATACAGTGAATACTGAGATAGGTAAAACTGAATGGCGAGATACCTATAATACGTGTTGTGAATTAAAGAACCTTACTCATGTAAATGTGGTTCCTCATATTGCGATTAATAATAAAGATGAATGTGAGTTATGTTTTATTATTGAAGAGTATTTGAAGAATGATATAACAGAATTGTTTGTCATTAGGGGGGATAGACACCGTTTTGATGAGGAACTCCCATTTAATTATGGCATAGAACTTATTGATTTTATTCGGAGGAGATACCCTGAAGTGATGATAAAATCCAGTATTTATCCTGATTATCACAAAGAGAGTATCACACCTGAAATAGAAATTGATTGGCTAAGAAAAAAATTGCAATTAGGCGTTACAGAGCTTATTAGTCAATTATGTTTGAATAAAAATGCATTTTCTTATATGAAAAAGCAATTGGGGAATGATATTCCTATCACAATATCAATGATGCCTATGCTTAACTTTAGTTTTATCGAATCGTTTTTTAAAAATAATGCGATCGATTATCCATTATGGATAAAGAAACACATAAGACCGAGTAATATTAATAACCATAGGGCATTTGGTATTCAGCTTACTCAATTTCTCATCGGAGAGTATATAAAAGAAAACAAGCGATTGCATTTTTTTACATTAAATAATGCAGAGATGGTCAAAAAGCTATTTGATAAATTGAGATGAATCATCTGAATATCACTGATAGATTGAACTATTTTTTCCAGCGAAATTAATATTGGTTTTATCTCGACAACAATAGGGGATGATAATCAGTTTTAATTTTATCCTTGTTAGGCTAATTCAGTATCAATGAGGGCATGATAATGTTAAAAGTCGATTACAATGCGTACCGTTCAATAAAAGGTTTTAATCGTAGAGTAAGGTTTTTAGTCATGCATTACACTGCTTTGAATTTTCAAGGTTCAGTTAATGCATTATCAGGAAATGCCGCTGTAAGTGCTCATTATTTAGTTCCCGACCCAACAGATAAAATGTATACAGATGCTGGGTTTAAGGAGATGAGAGTCTTTAATTTAGTTGATGAAAATGAAAGAGCTTGGCATGCAGGCGTGAGTGCATGGGCTGGTAGAACTAACTTGAACGATACTTCGATAGGTATTGAAATTGTCAATGAAGCTCAAGATAACAACGGGAATTTTCTTTTTCCGCCATATAATGAAGTGCAAATTGAAGCAATCAAACAATTAGCATTAAATATTATCGAACGTTACCCTGATATTATTCCTACCAATATTGTCGGACATGCGGATATTGCACCTGATGGGCGTAAAAGTGATCCCGGTGCAGCGTTTCCTTGGAAACAACTTTATGATGCAGGAATTGGGGCTTGGTATGATGAGGCGACTAAATCTTGTTATATGCAGGAATATAACGGGGGATTACCAGAAAAAGCAGAAATTTTAGAGAAGTTAAAACGCTATGGGTATGACGTTTCAAAAGCGAATACAGATAATGGCTATAAAATGTTAATTCGAGCTTTTCAGCTTCACTTTAGACCAGAAAACTATGATGGTATTGCGGATGTTGAGACGGTTGCGATCATTTATGCCTTAGTTGAAAAGTACTTCCCTTAATGTAATTGCGTTAGTTGAATAACAGGACTTTGCCTAATACTTCATTGAGTGTGATAGTGAACGTATTTATTTAAGAATGAAATGCATTGGTGTTCAATCCTATTTGGAGAGCAATGTAATAGGGGCGTTGCCAATGCATTTACTCCCAGTTGTATTATTAAATAAACAAATAATTATATGGTTAATGAATCAAATATATTGGTTTTTCCATGAATTTATTAAGGGCTGTGTCTAAGCACTCACAGCATCTTTTCTTGGCGAATAATAAAACCGGATGAAACCAGTTCTGTGCGGTTACTGACATTCGCCTTAGTAAAAATATTGCGTAAATGGGTTTTCACCGTAGACAGTGAGACCCCAAGTTGCAAAGCGATACGTTTATTGCTTGCGCCTTCTCGGACTAAGTGAATGATCTCTTGCTCCTTCGGGGTATAAGAAACCAGAGAATCAGGCAAAATGTCAAAAGTCATTAATTCAGCAATAGGTAAAATCGCGTTAAGCCGCATAACTTCTTGTTGTTGAAAGGGAGCATCCCGCAATACGGAGATCCCTGCGATGATCTTGTTTTTACGACGGATAAAAATCTCTGCCATATCTGTAATATTATTTGGCCTCATAAAGTCGTTATAAAACTCTTGGCTTTGTTGTTTCATGTCAGGTGCCATTCTGACTAATCGTAAATCATCACCTCGGAATTTATCGGGGTGTAACGGATCTAACTGATAAAAATGCTTTAAATAATCTTGATGCATACGTGAGCTAATACCATAGAGCACATGGTTATCAGGCTGCCAAAAATCATCCACCAAGTAATAAACGGATGCCGAAACAGGAATAATATGAGCAATTGTGTTCAAGCAACAGTTGATTAATGTTCGCTGGTGGTAGCACAAAGGGGGTGTCTTCATCATATTACCTTCCGTAGTGGGTCCAATCATTATCATGCAACTAATTTCTGTTAACATAAAATAAACATGTTAATAACGTGAGCTTGATTACAATATTTAAACTTCATCGGTGATAAGCCAACTCACTCAATTCGCCAATCTGTATCTTTCGTTACTACTTTATTAACATATTAATAATCTAGGTGTCTGTTATTTGTTGATTTTTAATGTATTATTTGTTTTTTTTGCAATTTATCCGGTACTTTTCGCGGCTATCCCCTTTATTCCCTCCCCCTATGGGTATCGTCCTTTAGGACGATAGCGGCAAGATTATGCTTATTTCTATAGTGGCAATGCAGTCACTCTATTTTTACAAAAAATTCACAATCATGACTGTGTTCTGAGAAAGAGAGGGAAGCAAAATGAATATATCCTCAAAATTAACCTCACATATTGAAAAGGGGAAAGTAGGGTTTCCAACGACCCTAGCTAGCTCTGTGGGTGTAATTATGGCAAGCCCTGTCATCTTGACGGTGACAAGCGGTTTCGGGATCGGCGGTGATACTTTTGCGTTAGCCGTACTGCTGAGTTTTATCATGATGCAAGCTCAGTTGACGACATTCTCTGAAGCAGCGGCGATTTTGCCAACATCAGGTTCTGTCTATGATTATATTTCATGTGGTATGGGGCGTTTTTGGGCAATTACGGGGGCATTATCAGCCTATTTGATTGTGCATGTGTTTGCAGGAACGGCGGAGACAATTCTGTCGGGTATCATGGCATTGGTAAACTTTGAAAGTCTCAATACCGTGATGGAAACCAGTAATACTTCTTGGATGGTTGGGGTTGGCTTAGTGATCACATTCGGCCTACTCAATGCCTTTGGTATCGAAGCTTTCAGTAAAGTGGAAGTGGTGCTCACGTTTGCGATGTGGAGTACTTTAGTCATATTTGGTATTGCCGGATTATTAATGCCATTCCATGCATCAGCTGAAGGCTGGTTTGGTCTTGGATTAAATATTTCAGACCCAACACTCGTGTTAAGCTTTGTGGGGATGGCGATGTTTATGTTTGTCGGTTGTGAATTGGTCACACCGATGGCCCCTGAAATTAAAAATTCAGCAAAAGTTATTCCTCGCGCCATGGCAACGGGGCTGTGTGGTGTTGCTTTTTGTATGTTCTTATTTGGTGCTTCAATGACACACCAAGTTGAAAACATCATTGTTGATCCCGCGAACAATGTTAGCTTGTTAGAAACACCAATGGCGATCCCTGCTTTCGCGGGGCAAGTGTTTGGGGATATTGGTAAATATTGGATTGGTATTGCGCTGTTATTAGCGGGTGGTGCAACGATTAACACATTGATGGCGGCGGTGCCACGGATCCTTTATGGTATGGCTCTTGATGGCGCATTACCTCGCATCTTTGCTTACCTGCATCCACGTTTTAAAACACCAGTATTTGGTATTTTTGTGGCGGTAATGATCCCTTGCCTACATACTTTCGCGATCCAAGGTGATTTAGACCGGATCATTCCATTAGTTTTAGCGGCAGTATGTTCTTGGGGAACGGCGTATTTGTTGGTGACTATCTCGGTTATTCTATTACGTATTCGTCGTCCTGATTTACATCGCGCTTATCGTTCACCGTTTTTCCCGCTTCCACAAATTATTTCTAGTGTCGGCATTATCTTGGCGATTATTTATATTACGCCGCCGGGAATGAATAAGTCTGATGTCTACATTCCTTTTATTATTATGTTAAGTCTGACAGCAAGTTACGCTTTAATTTGGACTGTCTTTGTGCAGAAAGTAAATCCATTTAAACCTGTTCCAGTTGAGCAAGTGCTATCAAGCACCTTTACTGAGGAAGAGTTGAAGGGGGTGAAAATTGAGCCACTACGCAACCTTGCCTAAGGGCAACATTTGGCAGCGTTTAAATAAAAAACGGTTGCCAGCAGGTTATCAACAAGGGTTAACCTTGAATAGGGTAGAGCGTGATATTTTACCGTATCAATGTGAATGGGGAGCTCCAGGGGAGCTCCTAATACACCCGCAGGCGTCATTGACTATTCGAGTGACTGAACGTGTTAAAACCTTATTTATGGCGTTTATTGTATTTAGCCGTTTTTCTGTGACAGGGCGCTGTGGTTCAGCTATCAATGCAAAAATTACGGTGAAAACCCGCGGGAGCTTAAAGCAAAAACATGTTCATTTCATCTCGAAGGATGAAGAAGGGCAAGCCGTCGTTAATTTATTGAAAGAGTACCCCATTATTGCTCAAACACTTGAAGAGTTAGACTTTAATTATTTTCACTTAGTGATCAAAGATGGGGTTTGGCATTGTGAAATAGAGCCTTTTACCGCTTCAGAGATGGTGTGTCGAATGCCAGCAATCCGCCGTTATTTACGTTTAACACCAGAACAAAGGCACCGCCTATTAAGTGCATTACAATTATTCCAGCAATTTATGGAAAAACATTATGATAATCATTGAGTTTGAAATGTTAATTTGATAGTAATGTTTGCTATTGAAACTCTTTCTCAATGGAAATGGACGTGAAATCGTTACCGTTATTAGGCTGTATCTTACTTTCATCGGCCGCTATGGCAGCCGTTCCAGATTGTATTCGCTTGGATGAATTATCTCCTTCTATTGAGGGGATTCATAATAGCGAAGGTCATAGCTGTTTGCTGGTTGAAATCTCAAATAAACAGTACATTCGCCAAGAGGGGGATGGTATTTCAGAAGCTGTGCTTTCAGGGAATGATAAGCAACCCATTCGCGTGTTAGTACAACATTTACCACAAACAGAGCCGCATTCTGTCTCTTATATTGTGCCCAAGCAGGGGCAATATTACCTCAATTTACAAGGTGCACCGGAGCAGCCTTGGCATCTCAAATTTAATTTAACTGACTATCAACCATTAGCGATTGAAGCGGAACATAAAATTGATAGCCCTAAATTACAAGCTTTACTTGATGCACATAAACAAGAGAAAACGACAGACGCTTTTTGGCGAGAGGTAAAAGCACAGGGAACCCCCTTAGTTGAAGAGTATAAAAAAGGACAAAAGAAGGTCACTTTTTTATGGCGTGGTGCAACCGCTAATGCTTATATTTTAGGTGCGCCTTCAGGGAATCATGAAACCATGGCCCATATCCCGAATACGGATATCTGGTATCGCACTTTTATCGTTCCGAAAGACACTTTGTCACAATATAAAATCGCCCCTGATGTGCCGAAAGTGACAGAAGGTGGGTTCGCGCAACGCAAAGCGATTTTGGCGACGGCACAAGCCGATCCATTCAATGCGCATGGGATCCCGTCATTTGCGACGGATCGCTATAATCGCTTTTCATTATTGTCATTAGCGCCAGAAAAACGTCAATGCGACTTTGCCAAGATTGAGGGGCACCAACGTAAAGGCCGCTTAGAATCATTTAATTTTCACAGTAACCTGTTAAATAATGATAGGCAGATTTATCTGTATCGCCCTGCGGTCGCAATGAGTAAGCCATCGGTGTTGGTATTATTAGATGGACAAACCTACTTGCATACTTACAAAATGGCTGACTTTTTTGATAAGTGGATGTCGGAGGGCGCAATACCACCAATGTATGTGGTGTTCCTTGATAGCATTAGCTCCGAGCGCCGTAACGTCGAGTTACCACCAAATCCTGATTTTCCGAAGATGCTGTCAAAAGAGCTGATGCCTGTCTTAGCAACAAAAGGCATCCAAGCACCTGCACAGTCAACCATTATTGCCGGATCGAGTTATGGAGGATTAGGCGCGACTTGGAACGCCCTCTCACATCCTGAATTATTCGGCAATGTACTCAGTATGTCAGGCTCTTATTGGTGGGCACCTAAAGGAAAAGAGCCTGAGTGGCTGATCCGCGAAATAGAGCAGATGTCGAAAAAACCATTGCGTTTTTACCTTGAAGCGGGGCTATTTGAGCAACGTGGTAGTTGGGGCGGTATCATTCAAAATCATTATCGATTATTGGATGTATTGAAGCATAAAGGTTATCAGGTGGAAGCGACTGAGCTACCAAGTGGACATGATTATGTCTCTTGGTGTGAAACGCTCTATACAGGAACTCGTTACTTAATGGCGGAACCACCGAAACAATAGTGTCATTTAATTGACCCAAAGAAAAACAATAATGGAAGCAGCCACCGTGTCGTTAGGCTGCTTTTTTTATTCTTAATGACAATGATCTTTTTTTCGACATAAAAGCGTCATGCAACTGTCATCTGACTCAATTAGCATGCCTGTCATTATTTGAAGCAATTACATATTTAATTTCTTTTTATTATTGGCAAGGAAATGGTTATGACAGGTCATTGCATGAAATCGATTTTAGCTGTTGCTGTAAGTACAATGATTTTTGGTAGTGCTATCCCTGTATATGCGGCAACGCCGACAGATGCGGTTTCACAAAATCGCGCAGCACAAGGTGATATCACTAAATTTGGCGGTGCTCGTCGCCTAGCACAAGAGCAAACCGATATTATGAAAGCGGCGCTCCATAATGGGCAGGCGAAAAACGTCATTCTGTTTATTGGTGATGGTATGGGCGACTCTGAAATTACGGTGGCACGTAATTATGCAGAAGGGGCAGGCGGTTTCTTTAAAGGTATCGACGCATTACCTATTACTGGTCAATATACTCACTACGCATTAGATAAAAAGACGAAAAAACCTGATTACGTAACAGATTCAGCCGCTTCAGCGACAGCTTGGTCTTCTGGCGTGAAAACCTATAACGGTGCTTTAGGTGTTGATGTGTTTGATAAAGACCATGAAACCTTACTTGAAATCGCTAAGCGCCATGGTAAAGCGACAGGTAACGTGACGACCTCTGAAATTCAAGATGCGACCCCAGCCGCGCAATTTTCCCATGTCACAGCGCGTAAATGTTATGGGCCAGAAGAAACCTCCGCAAAATGTGCGAGCAATGCCTTAGAGAATGGCGGTCGTGGTTCAATCACTGAGCAACTGCTGGTTACCCGTGCTGATGTTACATTAGGTGGTGGTGCGAAAAGCTTTAAACAAGTGGCGAAAGCCGGTGAGTACAAAGGTAAAACGCTAGAGGAGCAAGCAAAGGAGCGTGGTTTCAATATCGTGCGTGATGCGAAATCCTTAGATGCGGTTACTGTTGCAAACCAAGATAAACCTGTTTTAGGCCTATTCCATGATGGCAATATGGCGGTTGCTTGGGAAGGTCCTAAAGCAACGCATTATGGCAATATCAATAATCCACCGCTTGAGTGCAAACCGAACGCTAAGCTAGATCCAAATGCACCGACATTGGCTCAAATGACACAAAAAGCAATCGATCTGTTGCAAGTCAACCCGAATGGTTTCTTCTTGCAAGTTGAAAGTGCTTCGATTGATAAACAAGATCATATGGCTAATCCATGTGGCCAAATTGGTGAGACGGTAGCTTTGGATGAAGCCGTACAAGTTGGCTTAGAGTTTGCGAAAAAACACGGTGATACATTGGTGATTGTCACTGCTGACCACGCGCACTCCAGCCAAATTATCCCGGAAGGAACCAAGTCTACTGGGTTAACACAAGCATTGATCACAAAAGATGGTTCCGTCATGGTGGTTAACTACGGTAACTCTGAAGAAGAAGATTCACAAGAGCACACTGGCGCACAGTTACGCGTTGCAGCGTATGGCCCACATGCCGCTAACGTCATGGGGTTAACTGACCAAACCGATTTGTTCTTTACCATGCGCGATGCCATGGGATTGAAACAATAAACCAACCTGTAAGTGGAATCCTCTGCGATAGGAGATTGCGGAGGATTTTTTATTGCCCCCTCTTTTTAACCTCCCGCTATTTACGCTCTCTTACATTAACTTTTTTGCGTTAACTCAGCGATTCAGGTATAAAAAATGATTAGACGATTGAGCCTGCTTGATGTGTATTGTGGCATAGTGGGGAGAGTTTAATCGCTTATTCATACCATCCGCATTAAGGTTTATTGTTAACTTTTTGAATAATAATAAAAATAATGTATGATTGTATGATTTCACTTAATTCGGCAACGTTTTAAGTTATCTAATTAATTCATCCATCAAGCAAGAGTGAAAAAGGCGGTCTCCTTCCGTTTGAAATCACTCGTACAGTTTTATCACCATTGTCTTAAATATAACAAATATAACGTCATAGGGTTTCAATGCTGGCACTTTTACATCTTTTATCATCTGTCGCATTGCTAGTTTGGGGCACACATATTGTCCGTACTGGTATTATGCGGGTTTTTGGTGCAGATCTACGCCGTATTTTAGGAAAGAGTGTTAATAAGAGAACAAGCGCATTTCTTTCCGGCGTAGGGGTAACTGCGCTCGTGCAAAGTAGTAATGCAACGGCATTACTGGTTATCTCTTTTGTTTCTCAGGGGCTGATTTCATTAACGCCTGCCATGGTTATCATGCTTGGTGCCGATGTCGGGACAGCGTTGATGGCGAGGGTGTTAACGTTTGATCTCTCTTGGTTATCACCGCTGCTGATCCTTGTGGGTGTTTCAACCTTTTTAAGCCAAAAGAAAAATCGCACAGGGCAAATTGGTCGTGTCGGTATCGGGCTTGGGCTTATTTTATTAGCGTTACAGTTAATTGTGGCATCGGCAGAGCCGATTACCCATGCTGATGCGGTGAAAGCAATTTTTACCTCGTTAAGTGGGGATGTTGTTTTGGCACTGCTGGTGGGTGCTCTGTTTGCCATGGTGAGTTATTCAAGCTTAGCAGCGGTGTTATTGACTGCCACATTAAGCGCAACAGGCTTGGTGCCTCTTTATATTAGCTTGAGTATCGTTATTGGCTCTAACATTGGTAGTGGCTTACTCGCCATGATGAGTAGCCGCGGGCAAAATGAAATTTCACGACAAGTCGTTCTGGGGAGTTTGCTATTTAAACTAATCGGCTGTGTTGTCGTATTACCTTGGGTGAAACCACTGGCAGAATGGATTGGGGGCTACGGCTTTAATGAAGCCGAAATCGTGATCTATTTTCACGTGTTTTATAACCTAGCTCGTTGTCTTGTCATGTTGCCTTTTGTTGGGCCAATGGCGAGGTTATGTAATAAATTAATCCCTATTGTTCCTTCGATGGAGCAAGAGGTTGCCCCGCGTTATTTGGATAAAAGTGCATTAGAGACGCCATCACTGGCAATCGCTAACGCCGTACGAGAAACATTACGTATGGGGGATCTACTTGAATTAATGCTTCAACGTTTTACAGATGTTCTTAACGGTAATAAAGAGCAGAAAAGGGAAATTAACCGCTTGGATGAAGAGGTCGATATGCTGCATAGCAGCATTAAACTCTATTTAGCACAGTTACATCAAAGCGAACTCAGTGAGGAAGATTCAAGGCGTTGGGCTGAAATTATTGATACTGCTTTTAATTTGCAGCAATCATCGACTATCATCCACCGAATGACTTCTGAGTTAGTCAAAAAATCGATTGATAATCGCCGTTCCTTCTCTAATGAAGGTTATAAAGAGCTACATTCTTTACTTGAGCGATTACAGACGAATTTGAATCTAGGGATGTCTGTTTTTGTTTCGGCCGATATTGATAATGCGAAACGTCTACGGCGTGCAAAACACCGTTTTCGTCTTATTAACCAACGCTTTGCTTATGCTCACGTTGAAAGGTTACACAAACAAAATATGCAAAGTCTAGATACTAGTAACTTACATGTTAGCCTGCTAGGCGATATGAAACGGTTGAATTCATTATTTTGTGCCGTTGCTTATCATGCGCTAGAAGGCGTAGCAGAAAGCCGTAAAGAGCAATTGAGTTTAGAAAATGAGAAAAATACGTGAATTAACAAGGGATGAAGTTCCTTCGGTTTGGTCAATTGATAGAACAGAATTAATCGAAAATTTATATCTTCACCAAAATGGGAAATTAGTGTTATCCGCGCAACGCTTTGATATGAAAGGTTGGCCGGAAGGTGAACCTGAGGCATATACGCCACATTTACTCGAAAGCTATGATAACGGAGCGGTATTTATTGGCGTGTTTGATCATGACACACTAATCGCCGCTGCAAGTTTAGATAATGTATGGCGTGGTGAAGAGCGTAATTTACTTCAATTGTCATTCTTACATGTTAGCCACCGCTATCGGGGTGAGGGCTTAGGGGGCATGTTATTTAATCAGTGCTGTGAATTAGCCAAAGAGAAAGGGGCAGCTGGCTTATATGTATCAGCAACGCCTTCTGAAAATACAGTCCATTTTTATCAGTATATGGGGTGTGAACTGCTAGATAAGCCAGACCCAGAGCTATTTGCCTTAGAGCCTGAAGATATTCATTTTGTTTATTTATTTAATGAATAAATAGCTTTTATTTTTTCTTAAATAGGCATGGTTTCCTCAATAAAAAATATTGTATTTTGCCAAAAACAAGATATGATTGATAATCATTATCATTTAGATTGTTGAGGTCGCTATGCCAACTAGCGTAACAAAAAGCACTTATCTACGTCGCTCTACAGCAGGGTTATGGGGTGTTTTCGCGGTTATTTTGTTGAGCGTGATTTATCTACTCAGCAATATGGGGCTAAATAGCCTTAAAGCTGTCACGATAGTGACTATGCTAACCACCGCCGCAATGTTATTCAACCGCGGCTCTCGGCGCTTATTGATTATCCCCGCCGTGATAGCACTGTTATGCAGTCTAATGGCTTTAGTCTCACAACATAGCGTATAAGATAACCGTAGTTTACACGCCTACAGCGAATCTTCGGGTTATAGGGAAAGGGTTCGTTGATCGAGATAGGAAGTTAACAGTGGTGCGAAAGGGGGGACTTGAACCCCCACGCCCGAAGGGCACTAACACCTGAAGCTAGCGCGTCTACCAATTCCGCCACCCTCGCAGGTACTGTCAATTCATTGAAAGCTATCGATTTAATTTTTAACTTGGTGATTAAAAATTGTAGTCTGTATGGTGCGAAAGGGGGGACTTGAACCCCCACGTCCGAAGGACACTAACACCTGAAGCTAGCGCGTCTACCAATTCCGCCACCCTCGCAATATCAGACTCTATTTTGTGTCGATAGTACGCAGCGGATTTTAGGCTAATTTAGCCGCGCGTCAATAATTTTTTTATTATGCTTTTATTATTTGATGTAAAAACGGCCAACCATTTCTAGGTTAGCCGCGATAGAAATCATGGAGGTTTATGGATTAGCGTTTAATTGCTTGATAAACCTTAAATTTACCTGTTTTTGCTAATACTTCATGGCTGCCAAATGCCTTATCAAGCATGTCTGGATAAGGTAAAAAAGCATTGGCCACAATACGGAGTCGCCCACCTTTTTTCAGGTATTTCGGGGCTTGGAAAATCATATTTTCAGCCGCACTGTAGCTGGTATTTAACCCATCATGGAAAGGGGGGTTAGAGATAATCCAATCAAAGGTGTCATTGATATCTGAGTAGGCATCGCTTGCAAGTACTTTGCCAGTTAACTGATTGGCTTGTAATGTGGCGATAGAGGAGGCAATAGCAGCCGCGCTCACATCACTCAGTGTCAATGTTACATTAGGGTTGTGGCTTCCGACGACGGCAGCTAAAACGCCATTACCGCAAGCAATATCAAGTAGATTACCTGTAATAGGCTCATTCAGTGTAGAAAGTAGGAGTTCACTACCAATATCTAATTCATTGTGACTAAACACGCCAGGTAAGGCTTGGATCTGTACGTTCTCTACTTCATAGCGGCGCCACCAACGAGTTATATCAAAATCCGTAGGTTGTTCTAACTCACCATAATACAGCCCACAGCGTCTTGCAGAGTCAATTTTTTGCAATGTCGCGATGCCTTCCATGATAGATTCGGCACTTTTTACACCGCTACGGTTTTCGCCAACAATAAAAATTTGGCTACCTGTGGTCAGGTGAGTGCATAAATCATCCAGTTGAAAGCAGGCTTCTTGTTTATTTTTAGGCCAGAAATAGATCAAGGTATTGCAAGGACGTACAAAATCAGCATCCGCTACCGCAGCAAATTTCACACTGTCGCCCATTAAGGAGTGCAAATTTTGCCAACGATGGTATTGATTAGTGAGAACACGTACGCTCGCAGCTTCTAAGGTTGCTGCTAATTCATCTTGGATGTCACCCGCTAAAATGACATGGCGATCGGTAAAATGCTCAAGGTGGCGTTGGATAACTTCGCTAGCCGGTGTCAGTAGTGACATACTTTGTTGATCTCCTAAAATACCCTCAATCTTTCGAGCCATCGCGTTTTAGCGTCTAGCTACAATGCAAATTGTTTATGGTATGTATGTAAGCCTAATTATTTTGTGCACACTTTATCAGAAAATGGGGAAATAGCATTGCTCTGTTGGCGCTATTGATCCGCTTTGATAAGATGTCGTTGTTAACATAGCGACTGGAATGAAATGAATGGCACGACGTGACAGACTTTTAAATCAAATGGGTATCACTCAATGGGTAGTGAGAAACCCTGCTGTATTACGTGGTGAACGTGGTGTAAGAATTCCAGATTCGACTAAGCTTATTATTATTACTGATGAGAACCTTGATTTAAACAACCGTCTGTTAAAAGATATTTTTCTGGCGATGAAAATTTATCCAACGGATGTGGTTTGTATTAATTCAGAGCAATTGGCAATGCTTCCAACACCAATAACAATAAATTGTTGGGTCTTAGGCGGCCAATCTCATCCAGAAGGGTTAAATACAACCTTTATTTCTCCTGTATTAGATGAGCTGGCAGCCAGCAATAGCGCTAAACGGGCACTTTGGGAGCAGATTTATCAATATGACGAAAATTTCAGCACTAAAGCAGTCTGATCTTGCGACAGCTTTCTTAATCGAAAAGTTAAGTCATGATT
Source organism: Providencia sp. PROV119 (assembly GCF_028482435.1). Taxonomy (NCBI): domain Bacteria; kingdom Pseudomonadati; phylum Pseudomonadota; class Gammaproteobacteria; order Enterobacterales; family Morganellaceae; genus Providencia; species Providencia sp. PROV119. Next base: position 42,677 of record NZ_JAMPQL010000004.1, read on the forward strand.
TTCCTTGGACTGAGCGTGTTTTTTATGGAAACCAAGGGGAAAAGTATCATAACATCAAAATTACTCTTAATAATCAGATCGTTGGTTTTGCTATAACACAGTGTGTTCTTGATGAGGCAACACTCTTTAATATTGCCGTGCACCCCGATTATCAAGGAAAAGGGTATGGGCGTATGTTAATGGAGCAACTGATTAAGGATCTGGTTGATAAAGGGATTTTGACATTATGGCTTGAAGTTCGTGAATCGAATGCACCGGCGCTGCACCTGTATGATAAATTAGGGTTTCATCAAGTGACGGTACGTAAAGATTATTACCCTGCAAAGCAGGGGCGAGAAGATGCGCTTATTCTGGCATTAACCCTGTTTAATGACGCATAATGTGATTATTAAACCACGGCCGAATATGGGTCGTGGTAAATTTGCCTGCCGATTATTTAATACGAATACTTAAGCCATATTAGCCTTTTACAATGAGTGGGTCTTGGCTAACCATATTATATTCAGCATCTTTTCGGTAACCAAAAAGCCGAACCAGTGTACGGCGGTTATCTTTTACAATATCCCGACTATGTAAGCTTAATTTATTATTAATCACTATCATCCTATATGGCTGCAAATCGACGGCATCAAATTCCATATTTTCGGCAATAGAATTAAATTTATTATACGTTTTTTGGACGAATTCTGAAGCCGCGGGATTGAGTGAAAAACGCTCTGAATTATAATTCATATTCAATTTTCCATGCTTATCAAGTTCAAGGATAGAAATACATTTTCCACCGATACTTTTTCCTTCACTGGCTGTTTTCGCTTTACGGAAATCAAAGCTGGCTGTGGTTAAAGCAACGATTTCTTCAGGTGATAATTGGTCAATGATGCGCTTAATGGGGGCTACTTTTGTTGTTTCTGATAAAGGGTTCCACCTTGCAGTGAGTATCAGCGATGACGGTGAAGGGGAGTGCCCATCGATAATGTTAATTGCGGAGTAATAAGGGTCTTCAGTGTGTGGTACGACCGCTTTGCCCGAATGGGAACTGGCATCTGGGGCTTCATTTTGGCGTTTTTCAGCACCACCGCCATTAAAGTTAGCTACAATTCTAATAATATTTCCTAGGTTTTCAGTATCATAAGCAAATGTGGTTTCATTTAATAATGCTAAAATAATTTGCTCTTGTGAGGCCAATTTTAAAATTTCGATATCACTTTCTAATTCTTGGAGGGTCGGTAAGGCGCTTTTATTCGGAAGGTTAATCGGTTCACCATTAACGTCCGTATCCACAAACCCTTCAAAAACTAAATAAGGAATTTTTTCATTCCTATAGTCATCCAGTAGTTTCTTATCTTCATCATTGAATAAGTTGTATAACTGAGTTGCAACCTGCTCTGCTAATTTTTGACTTCCTGATATTTGAGGCCCACCATTTAAAGCGAATTGATAGGACTTTTCCTGTAAAAGCGTGGCGATCTCACTGCTGAGGAAAATGTGATTAATGGTTTTATTGTCTGGCATAATTTTATTATTCCTATAATTCAATTTATTAGATAACGATTTTTAATGAATAAAAACTAATTCATTAATTAAGGAATAATAAAAAAATATTATTTTTTTTCGATTTCTTAATCTATTAGTGTTTGATCTTATAATCGGATGCTTTTTATTTGACGGCATGAAAAACCACAGTATCCAAACTGTGGTTTTATTCTAATAGGCTTTTAGAGGGTTATTTAGATAGCTTTTCAGATGCAGGTAGAATAGGGGGATTGATTACAACTTGGCTTTTTTTGCGGTACTTCTTTTCTGCTTTTTCTGTGCGGACCTCTTCATTAAGGCCTTTGTATGTCGAATAACACATCAATAGCATTAATATGGAAAGCGGGATAGCAGTGGCAACTAAAGCAGATTGTAAACCGGATAATCCACCTGTGATGATCAATACGATAGCAATAGCCGCGATAACCACTCCCCAAATGGTCTTCGTCGTATGGGTTGGATTTGGGTTACCATTTTCACTGACCATTCCCAATACGAATACGGCTGAGTTTGCTGAAGTAATAAAGAAAACCATCACTAAAACCATGGCCAATACGCATAAGAAGGTGCTTGCAGGGAAATAGTCTAAGAATTTAAAGAAAGCAGAAGTCACATCTGATTTCACCGCTTCTGCAAGTGCTTTTTGTCCCATGTTTTGGATAAGATGGATGGCTGAGCCTCCCATCACGGCAAACCAAGCGAATGAGCCGAACACAGGAATAAAGACAGCGCCAATCATAAACTCTTTAATGGTACGCCCTTTGGAAATACGCGCCACGAAACTCCCTACTAAAGGCGCCCATGCAATCCACCAGCCGAAGTAAAAGAGAGTCCAGTTCGCAATCCAAGCACCATCATTATAGGGTTCAGTACGGAATGACATACTGACAAAGTTTTGTACATAGTCACCAATACCTTGAAAAAGAACTTTAAGGATCGTTTGTGTCGGGCCAGCAAAGAGAATAAAACCCATCAAGGCGAATGCTAATAGCATATTTAAGTTAGATAAATGCTTAATCGCACCTTGTAAACCAGAGATGGTCGACATGATATAAATGATGGTGACCACTGCAATAATCGCAATTTGGATCCAGATACTTACAGGGATCCCCCATAAGTAATTCATGCCACTGTTAACTTGCAGTGTGCCAAAGCCTAGCGAGGTCGCAATACCAATAACGATCGACAATACCACTAATACATCGACCCATTTCCCTATCGAGCCTTTGATACGTTCACCGATCAGTGGGTAAAACACAGAGCTCAGCGATGAAGGTAATTTCTTTCTAAATTGGAAAAAGGCTAATGATACACCGACTAAGGCATAGCAGGCCCAAGCTGAGACCCCCCAATGTAAATAGACATATTGCATGGCGGTTTTTGCTGCTTGTTCGGTATAGCCTGTACCAACTGGAGGGCTGATATAGTAAGAAACAGGCTCGGCAACTCCCCAAAACACGAGGCTAATCCCAATCGATGCACTAAATAACATTCCAACCCATGTTGCGGTACGATATTCGGGGCGATCACTGTCCTCTCCAAGCCGAATATGACCAAACTTTGAAAAACCGAGATACATACAAAAACTAAAAAAGATAAAAACGGCTCCGAGTATAAACCAACCTAAATTGTTATAGATAAAACCCAGAGAGTAATTTGAAAATGCTTCGAGTTTGTCAGGTATAAAGGCGCCTAAGCTGATTAATACCAGACTAAAGGCGAGTGATACGTAAAATACAGATTTCTTATTATTCATCATACCTCTTCTCCAGTTGCTCACTTATTTTTATGTCTTTTAATGAGAGTTGGTTTGCAGGGAATGCTACTTTTGGTTTACAGAGAATATCCATGAAAATATTGCGTGGTCAACAATTAATTAACCTATAATTAACAAATGTATTTCACGATATGTCATTATCTATATGTTTTAAATAGGTAAATTATTATTGTTATAATAATGTTTAATATTTTGTTTGATCATTATTGAGATCTAGATTAACATTCCCAAAAAACATGTTAACTATAAGTTTACATAAGTGAGGCAATAATGATGAGCAATGCAAAAAAAGTCATTTCGATTAATGATCACCTTGATATTGATAATGCGTGGACCATTCCTGCACGCTATTACACGTCAGATGACGTATTTGAGTTCGAAAAAGAAAATATCTTTGCTAACTCTTGGGTTTGTGTTGCTCACAGTAGTGAGGTGAAAGAGAAAAATGCCTATATCACTCGCCAGTTGATTGGCGAAAGCCTTGTTATCGTTAGGGGGCGAGATGATGTTTTGCGGGGCTTTTATAATGTCTGCCCGCATCGAGGCCATCAGTTGATCAGTGGTGAAAGCGGTAAAATGAAAAATGTCATCACTTGCCCTTATCATGCTTGGGCATTCAAATTGGATGGTCAATTGGCACATGCGACAAACTGCGAAAACGTGAATAACTTTGAAGCCGATGCCATGTCATTGAGCAGTTTTCATGTGATTGAGCACGCAGGGTTTATTTATATTAATTTGACAGAAGGCGAGCCTCAACCTATCGAGGAGCAACTGCCTGGATTAGCGGCAAAAATGGAAGAAGCTTGCTCAGTGATCCGTGATCTGAAATTAGCGGCACGCTTTGTCAGCCATACGCCAGCTAACTGGAAGACGATTGTTGATAACTATATCGAATGTTATCACTGTCCAACAAACCATGTCAGTTTTGCTAGCTCGGTCGATGTGAATGTGTATGAGCACCAGTTGAATGAAAACTGGACGGTACAGATTGGTCAAGCCAAACCTTCAGAGTCGTCATATCAATTTGATGAATCAGTAGTCAATCCACGTTTCTTCGGCTTTTGGATTTGGCCTAGCACCATGTTTAATATGCCGCCAGGTGGTGATTTTATGACCGTCATTTATGAGTTTCCGGTTAGTGCGGGAGAAACGTTGCAGCATTACGATATCTATTTCTTAAACGAAGAATTGACGGAGTACCAAAAGAATTTAGTGGAGTGGTATCGGACGGTATTTCGCCCAGAAGATCTGCGCCTCGTTGAGAGTGTTCAAAAAGGGTTACGTTCCCGTGGCTATCGAGGGCAAGGGCGGATCATGGCTGATAGGCAACGTAGTGGGATCAGTGAGCATGGCGTCGCACACTTCCATAAGCTGATTGCAACGGCACACACTGAGTGACGGGAGAAATAGCACATGAATAGGTTAAATAACCCAGCGCTATTCCGCCAGTCTTGCTATATCAATGGTCAATGGGTGGATAGTTCGAAGACTATTTCAGTATTGAACCCTGTGGATCAATCGGTGCTGGGTACTGTACCCAGCCTTTCACCAGAGCAGGTGAATGATGCGATTGTGAAGGCACATCATGCGATGGAGGCTTGGCGTCAGTTCACGGCAAAACAACGTGCTACGATTTTACATCGCTGGTTTACATTGATTGAAGCCAATATGGATGACTTAGGTTTGCTGATGACATTAGAGCAGGGCAAACCGTTGAATGAGGCTAAAGGGGAAATTCGTTATGCCGCCTCGTTTATCGAATGGTTTGCAGAGGAAGGCAAGCGAGTTTATGGTGAGACGATCCCGCAAACCGTAGCTAGTAACCGTCTTTTAACCATCAAGCAACCGATTGGTGTGTGTAGTGCCATTACGCCATGGAACTTCCCCGCCGCAATGATCACGCGCAAAGCCGCTCCCGCATTAGCAGCGGGCTGTAGCATGATCATCAAACCCGCCAGTGAAACACCGTTTACGGCTCTCGCACTTGCTGAGTTAGCGCAACAAGCTGGCGTGCCTGCTGGGGTGCTGAACATTGTGACAGGGGAATCTCGTGTTTTAGGGGAATTACTCACACGCCATGAATTGATCAGTAAATTTTCTTTTACTGGCTCTACGCAAGTTGGACGTCAACTGTATGAGCAGTGTGCCTCAACGATCAAAAAAAGCGCTTTAGAGCTTGGGGGAAATGCCCCTTTTATTGTGTTTGATGATGCGGATATTGATAAAGCGGTAAACAGCGCAATACAGGCAAAATTTCGTAATGGTGGGCAAACCTGTGTTTGTGTGAATCGTTTTTATATTCATGAGTCCATCTATGCGCCATTTATCGAGAAATTCACTGCGAAAGTAAGCCAGTTACGTGTTGGAAATGGGTTGGATGAGGGTACTGATATTGGGCCTATGATTACATCTCGAGCCATCGATAATATGAATCTATTAGTTAAAGATGCACTTGCTAAAGGTGCCAAGCAGCTAACGTTGGGGAGTGAAATCACTGAGCAAGGTAATTTTATCAATCCAAAAGTGTTAGTGGATGTGGATGATTCAATGGATATCGTACACGAAGAGATTTTTGGCCCTATTGCGGTACTTATTCATTTTCGTGATGAAGATGAGGTTATTAAGCGAGCGAATAATACGATTTATGGTTTAGCCGCCTATTTCTTTTCAAAAGATATTGGTCGTGTTTATCGCGTGGCAGAGAAACTGCAAAGCGGCATGGTTGGGATTAATACAGGCCTGATCTCCAATGAAGTTGCTCCATTTGGTGGTGTTAAGCAATCGGGCCTAGGCAAAGAAGGTTCCCGATATGGCATAGAGGACTACCTGACCGTGAAATATCTGTGTATTGACATCGCTTAGCCAGTAATCAGTAAAAGAGGGAATTGTGATGAGCCAACAAAAAATAGCCGTAAATGTTAGCCGCATAGAGCAACTTAGCCCAACCATTAAAATGTTCGAGTTCGTTGCAAAAGAGACCTTGCTTGAACCGTTTAGTGCGGGGAGCCATATTACGGTACATATGAACGAAGAGCTGGGATTACAGCGGGCTTATTCGTTAATTAGCGATCCTAAAGATTGCCATTGTTACCGTATTTCTGTGCTACGCGATGAGAACTCGAAAGGCGGCTCTGCTTATATGCATGAACAGTTAGCGGAAGGGGATTTAGTTTATTTATCGCCTGCTCAAAACTATTTTTCATTGAAACATGACAGTTCTTGTAAGCATATTTTGATTGCGGGAGGGATTGGTATTACCCCGTTCCTCTCATACCTTTATGAATTAGAGCAAACGGGTATGGAGTTCGAGCTTCATTACTGTTTTCGCGATCAAAATACGGCTGCTTTTGTTGAACAGCTTCAAGAGCGATTGGGGGAGCGATTATATCTTTATGATAATGCGAAAGCGCAGCGCCTATCTGTCGAGCAGTTGGTTAAAGCGCAACCCAAAAATAGCCATGTTTATGTGTGTGGCCCTGAATCATTAATTAATGCGGTTATCGAACATGGCAATGCACATTTAGGTGAATCTCAAGTTCATTTTGAAAACTTTGGTGAAGTAGCAAATGAAGGCGAGGCTTTTGAGGTTTATTTCCAACGTTCAGGGTTTAGCTTAAATATCAGCGAAGATGTCTCCATTTTGCAGGCGATCGAAGCAGATAAACGTATTCAGGTTGAATGTTTGTGCCGCAATGGCGTGTGTGGCACTTGTGAAACGGCAATTTTAGAAGGCGAGGCAGATCATCGCGATCACTACCTTGATGATGATGAGCGTGCGGAGCAGAAGACCATGATGTTGTGTGTTTCGCGTGCTAAGACTAAACGGTTAGTGTTAGATTTGTAATGTATGCTAGCCCCGATAATGGGGCTTTTGTGTTATTTAAGCTGAAACATGAGGAATGGCTGCTGCTCATCATTGAGATGATAAGAGGCACTAATTTCACGGTCTTGAAAGTGAATGTGACCGTGACCTTTACTATACACCCCTTCTAACCACGGTTTATGATTGATAGCGAGTTGATAGAGTAAGCGCTGTAATTCCAAATAATCGATATCCGCAGTTTGGCTTTCGAGATTACTGGCAAGTATTTCCCCCGCTTTATCGGTAAACACAACTAAATGGTTAAAGTGAGCAAGTAAGACATCAAAGTAGCACTTAATTTTACGTAGCCGTAGTTCTGTATTCTTACGTTCGGTGTTATCTAGGCTGATCCCCACCAATTTAGTCACTTTACCATTTGGGCCTTTAACACCGGTTGCTCGTGAGGTGATCCATCGGTAGCCATCATCCCACGCAATTTTAAAATCCATTTCATGGGCGCCACCTTCACGAATGATCTTTGAGTAACCATTCACTAATTTATCTTTCGATTCTTGGTTCATTAAAGCCCAAAAATCATCATTAGTGGTGATTTTGATGCCGTAAACATCTTCAACATTATCCGAATAGTTCAGTTCGCCCGTGAGTAAATCCCATTCCCAAGTAACGATCTCAGTGGACTCTTGAAGATGCACTTCATTGATATTACGAACAATGGCTGGGTGTGAAGCGGTAGAGGCGTGATTGGTGTATTCACCATATTTGAGCCATATTTTATCAACATTCAGTAATTGTGCTAATTTCTCAAGGTTGTTTTCATCAATCATACCGCCTTTTGTCCACTTGTTGACGGCAGTCCGAGAAACACCAAGTGCTTCAGCGGCTTTTAACTGGCTCATTTTTTGTTGTTTCAATAAGGCCAGCAAACGTTGTCCAAATGTTTGCGTGTCTTTCATCGGCTCATGTCCACCTTTTGTTTATTCATCCTGAAATTGATGCGGTAAATGTTTTGATAAGTATTCTGTTAAATTTTCAATAAAAACGCGCAAGTTTGCATTATTGCGGGCGGTGCGTGAATAAACGGCATACACATCAGCAGGTTGGCTCCATTGTGGAAGTACGCGAATTAATTTTCCGCTCTCTAACTCCGGTAGTACACTCCATAATGAACGCAACAAAATACCTTCACCGCCGATACACCACTGTTTAGCGACATCACCATTGTTCACCATGAGCTTACTATTTGGTGCCACCGTCATACTTTCTGTTTGATGTTGTAGTTTCCATTGTGCAGGTGCTTGGTTGCGCTCTTTAATCGTAATGCAAAAATGTTGTTTTTCTAGCTCTTGAGGATGATTAGGGCTGCCATGCTGCTCTAAATAAGCAGGGGAAGCGCAGAGAATGCGTTTATTTTTGGCGATTTGCTTCGCAATGTAATGATCGGGGATTGTGCCACCAATATAAATATCGAGATCAATGTTTTCGCTGATAATATCAATGGAACGATCGGTTAAAGTAAGGTCGATCCCTAAGAGTGGATAGTTAGCACGTAATGCTAGGATAAAGGGGTTGAGATAGGCGCTACCAAAGCCTGTGCTGCAACTGACCCTTAACTCACCACGGATCTCCTCTCGACAGGCGTTTAACGCATTGTGCATATTGTCGAGTTCGTGTAATAGCCGCTCACCACTGCTCAGAACAATGCGTCCTTCATGAGTTAAATTAATTGAGCGGGATGCTCGCAGAAATAGCGTCTGGCCGAGATTTTCTTCAAGTAATTTTATGCGTTTGGAGACATAGGCGGGTGAAACAAGCAGTTGCTCCGCGGCTCGTGAAAAACTCATTAAGCGAGCAACAGTGACAAATACTCTAATGTCTTCCAATGCGGGTAGCTTGTTCATAGTTTGTAAACCCAAAGATTACACTTCGACGCTATACTTTATCACAGCAACCCATAAACTGGAGATCTTACTTACTCATAAAATTTATTGTTGTGGGAGTGCCGTGACATGTCACAATTTAATATCGCAGTCATTCCAGGTGATGGTATTGGAACAGAAGTTATACCTGAGGGATTAAAAGTCTTAGAGGCCGCAGCAAGTCAACATCAGGTAAAGCTTAACTTTACCCATTTTGATTGGTCCTGTGAAACTTACCATCGTACAGGACGCATGATGCCTGAAGATGGTTTAGAACAGTTAAAAAAATTTGATGCCATTTTCCTTGGCGCAGTCGGGTTCCCTGGTGTGCCTGACCATATTTCACTTTGGGGGCTGTTGTTACCCATCCGCCGTGCTTTCAACCAATATGTTAATTTGCGTCCGGTACGCCTATTTGAAGGGATCAAATCCCCTTTAGCCGATAAAAAACCCGGTGATATTGATTTCTATGTGGTACGTGAAAACGTAGAAGGGGAGTATTCGGCTATTGGCGGCATTCAGTATGAAGGTACTGAAGATGAAGTGGTGTCTCAGCAAAGTATTTTTACCCGTAAAGGTACGGATCGGATATTAAAATATGCGTTCGAATTGGCACAATCACGGGAGAAAAAACATTTAAGTTCGGCAACGAAATCAAATGGCCTTTTTCACTCAATGCCTTATTGGGATAGCCGTTTTGCGGCAATGGCAAAACACTACCCTGATGTGAAAGTGGATCAATTCCATATTGATATTTTCGCCGCCAACTTGGTCAGAATGCCTGAATTTTATGATGTGATTGTAGGCTCCAATTTGTTTGGTGATATTTTGTCGGATTTAGGCCCTGCCTGTACCGGAACCATTGCCATTGCACCTTCTGCGAATATTAATCCTGAAAAACAGTTCCCATCTATGTTTGAGCCAGTACATGGTTCAGCGCCTGATATTGCGGGGCAAAATATTGCTAACCCAATCGGCACTATTTGGGCGGGCGCAATGATGATGCAGCATCTCGGCTGCCCAGCAATGCATGATACCATTATGGATGCGGTTGAAACGGTGATCAAAGAGCGCCATCACTTAACTCGCGATATGGGCGGAAATGCAAGTACACAGCAACTTGGGCAAGCCATTGCTGATCTGATTTTAGCCAAATAGTCACTCTTTTTGGGGAGCCTGCTGAGGCTCCTTAGTGGCTTTGGCATGTCGTCCGTTCTGTTTTAATTAGTTTAATGGCAGTAACAAAAAGAGTCTCTTTCTCGGTAACAATCGCTATCAATTAAGTGACCTTTGATTGTTTATGACCCTAAGATCTGAGAAAATAGCCGCCAATTTCGATTAACAAGACGGATTTGCTGAGCTAAGAGCCACCTATTGCCTCTCCTAATGCATGTACAAATCTGTATTCAAACAAAAAAGAACGGTTAAATGGCAGATCAGAATTTTCTACATGAAGTCAACGCGCGCAGGACGTTTGCGATCATCTCCCACCCTGATGCCGCCCAGCCTTTCAACGCTTAAAATCACCTTTCATTGCACACCACAATCACATCTCTACGTACTGAATTTAAAGGCTTTTTGTCTTTTTCTCGTTTATTTGCTTTTCAATGATGTTCAAACGTAACCTCGGAAAGTGTGTACAAACTTGAGTACAAATTCCGTTTTAGAGGCCTTTGGCGAAAATTCCATGACACAAACCTGTCTGTAGGCCTTGTGGTTACTGGGTTTGACGTAAAAAGTACTACCGTTAAAAAGAGTCTCTTTTTTGGTAAATGTTTTCTTCTGTACCAAATTACAAAATTTAATGAGGGAGTTTATTGTTGGTGTAATTTTTGCTTTAGTGTTTGTTTTTGAAGATGCTTGAAGCGAACCAATACGGTTATTTCTAATTGAGATATCAGACTTACCTTCAAATTTAGTTGCTGTGTACACCATCATTTTGCACTTGTTTTTCGACTTGTGTGTACAAAATTTCCTGTAACTGTGTACAAACTTCCTCTTTGTTGCACTTATCTTCTGGCGATTTGACGCGAGTTCTTCTGTATCCCTTGCTGTATAAGGGCTGAGCGACAAAAGTACTTAGGGAGTTTGATGCGTCAGTTCGCGATTATCAGGGAGAGTATCGCTCTTTTGTCGATGACAAAAATCTCCTTCTACTTATATGTAATTATGTATCAGGTCATGGCTTTTGATATGTAATGGCTAATCAAATTTGTGTTATTTGAGTTGCTGTGATATGTTTTTGTATATAATTATTCTTAAGTGATGCATTAAGGCGTATCGAAATGAGCTATGTAACAGAGCAGATACTAGAAAGTCTTCGAGAAGCTCGGGTACGAAAGGGGTTTAGCCAGAGAGAGTTAAGTGCTCGTTCGGGTGTGCCTCAAAGCCATATTTCGAAAATCGAGTCTGGCAGTGTTGATTTAAGAATATCCAGTTTGATTGCACTTGCCCGTGTACTAGACCTAGAGCTATTGGTTGCACCTAAAAAGTCTGTACCTGCCATCAAGTCGATCATTCGAAGTGGCCAAGGTATTAACGGCATCAGCGATGAGGGTGAGCCAATGTCGCCCGCGTATCAGTTAGAGGAAGACGACGATGACTAACCATGTCTCTACGCTCAACGTGTTGCTCTATGGTGAACCGATCGCAACGATTACCAACGTGGGTAATGACAGAACACTTTTTGCCTTTATGGATTCGTACATTAATGACGAATCGCGACCTGTGTTAGGGCTTGGCTTTAAAGATTCGCTCGGTGGCCTGCTGACTAGCTTCAAACCTACCCAAACTAAGTTAACCCCGTTTTTCTCCAACCTTTTACCAGAAGAAACCATGCGTAATTACCTGGCTGAGCGTGCTGGTGTGAACCCAGCACGGGAGTTTTTTCTATTGTGGGTGCTAGGGCAGGATTTAGCTGGCGCGATCACGGTTGAACCGGCGGATGGTGAAGCGCTGCCACCTAATGTGCATCAAGGCATTGACGATGAAACGAAAATTGAAGCGCCGATGCGCTTCTCATTGGCGGGTGTGCAGTTGAAGTTTTCAGCCGTGCAACAGGCTAACGGCGGCTTGACCATTCCAGCAACTGGTAAAGGTGGCTCTTGGATTGTGAAGTTGCCGTCATCTCGATTTGACGCTGTGCCAGAAAATGAATATTCGATGATGGAACTGGCTCGCATGTTGGGGATGGATGTGCCAGAAACGCAGCTACTCCCGATTAACCAGATTGCTAATATTCCAGCAGGCATTGGCAAATATGGTGACAGTGCGTTTGTGATCAAGCGCTTTGATCGTGTTGATGGCCAAGCGATACACATTGAGGATTTTGCGCAAGTGTTTGGCGTCTATCCTCAAGATAAATACAAAAAAGCCAGTATGCGCAATATTGCTCAGGTTATCGGCATTGAAGGTAAAGACGAAGACATTGCAGAATTTACTCGCCGATTGGTGTTCAACACGCTAATTGGCAATGCCGATATGCATTTGAAGAATTGGTCTGTGATTTACAAAGATAAGCGCACTGCGTCTATTGCACCTGCTTATGACTTTGTTTCAACCATTCCTTATATCCCCGATGATAGTGCATCGCTGAAGGTGAGCCGTAGCAAGAAATTCAGCGATTTCACGCTGGATGAGATATCACACTTAGCGGCTAAAGCCATGTTGCCAGAAAAATTGGTGTTAGATACAGCCAAACAAACCGTAGCAGGCTTCCATGAGGTATGGGCGAAAGAAAAAGCGCATTTACCCCTTACTAAGTCAGTCATTGAAGCCATTGAAATGCACTTACGAAGCATACCGCTACGCTGAATACCTAGTAGCTAGAGCGTGCATATCGATAAAGATGGTTTAACTTAATGCGATTTTACGGCGCTTTTCGCCGTAAACTGGAAATTTGGTAAACTGCACAATGATACCGGTGTCATGATAAGGCTGATCTTCTGAACAAATCATGCATCTTTCTGACCATCAACTAGTGATGAATCAGGCGATGATAGCTTAACATTGATTTTCAGGAGAATGCAGATGACAGCAGTAGCGCACCAAGTAACCCCTTTTCTAACGTCTTACGAAGTTATGGCTCGTTACCACATTAGCTATACGACTCTCTGGCGAAGAATAAAAGATGGCAGCTTGCCGCAACCTCGCATCAACCGAAATACACGAAACAAGCTGTGGCACATTGAAGACTTGGAGGAGTATGAGAAGAAAGAGGACTGAGCCTCTTTCTTTTATTTTACTGTCCGAAACGCCAGTTGAATGGAAAGCCTGTCGGCTCGATGATGGTTTCTAGCTGTTGATACCAAACGTCGTAAGCATGACGCATTTCATCCAGGTACTGATATTGGTTGTAGATAGCATCCAACCCTTTTTTGCTGTGGCCAATCATCAACTCGGCAACTTCTTGCGTGGTGATGGCTGACATTCGCGTTCGCATCGTTCTGCGAAGATCATGCATAGACCAATGTTCCATCTCAACACCAAGCGATCTGCGAGCCCAGATTTTCACATTATTAGGAATAGTGGTATCAAAGCCATTTGTGGCAAGCTCTTCTTGTCCGTTCGCGGGAAACAAGTAGGTTGATTTGCTCATCTGCATCGCCAGTTCAATCAGCTCAATAGCTGGCTTAATCAATGGCCGCATGATCGGCGCTCCAATTTTCTCACCTTGTTTGCGGATCTCTATGGGCACTGTCCACATTGCAGATTGCAAGTCAAAGTGATGCTTTTCAGCTTGAATGAGTTCTCCCTTACGGCCTCCCAATAACAGAAGCAATTTTATGTAGATGCGATTCTTCTCAGTGATTTTTGACTCATGCAAATAGCGCCAAAGTATCCTGATCTCGTTGTCATTTAGCACCCGAGTTCGTTTGCCTTTCTTACCGCCAACCTTCTTTGCTGTGATCCCAGCAGCAGCGTTAATTTCCAAGATTTGTTCATCAATCAGCCAGTCATAGAACTTATGCAGTACAGACACTAGGCGCTCTGTGTTTGACGGAGACGACTCTGAAACCTCACGAAGACAGTTTCTTAAGGACAATTCATTGATGTCAGTTAATGGGTACTTGCCAAGTCTGGGCAGCAAATATATTTCACTGCTACGTTTTTGGAAGTGCCACGTTTTCTCCTTTAATCCTTGCTTACCGGCAGAGTCTATCCAGTCTCGAAAAATCGATTCGAAGCTTTGGTTGGCAGAATACTTAGCCCGTTCCTGCTGAAGGTAGAGCTTAGGGTTTCGGCCTTGATCAAGTACAGCCCTTAACCTATCCAGCTCATTCCTAGCTTCAGCAAGCTTCATAAGTGGGTAAGTACCTATGTCTACCCGCTGTTGCTTGCCATCGAAACGATAACGAAACTGAAAAACAATTTTGCCCTTGGGCGATACCCGAGCACTTAGCCCATCTCGGTCGGCTTTTACTACGGTTTCTTTTGCTTCTTTATTTAACCTGGCATCGAGCCAGCTAACTGATAACGCCATGTTATAAGCCCAGCCCTAGTTTTGATTTTAATGATTGTTTACGTGATTCTGCTTTGGGTTCTGGCGCTGTACTGACAGAAGTAATTTCACCATCTGGTGCATGGCCATCCACCGGTGCAGATGTCGTTGATATATTGGGTTGGCTCATGTGAATTAACCCAAAGGTGGCCAGCATCCGCAGACGCTCAGCGCGTTCCCGTGGCGGCGTCTTTTCCAATTCTTTGAGTAGTTCAGGGTGGCTCCCTGGGGGAATGTTGACGACAACTCTCATAATCAGGCCCCATAAAACCAGAAGCCTCGGACGTTCGCCAAAACAGACTGTTCCGGCACGATGATTTTGCTTCGTGAAAAAATCTCCTTGGCCGCTTCCTTATAAGCCAAGGCTCCACCTCCGGCGATCAATACCAAGTCCGCATTGATGCTTTCGTCGCGCATAGATTGGCGCATGGCTGTAAGAGCAACAGGCGCTACCTTTTTCATGGCAGCATTCAGATAAGGTGAAATATCGACTTTTTCTCCAAATAGCAGGACCTGCAAGTCGCCTGTTCTCATGGCTTTTTCAAGTCGATCCATACCTACTTTGGCACCGTGATCTTCTGAAATCAGCTTATCAATGGTTTCCAGTAGCACGGACATTGCCTGAAGGCTGGTTCCTGAAGAGCTGTAGCGAATTTCTCCGGCCTCAAGAGCAACCCAATCAACAGAAAAGAAGCCGGGGTCTATGACGACGACGCGACCTTCTTCAATCAAGCCCAAATCACCACCTGTTTGAACCAGATCCATATAGGCACCGGCAGGCTGCGGCAGCACTTTGACGTCATGAACGGTGATGCTGCGCTTTGGCGTCACTTGATGGACACCTTTTAAACGCTGTACAAGGTCAGACTTACGTTGTGGTTCATGAAACTGGGAAACCGGTAATCCAGTGACAACCAAATCGATGGACTCAGTTTCAGCCATTAACAAGGCGGCATGAAAAAGCGCCTTATAGGTTTTTGTGGTGGGATATTCTGGGTGAAGTTCCCGTTCCCAACCTTGAAGGCGTCCAGCAGGCACACCAGCGGCCCAACGCTCATTATCGACAGAGACATACAAACAAGTTTCATCATCGCCTCCACCGATACGCTCCGGCATACGATCCGCTGGACCGGCACCCGCAGGTAGAATAATGGTTTTCGGTTCACTACCTGATTGGCCAATTGCCAGCTTCAGGTTTGAGTAACCGATATCTACGCCTAGTACAAACATACTTATCTCCTGTGCACTCAAAGTGCTCTAACGGTTTTCAATCAACCGCGCTGTTCACGCTTGGGCATTTCCAAGTGCTCTGGCGGTTCACTCAAATGTCATTATCAGGATTCGGTGCACTGGCGGTGGGCAGAAAGGTGACAAATCCTTTCATCTATCTGCCTATTGCATTTTCGCAAAAGTATGAGAATAGGCTCTGTTTGGCGGTGGATGACTGAGCCAAAAAAATCGAGACGCCAAACGTCGTTTGCATTCTGGCCTGAACTCGCCAAACGGTTTGTATCTTCATGGCGATACGTCTTTTCAGGCATTTATATGTGAAATCGGGCTGTATCCCTTGTCAGGTATGGGATTGCGCGAGTTGATTTATATCGAGACGCCAAACAGTGATTGTTACGGCAGTTTTACGTTTGGCGTTTCGATCCAAAAGCCAAACGGATAGTAGTTTTGGCTTTTGGGGTTAATTGGATGGGGAAATTGGTTTGGTAGAAATCGTCAATGAACAATGGAAATCAGAAGTATCAAATTTATTGCAGCAAGAAACGGACAGGCTAAAAGCGCTGGCAAGAGCTGAAGTTGATGACTTTTGGGTTACCCATTACAAGGTTCGTGAGAATGAGCCCTTTAAAGACTGGGGGCTGCTTGGTGTCCGTATCAGAGACTTTAAGTATGGCTTTGGCATAGAGTGGTACATCAACAGCTTTCACGGTCAACGAGGTAAGCGCGTAGTCTTTAGTAAAGGACTGCGTATCTCAAAGACGAAGCTGAGATACTCATTTTTGGACTGCCAAGGTTTGGCCAAAGAATGGGAGTTAGCGCTGGCTATGGAGAAAGAGGAATTTTTCAGTGATATTCGACGCCAGGTTGATAAGCTCAACATGCTGCGTCGCAGAGTGAATGCCTACTGAGTTAACTGCGCTACTTAACTCGCGGTAATTGGTCCCAGCGTGTTGTATAAGCGGGAGATAAATGCTCTCGCTTCATCGACCAATCTTTCTTCGTACCTTGTCCAGCAAAGAAAACCTTTCCGGCACCGCTTTGGTTAATGGTGTCCAATACAGACATTAACTGCTGGCTATTAGAGCGGGTCGATACGTCATCGAATAGTCCTGGTTGAAACATACCAGGATCGTAAAAGTCAGACAGCATGACGCCCGCTTTGGCATAACGAAAACCATCCTTCCAAATCCGCTTGAGTAAGTGATTGGCCAGCTCGATAAAGTCCCGCGTATCGCAACTGGGGATCAGCAACTCACCCGATGCAGAGTTGCTGTACTGCGGCTCGTTGTCCTTAAAGGGGCTGGTACGTATAAACACGGTCATCACTTTGGCTTGCTGCTGTTCTTTGCGAAGCTTCTCCGTGGCGCGGGTTGCGTATTCGCATATGGCTTCACGTAAGAATTCAAAGTGCGTCACTTTTACGCCAAATGAACGGCTACAGACAATTTGTTTCTTAGTTGGCGGGATCTCTTCAAGTTCAATGCACGACTCACCATTGAGCTCTCTGACGGTTCTCTCTAAAACCACCGAAAACTGGTCTCTGATGGCTCTAGGTGAGGCATTGGCTAGGTCTAAGGCTGTAGTGATACCCAACGCATTTAATCGCTTAGAAAGCCGCCTACCAACGCCCCAAACATCATCAACCGGGACTAATGCGAGCAATCGACGTTGCCGATCTGGATTGGTCAGGTCTACAACCCCTTGAGTAGCGGGATATTTCTTAGCGGCATGGTTAGCCAGCTTGGCGAGTGTTTTAGTCGGTGCAATGCCTACACAGACGCTGATCCCAATCCAGTGACCTATGCGCTCTCGCACTTGTTGTCCGAACTCGACAAGAGATATGGCAGACTCAATACCGGTTAAGTCCAAAAACGCTTCGTCAATCGAGTAAACCTCTACTCGTGGTGCCATCTCTTCCAAAGTGCGCATCACTCGACTGCTCAAATCTGCGTACAGCGCATAGTTGGACGAGAATGCCAAAATACCATGGCGCTGCATTTCAGCTTTGATCTGAAAGACGGGTACGCCCATTTTAATACCGAGTGACTTAGCTTCACGTGACCGTGCAACCACGCAGCCGTCGTTATTGGACAGCACCACAACCGGTGTATCTTTTAAATCAGGACGAAACAGCTTCTCACAACTGGCGTAAAAGTTGTTGCAGTCCACCAAGGCAAATACAGGCATGGGATCGTCACGACTTACGGCGCATGTTTCGCACCACATTGGTGACCACACCAAATATCTCTAACTCTGTCCCTTCAGGAATATGAATGGGCTCATACGCCTGGTTTCTTGGGATCAGCTTTACGCACGGCCTTAGTTGAAGTTCCTTTACCGTGAGTTCACCATGGATTCCCGCGATGACAATGTCACCGTGTTCTGCTTGGACAGAGCGATCAACCACCAAAATATCATCTGGGTGAATCCCAGCATCAATCATTGAATCACCTTCAACACGCACAAAGAATGTTGCAGCTGGTCGCTTGATGCACAGCTCGTTGAGGTCGAGCGTTTGCTCAACATAATCCTGCGCTGGTGAGGGAAAACCAGCAGAAACACGTTCCATGAACAATGGAATACGAAGGCGCTTGGCTTTGATGAAGGCAAGTACGCCGCTACGGCCTATCAGCGAGACACTCATGACGAACCTCGAAAAAATAGAATTAATACTGTTTGTTTATACAGTATCTAATGCTATGCTGATTTCTACAAGTAAAATTGTAGGTAAAACTGGTGTTGTTCGAGTAAGACGCTGTGTTGTCGGTGATTTATTTTTTGTGTTGAAAAACTAGATGTGGGGATAGCTCGCCCTCGTCAAAGCCTGCAAGGCTTGGACAATACTGCTTCTGCCTACTGCTCTTGTTTCTGTTACTGATCCTGTTACTGCTACTGGTTAACGCATGGGTCAAGTAACCGTCAGACAAGGCTTGTTGAACCCTTTGCAAAGGGTTTAAAAACAGTTAGTAAAATTCTGCTTCGTATTGAATTTACTGGCTTAAAGCGAAGTCAGGAGCATCTTTAAAATGCTCAGTCGAACTCAGTTCAAGCCTTTTTCAACCGTTTGAAAAGGGGTTGGCTAAGCCATACGTAAAGGGTATCGGTAAGGGTTACCTAAACGGTTTGGCTAAGGCTTTCTGAAAGGCTTAGCCAAAGCCTTCATACATGGGTTCACCCAGTAGAAAGATTAAAAAAACGCTGAGGTATCCAAGGTGCATTTTGTACAACCTGTGGCACAGTGAAATAACCCAAAGCGAACAACAGAATTGAAGAGGAACCATCAATGACAAGAGCCCCTGCGCCATTTCCGCTAGAGCGCCTCGCGGATATCCCAGAAAGACCAGAAGATTTTAGATTGCTGGAACGCATTCCTTTAACGCGTGAGCCGCAGTCCTGGCCACTTGAACTTTCTCCTATGGTCGGTGATGAACAGCCGATGGTGCTGCTCGATACAGAGACAACCGGACTGTCTGCCGATGACGAGTCCATTATTGAGCTTGGTATGGTTAAGGTGCTTTACAGCCCCTCTGCTCAGCGGATTGTGTCGATTGTTGATGTGATCAGCCTGTATGAAGATCCCGGCAAGCCAATCCCCGAGCTGATTACCGAATTAACCGGTATCACTGATGAGATGGTGCAAGGCCAGCGCATTGATGATGCTCTGGTAGCGAGTTGGTTATCCGATGATCCGCTGGTGGTTGCACACAATGCGCAGTTTGATCGTCCTTTCTTTGAAAAGCGGTTTGCCGCATTAGGCCATCTATCTTGGGCCTGTTCAGCTAGCGGCATAGATTGGAAAGCACTGGGCTTTGAAAGTCGGAAACTTGAGTACCTGCTGCTTCGCTTAGGTTGGTTCTATGAAGGACACCGAGCTGCAACCGATTGTTTGGCGATGGCCTGGTTGTTTCAATTGTTGCCCGAGTCCGTTGCAAACTTGTTGTCTGAAGCAGACAGGCGAACTGTGTTAGTTCGTGCGTTTGGTGCGCCGTTTGACGTAAAGGACTATTTAAAAGAGCGTGGTTACCGCTGGCATGACGGTGTTAAAGGTGCCAACAAACATTGGTGGCGCGAAATCAGCGAAGACGAGTTGCCGCAGGAACAAACTTACCTGGATGATTTGTATCATCGTGGCTCAGAACATGCCCACTATGACTACAAAGATGCCCGCAATCGATTTAAAGCTTTGTCATAGCCCCTTGCATATTTGAAAACCTCTGGAAAATGGAAAGTGAACTTATGGTTTAACCAACAAGAGGAATCTTTCCATGTACCAAGACACCTACATTGAATACTGGGGCGAAATCTTCGTCTCTGCCCGCATCATTGAATTTGGCATCACGTTCGAGCGCTTTCTTAAAGATCCATGGAAGCATTTGATGTCCTGTGGCCAAGAGTCTGCCCCAGACGCGATTGCTGAAGGGATGCTCCCATTGCTACCAGCCCAGGCAGAAGTTGCTAGGCGTGTTCGAGAGAATGAATTGCGTCAGTTGGCATTCCAGCGTGAGCTTCTATCAAGGCCAGAAAAGAAACATTCGAACAATATCAAGCCAATTTTTATAGCCAACAAGACGACTTGTTGATACTATGAAACCTAATGAAAAACAGTAGGTTGCTTGATGGCATTCAATCGATGGCTTCCTAGTTTTAGATGATTAGGGCTTGTCCCAAATGGATTGAGAGGTTGACAGTGCAAGACAACACTGGACTTGAAGAGCTTAGCCAAGCACAGAGAGAACGACTCGCTCATATTGATTTCACTTTGTTATTTAAAGGTGAAGCTGGGCGGAGTTATTTAACCGAGCGCTTTAGCGTAGCGCCGTCTGTGGCAACACAAGATTTTGCGCGGTACAAAGCGTTGGCTCCTAACAACGTTATGTATGACGAAAAGCGCAGAGTGCACTTGAAGACGAGCACATTCCAGCCGTTGTTTGATTATGACATTGTTCGAACGCTTGCGACGATAAGCCAAGGGTTCGGTGATGGCTTTCTTGGCAAGGTTAGGCCACCTATGGCTTGTGAAGCACCATTTCATCTCAATAAGCCGAAATTGGAAGTGGTAGCGGCGGTTAGTGAAGCCATACATAAACGCGCGGTGATTAATATTGAGTACACCTCATTGTCGAGTGGTCATGGGAGCAGGCAAATAGTTCCTCATACCTTGATTGACAATGGCTTGAGATGGCATGTCCGAGCATTCGATAGAAAGCATAGAGAATTTAGGGATTTTGTGTTAACCAGAATAAGTGAAGTTGAGTTGTTAGAAGATGAGGTTAACGACGAAGTTGAGACTCTTCAGTGGGATAAGCAATGGAACCGAATCGTTGAACTAGAGCTGATACCTCATCCAAAACTAGCACATCCAGAAGCTGTATTGATAGACTACGCAATGGAAAACAATAGGTTGCGTGTAGAGATAAGAGCTGCGTTCGCTGGATATTTACTGCGTTTATGGAATATCGATTGTTCAAAGAATAGCAAGAGCAATGGGCGAGAGTTCCATTTAGCACTTAAAAATCCAGAAGCACTATACGGCGTTGACAATGCTGCACTCGCTCCTGGATATAGCGAATCGTGAGATGAATTTATGAATATAAAAGAATATTTAGGCGATCTTATCGGAAGCAGTTTATTGATAACTGAATCTAGAATAATCGCAGAATCGCTACTGAAAAAACTTCCAGAAGATGAGTGGAAGTCGCTGATCGTTGAGCAAAATGTTCTTCAGAAAAAATCCGGTCAGACGGCTATTCGTTATGCCAGAACAATCCGTTGGCGTATTGAAGGCCTGGGTGATGAGTTTATGACTGATCTTTTAACCGCGAGTGAACGTGCCTATGTCCAAATGCTGATGATGTCATTACTCATTCATTCTCCGGTTGTCGCTGATTTTATGCGACATACCTTAGCCGAGGCTCGTCGCACCTATAAACCCGCTTTAACCGCTGATGCATGGTCTGAGTTTTATGACACGAGAGTGCGGGCATATGCCGAACTTGGCGGTTTTTCTGACTCAACTGTCAAAAAAATGGGTAACAACGCAATTAAGGCATTGGTTGATAGTGGCTACCTGAGTGATAGCAGGACAAAGAAAATACAACCTGTTTACCTAATGCCAGAAGTTAAAGACTGGTTAGTTCGTCTGGGCCGGGAAGATTTGATTGAGGTCATGGAGTGCACAATATGAAGGCTCTCCAGACCAGGCTTGATCTTATACAGGAACGAATTGAAAGCCCTAAGTTTTTGAAAAACGATGGCTTGGGCAATGAAATTGGATTTTGGGTATTTGACTATCCAGCCAAGTATGAACTGCTTGTACGAGAGCACCTTAAGCACGTTGACGAAAAACTCAACAAGCGTGGTTACCGCTTTGTCCATCTCAATATTTTTGAAGTCTTGATAGATATGCTTGAGGAGCGAGGCCTTTTCGACCGAGCTTGCCAGCGTGAATTGCAAGTCGGTGTTGATGGTCTTCGAAAAACACTAGCCGGGCCTCTGAGCCAAGAGAAAGTGGCAAGGTATATCGCGGACAAATATAAGCCATCAGAACTTGAGTTTGTGTTGCTGTCAGGCTTAGGCAGTGCGTGGCCTCTTGTCCGAGGACATGAGTTACTTAGTGCTCTGCAAGACGTGATGGGGAGCACGCCATTAGTGCTTTTCTATCCGGGTGAATATAGCGGAAGGGATTTGCATCCTTTTGGCATGATCGAATCTAAAAACTACTATCGCGCCTTCAAACTTGTGCCTGAAGACGGTAAAAAAATTTAAGAGCAGGGAGCCTCCCGAATGAAAATTGAACAGATTTTTTCCAAGAAGTTGACGCGTGACATTAATGGCGTTGTTAAAGCGGAACAAAAAGACAATGACAGTGTGTATGTCGAGCTTGATGAGTATGTTGTTACCCGAGAGTTAGATAGACACTTTCGTGCATTTTTTGAGGCTTACGTCCCATCAGTGACGCAAAGCCACGGTGATATGTCAGGTAAAATTGGTGTGTGGATTTCTGGCTTCTTTGGCTCGGGTAAATCGCACTTCCTGAAAATTTTATCTTATTTGCTTGAGAATAAATCTGTTGAAAAAGATGGCCAAGGCCGACAAGCGTTTGAGTTTTTCAAAGACAAAATCAACGACGCCATGCTGTTGG
Organism: Providencia sp. PROV119; assembly: GCF_028482435.1. Taxonomy (NCBI): domain Bacteria; kingdom Pseudomonadati; phylum Pseudomonadota; class Gammaproteobacteria; order Enterobacterales; family Morganellaceae; genus Providencia; species Providencia sp. PROV119. Next base: position 65,600 of record NZ_JAMPQL010000004.1, read on the forward strand.
CGGACATCCAAAAAGCGGTTACCAAAGACACTGATGTTATTCTTTTTAACATCGATTCACGAGCCAATACGGACGACCGAGAAAATGCCATTCTTAAGGTTTTCCTCAAAGTCTTTAATGAGCGTGTAGGATACTGCGCTGACTTTCCTCATATTGCGCACTTAGAACGCGAGCTTGATAAACGTAATCAATACGCATCTTTCAAGGACAAATTTGCTGAGTTGACTCAATCAACTTGGGAAAAGGAGCGTGACGCCTATGACTTCTATCGAGACGAACTTTCAGAAGCACTCGCTCATGCCAGTGAGCAATCATTAGAGTCTGCCAAAGCGTGGGTTGAGCAGGTTGAAAACAATTTCCCGCTAGATATCCGAAACTTCTGTAAGTGGGTTAATGAATACTTAGATCGCACTGGGGATCGTAACCTTCTTTTCTTAGTCGATGAAGTCGGTCAGTTTATCGGTAAGAACACACAAATGATGTTGAAGCTTCAGACCATTACTGAAGATCTTGGCACATATTGTGGTGGCAGAGCTTGGGTCGTTGTTACCTCTCAGGCAGACATTGATGCTGCCATTGGTGGTATGGATAAGAGTGATGGCGAGGACTTCTCTAAAATTCAAGGGCGTTTTAGTACCCGCTTACAGCTGTCGAGCTCGAATACCTCGGAAGTTATTCAAAAGCGATTGTTGTCCAAAACGGAAGAAGCTCGTACATACCTCATCGATGTCTTTGCTGAAAAGGGCGACATTCTTCGTAACCAGCTGACATTTGATAAAACGACAACCGCGTCTCTAAAGGGCTACACCGACGCTCCGTCTTTCGTGGACAACTATCCGTTTGTGCCTTACCACTACACGCTGGTTCAAAAAGTGTTTGAGTCAATTCGAACAAAAGGCGCGACGGGTAAGCACTTAGCCATGGGTGAGCGTTCATTACTTGATGCTTTCCAATCAGCTGCAAAACAGATGAAGGACTCTGGCCTTGATGTGTTAATCCCGTTTTACAGTTTCTACGCACCGATTGAAAGCTTTTTGGAGCCAGCGGTTAAGCGAACGATTGACCAAGCCTGTGAGTTGGATTCCTTAACAGAATTCGATGGCAAGATCCTAAAAACGCTTTTCTTGATCCGTTATGTGGACGTTGTCAAAAGCACACTAGACAACCTTGTGACGCTGTCAATTGATCGAATCGATGCCGATAAAATTGCGCTGCGTAAACAAATTGAAGAGAGCTTGAATCGTCTTGAGCGCCAATTGCTGATTGCGCGTAATGGTGATGAGTTTATCTTCCTGACCAACGAAGAAAAAGAGATCGAAAACGAGATCCGCCACACTGACATTGAAATGTCAGAGGTCTCGAGCAAGCTTTCAGCCATCGTATTTGACGGTATTTTGAAAGGTAATCGTGCCTATCGATACCCGATTAATAAGCAAGACTTTGCGGTGAGCCGTTTTTGCAATGGTCATCCAAAAGATGGCACCACGCTGGAAGACCTAGTCATTAAAGTCATTTCACCTTTGGATTCGCACTTTGAAAATTACTCCCACGATCAAGCGTGCATCAATCATACGCTTGAGGCTGATGGGTGCGTGCTCGTCAAGCTGGGCGAACATAAGCGTCTTTGGGATGAGCTGACAACCTTTATAAAAACTGACCGATTCTTAAAACAAAATTCAGGACAGCGACCAGAGCAAGAACACCTTCTCCGCGAAAAGCAGATGGAAAATATGGAGCGTGAAAAACGCTTAAGAACGGATTTTGAAGCTTTGTTTGCCGAGGCTGACGTTTACGCTATCGGCACAAAACTGCCGAAGAAATCAGCAACGCCAAGTGCCATCGTCGAAGAAGCATACAAATACGTTATCGAAAATACCTTCGCTAAATTGAACATGCTCAAGGCAACGCCTGGTGAAGTTTTGCGTGAGCTACAGGCCGTTCTTGTTGCTGATGATATTGCTCAGATTGGACTGGATCTTCAAGCGGATGAATGTAACCCAGAAGCTACGCGTGAGGTTGAGCAGTACGTAACGCTAAAAGTCGAGCGTAATGAGCCTGTTTACTTACGTGACATCGTTGCCCACTTCGGCAAGCGCCCGTATGGCTGGCCAGACAATGAAATCTTATTGCTCACTGCAAGGCTGGGCTTGGCTGGAAAGTTATCTTTTAGTACCCAAGGCACAGATCTGGCGTTGAAAAAAGCTTACGAGCCGTTTACCAGCGTGCGTAAACGCGGTGAGATCCGTGTACATAAAATCAGGCAACATGACGAGCGCCAAATCAAAAAGGCTGCTGGTCTTGTTAAAGAGATCTTTTCTAAAACCTTTACCGGCTCTGGTGAAAAGGAGCTCTACGAATTAGTGCGCGATGAATTACTGGCTTGGAATGAAAAGCTTAAATCATTCAGAACCAAGTCACAGACAGGCCATTTCCCAGGTAAATCTCAAATTGACGATGGTCTTGCATTGGTCGCGGGTATTCTTGAGCAAACTTCAAGCTTCGCTCTTATCACCCGATTCTTAGAAGACGCTGATGCCCTTGAAGAGTTTGCTGAGGACTTTGAGGATCTTGATGACTTCTACAATAGCCAATTTCAAACTTGGCAAGCCCTTGCTGGCGCATTGAACGAGAAGTTTAAGGCCAATAGACCTGCGTTAGAAAAAGACAGTGAAGCATTAAAAGCGCTCACTGAATTAGAACGCATTTACAATATGCCCTCACCGTATGAGCAGCTGCGCCACATTAATCCGCTTATCGAGCAGGTGGCAAAAGTTAACTCAACATTGGTTGAAGAAAAACGCACTCATGCCTTAGAGCGTGTTGATCTGCGCATCGGACGTGTAAAAGAAGCGCTAGCTGAAGCTCATGCACCGTCTGAACTACAGAACCAAACACTGCGCCCGTTACAAATGTGCAGACAGCGTATTGAAGCGACCTCTTCAATACCACAAATTATCAGTGAGCAAACTGAAGCGGAAGGTTACGAGGACGAAGCCTATGAGTTGCTGAATGGCTTTATCGAAGATCAACGCAAAAAAGCTGAAGCTGAGCAAAGACGTCGTGAACTCGAACAGCAGAAATGCGAAGAGGAAGCTGCGAAAGCCGGTAAAGCAGCTCCAGCACCTGAGCCAGCCTCTGAACCAGTGCAGCCACAGCCGGTTGCAAAACGTACCGTAACGATTAACTCAACCGATGCCATGGCTAAGTCAGTAACAACCGGATTCATTGAAAGTGAAGCCGAAGTTGATGCCTATCTTGCCGCTTTAAGAGAGCAGCTGATTGCTGCGGTCAAAGCTGGCGACCGAGTAAGAATTAAGTAAGAGGCAACGGATAGCTATGTATCAAGCGGGTGGAACAATAACCATGGCCCAATAACTAATTATGGAGAAAAGCGCTATGTATCAAGCGGGTGGAACAATAAGATCATTACTCGACAAGGTTGCTGAGCAGGAATACCTGTTACCGGCCATCCAGCGAGAGTTTGTATGGCGACCAGAACAGATCTGTCGTCTATTTGATAGCCTGTTGCAAGGTTACCCGTTTGGGACCTTTCTATTCTGGAAGATAAAACCAGAGAACCGGCATAGCTATCAGTTTTATCAGTTCATGCAGCATTACCATGAGCGAGATAACTACCATTGTGAAAATGTCACTCAGTTACCAGAGCGTGAGTTCATTGCCGTCCTAGATGGACAGCAGCGGATTACCGCTTTGAACATCGGCCTACGCGGCTCATTTGCGTGGAAGCTGACAGGTAAATGGTGGAGCAATGATGACGCCTTCCCAGTGCGCAGACTTCACTTAAATTTGTTAAGCCAGCCCGACTTAGAAACTGGGTCGATGTATGACTTTGAGTTCCTAACCGACGATAAAGCCTCCCTGGATGCATCTGAACAATACTGGTTCCGTGTAGGCCGGATTATGGAAGAGGAAGAAGATGCACTTATCGATGAAGTTGCTGATGATGCTAGGTTGAGCTCGGAGCAACGCAAAGAGGCTCGCTCAACTCTTCGTCACTTGTATCGAACTATCCATGACAAAGATAAGATTTCGTTTTACGAAGAAAGTGATCAGAGCCTTGAACGTGTTCTGAATATCTTTATCCGCATGAATAGCGGCGGCACTACTTTGTCCTACTCAGACTTACTACTTTCAATAGCCGTAGCGCAGTGGAGCTCGTTAGATGCCCGTGAAGAAATTCATGCCTTAGTGGATGAGATGAACCGTGTTGGTGATGGATTCAACGTATCAAAAGATCTCGTTTTAAAAGCAGGCTTAATGCTCTCTGACATCGGTAGCGTGGGCTTTAAGGTTGAGAACTTTAACAAGGAAAATATGGCGATTCTCGAAAAGAACTGGACGCCAATTCGTGATGCGTTATTGCTCTCAATGCAGTTGCTGGCAAGTTTTGGTTTTAATGGACAAAACCTCAGAGCAACAAGTGCCATCCTCCCGTTGGCCTATTACCTGCACCACCGAAAGTTAACGGCAAGCTACCTTTCTAGGGTTGAATATGCGGTCGATAGAGAATGCATCAGAAACTGGCTCATTAGGTCGTTGTTGAAAGCGTCAGGCATTTGGGGAAGTGGTTTAGATACCCTGCTGACGATGCTTCGCTCAGACATTAAACAATCGGGTGATACAGGTTTCCCGCTAGCGAAAATTGAAGCGACCATGCAACAGCGTGGTAAATCGTTGCGCTTTGACCCAGAGGAAATTAGTGAACTAGTGCAGTTGGATTATGGTAATCCGCGTACCTTTGCCTTGTTGACTTTGTTGTTCCCAGGATTCGATTTTTCACGACACTTTCATGTGGATCACATTTACCCCAAAGGTTTGTTTACGCGTAACAAGCTTGCAAAAGTTGGTGTCCCAACTGAACAGCTAGATGAACTCATCGAGGCATCTAACAAGCTGCCAAATCTTCAACTGTTGGAAGGAACAATCAACAATCAGAAGCGACAAAAAATGCCCCATGAATGGTATGCGCAGCAGTGGCCTGATGTGAATGCAAGACAAGCACATCTGCAATCGCAAGCCATAACATCATTACCTGAACAACTAAACCAGTTTATGGACTTTTACCGCGAGCGTCAGGAAATACTGCTTGCCCGCATTAGAACCGCATTACAACCCGCAAGCAGCGTAGAGACAGAATAAGAAGCGCAAGATCATATGAATACGAACAACATTAAAAAATACGCACCAAAAGCGCGCCGCGAATTTATGGATGCGGTAGCGAAACGATTAAATACCTTTGGTATCACCGCGAATAAAAAGGGCGAGCTACAAATTACAGAAGCGAATCTACAAGGTTCTGTGCTTCAAATCGCTGGTAACAGTTTTGACGGTAAACTGGCTGAGCCCAGAAAACGCATAGTGGCCAGAAGCCAGAAACTTGGATATGCACAACTTATTGAACAAGTAGCTTATACCTGGTTCAACCGTCTGTGTGCTATTCGCTATATGGAAATCCATGACTATCTAGGCCACGGTTTCCGTGTTTTGTCGCACCCAGACAACCCTAGAGGCTTTGAAATTATCGACCATGCGCAAGATGCTGCGGATGAACTCGGGTTAGATAGAGCTCGCATTATCGAACTCAAGCTTGCGGGCAACAAAGACGAAGAGCTTTATCGTGAACTGTTGTTAGGTCAGTGCCATAAGCTTCATGAAGCGATGCCTTTCTTATTTGACGCATTGGACGATGAAACAGAACTTCTGCTACCAGACAACCTAATGCGTACCGACTCCATTCTGCGTGGATTGGTAGACGGCATCCCTGAAGAGGACTGGCAACAAGTCGAAGTGATTGGCTGGCTATACCAATTCTACATTTCTGAAAAGAAAGATCAGGTCATCGGAAAAGTGGTCAAAAGTGAAGACATCCCTGCCGCTACTCAGCTATTTACACCTAACTGGATTGTGAAGTACCTGGTACAAAACTCAGTCGGTCGTCAATGGCTGCAAACCTACCCAGACTCTGCCATTAAAAGCCAGATGGAATACTACATTGAGCCTGCGCAGCAATCTGACGAAGTTAACCAACAGCTAAAGGCTATTACGCCAGAATCTATTGAACCAGAAACCATCAAAGTACTTGACCCAGCTTGTGGCTCGGGCCACATATTGATTGAAGCTTATAACGTGCTAAAAGCCATCTACGAAGAACGTGGTTTCCGCTCTCGTGACATTCCAAAGATGATCCTGGAGAACAACCTCTTCGGCTTGGACATAGATGATCGTGCAGCGCAGTTGTCTGGCTTTGCGCTGATGATGATGGCTAGAGATGACGATAAGCGTATTTTTACCCGTAACGTGCGACTCAATGTACTGTCATTGCAGGAAAGTAACCATATTGACCTGCCGACTTTATGGAAAGCACTCAATCTATCGGGAAGTTGGCAAAGCGGCACATCACAAGGCTTGTTCTCAGATGATGAGCAAGATTTAAGCTCGTTCAATGCAGACAACCGCTACCAACTGCTGAAGCGAACGTTGGCTAGATTTACTCAGGCCAAAACCTTTGGTTCTTTGATTGATGTACCAAGCGATGAGTATGAGCAGCTAAGAGAGCTCCTGAGCACGCTAGTAGAGCTACAAGAGTCAGGCGACTCAATGCAAAAGCCAGCAGCGAAGCAATTGATTGAAATCGTTCATCAGGCATTGGTTTTATCGATTCGTTACGATGCTGTTATCGCGAACCCTCCTTATATGGGTAGCAAAGGCATGAATGCAGACCTTAAAGATTTTGCTAAGGAAAACTATCCAAATAGTAAATCGGATTTGTTTGCTATTTTCATGGAACGTGGTTTCTCGTTACTCTCTCAAGATGGTTTTAATGCACAAGTAAATATGCAGTCTTGGATGTTTCTTTCGAGTTATGAAAAGTTAAGAAATTCACTTCTAGAGAATCAGACTTTACTGACGATGGCACACTTAGGCGCTAGAGCATTCGGTCAAATAAGTGGAGAAATTGTTCAAACAACTGCATGGGTATTTAAGAATGGTTATGTAAGGGGATATCAGCCAGTATTTTTTAGACTAACGGATGGCAACGAGCAAGAAAAGAAATTAGCCCTTATTGAACAGCAGACTCGCCTTGATGAGGTGCAACAGGAAGATTTTCTAATTATACCAGGACGCCCATTGACATATTGGCTTTCTTCAAAGGTTTTTGAACTTTTTAAAAACAATAAAAGTTTTGGTGATATATATGATGCAAGGCAAGGACTGGCGACGGGTGATAATAATAAGTTCCTAAGGTACTGGTGGGAGGTTGATTTCTCTAAAATATTTTTTGATGCAAAAAGTATCGAAGAATCAATGGCCTCTGGCTGCAAGTGGTTTCCTTATAATAAAGGTGGATCATTTAAAAGATGGTATGGCAATCATGAGTACATTGTAAATTGGGAGAGTGACGGTTGTGAAATTCGTAATTTCTTTGGTGAGAACGGTAAATTGCTTTCTCGACCACAGAATACGAAATATTATTTTAAACCTAGTATAAGCTGGTCTGATATTAATACGTCATATAATTCGTTTAGATACTACCCTCATGGTTTTATTCATGATGCTACAGGGCATTCAGCATTTAATTGGAATGAAAATGAGAAGCGTATAGCTTTAGCATTTTGTAACAATAAATTGGCTTCTGAACTGATCTCGGCTTTGAATCCAACAATACATTTTCATATTGGTTATTTTAATGCTCTTCCTTATGTGCAAAATTTGATTGACGCTGATTTGTCCCATGTAGATGAATTGATCACACTGATGAAGCTTGACTATGACTCAAGGGAAACGAGTCGGGAGTTTTCTTTGTGCCTTGCTTCCCACGATTCAGAAAAGATTTCGGATTGGTTTCGGAATAAACTAGCGCTTAATGAACTCCATATAAATTCAGTCCAGTCTTTAGAAAAGAAGAATAATGAAATAACACTAGAAGCATGTGGTTTGTTAGATGTTTACGGTACAGATCTAGATGAAAAAGAAATTTCAATCGAGAAAATAACTGTTTGCGATATAGCAGTTAACATTGTATCTCTTTCAGTTGGTTGTATGCTTGGCAGATTTTTGCTCAAAAAGGGAAATGATGCCCTTCAAGACAAAGTCAAATTCAATTTAGAGTTTTACAACAGTAAAGAAGAAGAAATTTTTTACCAAATCGATGAAGACGGTATCATCCCTCTAACCGACAAAGAGTGGTTCAAAGATGACGCAACCAATCGTTTCCGTGAGTTTGTCCAAGTTGTTTGGGGTGAAGAACACTTACAAGAAAATCTCGATTTTGTTGCCGAGTCACTGTGCTTAAATGCGATAAAGCCCAAGAAATCAGAATCAGCGCTTGAGACGATCCGCCGTTATTTATCGACTCAGTTCTATAAAGACCACCTGAAGACTTACAAAAAACGCCCTATTTATTGGCTGTTTAGTTCTGGTAAGCAGAAGGCTTTCGAGTGTTTGGTTTACTTACATAGGTACAACGAGGGCACGCTTTCTCGTATGCGTACCGAGTATGTCACCCCGCTAATAGGCAAATACGATGCTTATGTAGAACAGCTTGAGAAGCAGATTGAAACGGCAGACTCGACCAGTGAAGCGAACCGCTTCAAGAAAGAGTTGGATGCTTTAATCAAGAAACAGGTTGAGCTACGAGAGTTTGATGACAAGCTAAAACACTACGCTGATATGCGTATTTCACTGGATCTGGATGATGGTGTGAAAGTGAATTACGGCAAGTTTGGTGATCTGTTGGCTGATGTTAAGGCCATTACCGGTTCGACCCCGGAGGTTAACTAATGCAGATTAGCGAACTGGCACAAGGTGTCGCTGCCAAGCTCGAACAAAGCCGCATTGTGTTTTGGTACGACCCAGAGCAAAGCTTTACTGAAGAGCTTGAGCATTTAGCTAATTCTTTATCGCTTACAAAAGAATCAGGTGATAAAGCGGCAGATATACCTGCTAGGGTACTGCCAAATGATTTGACCATCCTCAATATGGGCAATGAGTCTGTATTGGCAGTGAAAAAACGCATTGAAGTAGATGAGCGTGAAGCTAAATTCCTTATCTATTTTCCAAGCGCTGAGCCAGAGCCTGATCGTGATTGGTTGCTAGACGTGCGTTTGTATAGCGAGCAGTTTTTTGCTGATCACAGCTCAATGCTGCTTAATGAACTGGGTATCCCGAAAATGGCGCTTCGCACGCACATTCGTAAGCGCCAAAGCTTTTTTGCCAATAAACAGCGCATAGCCGGTTTAAAGAAGTGGGTGACGGAGAACGAAGACGAACTGTCGTTAGACAGGAAGATGATGGCAGTGGTTGTAAAAGCTGATTCTGCGTCTTTGTCGGACATTCTGCTTGGGTTACTACGCGAATATGCGGCTTATATCGAAGATGAAAGCCTTGGCCAACCTTTATGGAGCCAGATAAGTAAGTTTGATCTTGAGACCTCACTCTGGGCCTATCTGAGTGAGGGTTTTGGCTATACAGTCGAAGAGCCAACCTTCTCAGACTTCGTGTTGAAATTATTCTGTACTGAATTCTGGAGCCAAATTGAAGGCGTTGAACGCGATTGGTTGCTTAACAATGTTCTAAAAAGCGCATCAGGCCGAGCGACAGCCTTGGCGTTTATGGTGAGCTGGCGCGACAGTCGCTCTTTTGCCGCTTACTACGAAAGCATCTCTAAGGTGCTAAGCCAACAGTTGGAAATTTCGACTCGTGCTGGCCAGTACCATCCGGTTGAGCTTATCGAATGCGAAACGTTCGAAGCTGTGGAGCAGGCCATAATCCGTGGTTTAGTTCGTGATTTGCTCGATAGCAGTAAAGCGCTAGACCGAGTTCAGTTTGATACGGTCTTATCAAGACGTCTTGCTAGCCATTGGACATTATCACGCAAAGAATATTTCGCAATTTATGAAGCTATCCGCAACGCTGAAGAGTTAATGCACTTGCGAAATCGCTATGTGGATGGGTTCCACTTTGATAACGCGAAAGCAATGTACGACGCCTATACCACAGACATTTATCGCTTTGACCAGGCTTACCGTTTGTTCAATGAACATGTGCACTCTGTATTGAGTAAAGGTGCGGACATACTGCGTCAGCTCGACGACGAAGTCGAAAGCATTTATACCAACTGGTACTTATATGAGCTTGGCCTTGCCTGGGATCGTCACTTGGCCAATGAGAAATTACTTGAAAAGTGGCAGATTTCTGGCGTACCGCACCAGTATAACTTCTATGAAAAAGAAGTTCGCACACGACTGAGTCTGAAACAGACAAAACGCGTGTTTGTGATCATCTCTGATGCCCTGCGTTTTGAAATTGCGAATGAGCTTGGCGCTATCATTAACAACGAGAAGCGATTTAAGGCTGAGGTGTCTACGCAGTTGGGCGTTTTGCCGAGTTATACCCAACTTGGGATGGCGGCATTATTGCCTCATAAGGCGCTCAGTTACCAGCCAGAGCAAGGCACGGCTGTTTATGTGGATGGTATTTCTTCACAGGGTTTAGACAACCGCAACGCCATCCTACAGAAGGTAGGTGGTATGGCAGTGAGTTCTAAGGAACTGATGAGCTGGAGTAACCAGGAGGGGCGTGACAAGGTTCGAGACGTAGAAGTCGTTTATATCTATCACGATACCATTGATGCGATTGGTGATAAGGCTGCAACTGAAGAAAAAACGTTTGAAGCCTGTCGTAGTGCCATTGAAGAGCTAAAAGACCTCGTTGGGCGGGTCATCAACCGTCTAAACGGCAGCCGAGTTGTGATCACCGCTGACCATGGCTTCCTCTTCCAACAAAAAGCACTTGCAGCGGCTGACAAAACCTCGTTGAAAACCAAACCTGCTGGCGCGATAGAAGCCAAGAAACGTTATATCGTTGGTAATAACTTGCCTTCAGATGAAGCCTGTTGGAAAGGCTCAATAAACGATACGGCTCATGGCTCTAGTGGCTCTTCATATCAGGCAGAGTTCCTACTTCCAAAAGCGGCTCAACGCTTCCACTTCGTTGGTGGTGCCAAGTTTGTGCACGGCGGAGCGATGCTACAGGAAGTCTGTGTACCGGTACTGCATGTGCGCGAGCTACAAAAAGAACAAGCAGCAAAACATGAGAAACAACCGGTAGGTGTTGTAGCAGCCACTCAGCCCATTAAATTAGTAAACAATATCGACAAGGTCAGATTTATTCAGACAGACCCTGTAGGCGAGCGTTTTGTCGCACGGTTGTTGGATGTCTATATCGTCGATGCACAAGGTAATGAAGTCTCCAGTCGTGAAACGATTAACTTTGATAGCGTGAGTAAAGTGATGGATGAGCGTACTCGCGAAGCTAGGTTAAAGCTTATTGGCTCTCAGTTCGACAGGAACGCTCAATACACGTTAGTTCTTGAGAATGCGGAAATGAGAACGCGTTATAGCCAATACGCGGTAACCATTGATTTGGCATTCCAAGATGATTTTTTCTAAGGGTAAATATATATGAACGGTAACAACGACAAAGATTTGATTGACCATCAAGGCCAATCCGGAGAGTGGATTGGTGCAGAGCATGAAACTCCCGCAAATGTTACGCAGAACATATATGTTGCCAATATGCAAGTGAACGTAGATGAGGCTGGTGTCGAACCAGAAGCGCCTAGTGAGGTTATTCCCTCAGATATTTCCATGTCTGAAAGGGAGATTCGTGACATGAAAAATTCAGATCTCGATGGGTTGCTAAATCTGCACTTTAAAGGCCGTGTCGTTCGAAAAGATCTGACAAAGCAATTGAAAGAAGGCGCTAACGTCCCTGTTTACGTGCTGGAGTATTTACTAGGGATGTATTGTGCGTCCGATGACGACGAAGTTGTAATGCAAGGCCTTGAGAATGTGAAAAAAATCTTGGCTGAGAACTATGTCCGACCTGATGAAGCGGAGAAAGTGAAGTCACTTATCCGTGAACGCGGCACGTTTAAAATCATCGACAAAGTAAGCGTTAAGCTTAATCAGAAAAAAGACGTCTATGAAGCTGCGTTGTCTAACCTGGGGATCAAGGATGCCCTTGTACCGACCAAAATTGTACAAGACAACGAAAAATTATTAACTGGCGGTATCTGGTGCATTATTACCGTGCAGTATTTCTTTGAGGAAGGTCAGAAGACATCACCTTTCTCCATTATGAGTTTAAAACCGATACAAATGCCGTCCATGAACATGGATGAGGTGTTTTCAACCAGAAGACATTTTAGTACCGATCAGTGGATGGATGTGTTGCTTCGTTCCGTGGGTATGGAGCCAACCAACTTAGAGCATCGGGTGAAGTGGCATCTTATTACTCGCATGATCCCATTCGTTGAAAACAACTACAACGTTTGTGAGCTCGGACCAAGAGGGACAGGTAAAAGCCATGTCTACAAAGAGTGCTCGCCAAACTCATTGCTTATCTCGGGTGGACAAACAACGGTGGCGAACTTGTTCTATAACATGAGCTCGCGCCAAGTTGGGTTGGTCGGAATGTGGGATGTTGTCGCCTTTGATGAAGTAGCGGGTATTCACTTTAAAGACAAAGACGGCGTCCAAATAATGAAAGATTATATGGCGTCAGGGTCTTTTGCCCGTGGCCGTGATTCAATCGAAGCGAAGGCTTCCATGGTATTCGTCGGTAACATCAATCAAAGCGTTGAGACACTGGTGAAGACCAGTCATCTGTTGGCACCTTTTCCTGATGCCATGATTGACACTGCTTTTTTTGACCGTTTCCATTCCTATATTCCTGGATGGGAAATACCGAAGATGCGTCCTGAGTTTTTCACCAATAGTTACGGATTAATCACAGACTATCTTGCTGAATACATGCGTGAAATGCGCAAAAGAAGTTTTGCGGATGCGATCGATAAGTTCTTCAAACTCGGTAATAACCTTAATCAGCGTGATGTCATTGCTGTACGCAGAACGGTTTCGGGCTTGTTAAAGCTACTACACCCCGACGCACAGTACACAAAAGATGATGTAAGAGCCTGCCTGACCTATGCGCTGGAAACTAGACGTAGAGTCAAAGAGCAATTGAAAAAGCTTGGCGGAATGGAATTTTTTGATGTGCACTTTAGCTACATCGATAATGAGTCATTAGAAGAATTCTTCGTCAATGTACCAGAACAAGGTGGTAGCAAGCTAATTCCTGAAGGCTTACCTCGCGCTGGTGTTGTGCACTTAGTTACTCAGGGAAGCACTGGGCAGCTTGGGTTATATCGCTATGAAACCCAGATGATGGCTGGTTCTGGTAAACACTCAGTGTCTGGCCTTGGTTCGAATACCGCAGCGAAAGAAGCTGTGCGTGTTGGCTTTGATTATTTCAAAGGTAACCTGAATAGAATCAGTGCGTCGGCGAAGTTTTCTGATCATGAGTATCACCTTCATGTTGTTGAGCTCCACAATACGGGGCCAAGTACAAAGTCATCGCTCGCTGCATTGATTGCGTTCTGTTCAATTCTGATGAACCGACCGATTCAAGAGCAGATGGTTGTTTTGGGTGAGATGACTTTAGGTGGTGTTATAAATCCTGTTCAAGATCTTGCAGGCAGTCTTCAGTTAGCTATGGACAGTGGTGCAAAGCGTATTTTGCTCCCAATGGCCTCAGCCTCAGATATTCCAACAGTTCCTGCTGAGTTGTTTTCAAAATTCCAGATCAGCTTTTATGCAGATCCCGTCGATGCCGTGTTTAAGGCGCTTGGGGTTAATTGATTAGGTGTCGTTTGACGCGCCATTTTGTGGAGTAATTACAGGTATGTTTACCAAAGCTCGTTTCTTTAAATGTGCATTGCAGGTAAATCCGGCAGGATACATAAAATATCGTGGGCAACAGCAGACCATCACGGAAGATGAATATAACCAAAATCTGCTTGCGGCATCACTGGAAGCGGGCATAGAGGTCATTGGATTAGCTGATCATGGTTCAGTAGATGGTGTTGATAAAATCCGCAATCTTTTTGTTGAGAATGGGATTGTTGTTTTCCCCGGCTTTGAGATTGCGTCAAGTGAGAAAATTCACTTTGTTTGTCTGTTTGATGAAAACAAAACTTCGCAAGAACTTGAACGGATTTTGGGGCGTCTAGATTTACTTGATCCAGAGGATGGTATATTGCCGACCAACCTCACAGCAATTCAGCTGATTGATAAAGTGAATGAGATAGGTGGATTTATCTTTGCAGCACACTGCATAAATGATGATGGTGTGCTCAGTCGAAAGATGAACCATGTATGGAAACATGAAGGGTTGATGGCAGCTCAGATACCAGGCGACAAGTCGATTGAAGATCTTAAAGGAATAGAAAATGATTTCTACCGTAAGGTCTTCCTCAACAAAGATCCTAACTATAAGCGCGAGCGCGAAATGGCTGCTATTAACTCCTCAGACGTTGCAAAACCAGAGGATATCAAAGCATCGGGTGCTTCTTGTTTGATTAAAATGACCAACCCTTGCTTTGCTTCCTTTAAGCAAGCCTTTTTAGATGCAGGTTCGAGGGTTCGTTTGAACTCAGATAAGCCAGAAAGCTATGCTTCGGCAATTGAGCGTATTCGATTTGTTGGTGGTTATCTGGATAGCGTCGATATTGAACTATCGGACCATCTCAATGCTGTGATTGGTGGTCGTGGAACTGGTAAGTCAACCTTGTTGGAATGTATTCGCTATGCTTTCGGATTAGAACCTAAAACACCTAACGCAATCAAACAGCACAAAAGTGTCATTGATACTAACCTTGGGAAAGAACGAGGTTTAGTTGAAATTACGTTGCGTTCATCAGTTATGCACGGTCGCAGATTCAAAGTAAGCCGAAAACACGGTAGTGATCCGGTAGTGGTTGACTCCCATGGAAATATATCCCCCTATCTTCCAACGGATATTTTGCCTGGTATAGAGCTTTACGGGCAAAACGAAATCTATGAAATGACACGAGATGAACAAAGTCGTAATCAGCTCATCGAACGTTTTCTTGAGGGCGAACATGAGAAGTTTGATGCAGATATCGCTGACGTTTTAGCAAAGTTAAAAGATAATCGAGAATCCATCAAGCGAGTCCTAGGTCAGAAAGATGACATTGAAGCAGAGATCGAGCGCTTACCTAAGTTATTGGATCAGGCAAAACAGTATCAAGCATTAGGTATTGATGAAAAGCTGGAGCTTATTCCTAAACTTGAAAAAGAAAAACAGTTGAATGATCAGATTGGTGAGGATGTTGCAAGCGTCCAACTGGCTATCGATGCGCTCAAAAACAGTTTGCCAGATACTTTGTATTTAAGTGATACCAATTTGGATGGCTTACCTCATGCTGAGCTCTTGAAGCAGCAGCGTGAAGTTTTGAATGCCCTGAAAACGGGCGTTCAGCAGACATTAATACAGTTAGAACAGCTAACTTTAAATGCAAATCAACAATTGTTACCGGTCAAGCAATCTTTATCAGAAAAGCAGCAACTTGAAGAGCAAAAACTTGAGTTGGCTTTTAAGGATATACCTGCAAGCCAGGGTAAAACTGGCCGACAAATTGGTGCTGAATATCAGACTCTGTTAAAACAAATTGAGCAGATACGCCCTAAACAAACCACCTTGCAAGATCGCCAGACACAAATTGACGAATTGTACAACTCGCGAAAGAAGCTGCTTCTGGAGTTAGAACAACATACAAGTGCGCGTGCGAGTAGTATTACTAAATCTGTTAAAAGGTTAACAAGAAAACTGGAGCAGAAGGTACGGCTCACCCTACAGCCAGAAGGTGGCCGCCAAGAACTTGTGAATTTTCTGACTGGGTGCAATTTAGAGGGGGTTGGGCCTAAACGTCTCGCCTGGGTATTAGAAGGTAACTTCTCTCCAAGCAGTTTAGCCTCGACTATCCGTCAAGGAGAGTCGGAGCTAGGACGAAAGTTTGGCATATCAGGCACTGTTGTTTCAGCTTTAATTCGTCTTTCAGAAGTAAAACTAATGGAACTGGAAGAATTGCAGTTACCGGATACCATGGCGATTGAGTTAAATGTGACTCATGGAGAACGAGAAGCTGTATTTAGGTCAATTGATGAATTATCGACGGGACAGCAGTGCACTGCTGTTTTGCACTTATTGCTGTTAGATAATCAAGACCCATTAATCCTTGATCAACCTGAAGATAATTTGGATAACGCATTTATAGCTGAGAGGATAGTCGCAGAACTACGTAGGGCTAAACTGAGTCGTCAGTTTCTATTTGCAACACATAATGCCAATATTCCGGTTTTCGGTGATGCTGAATGGATTGGCGTTTTGAGCGTAGAAGATAATAAAGGGCTAATTCTTCCAGAACAACAAGGTGCGATCGATGTTCCCAATGTTCAGGCTTTAGCCGCAGATATATTAGAGGGCGGGAAAAGTGCATTCAATCAGCGTCGTGAGAAATATGGATTCGTGTAAAGCACTATTTTGGTATTAATCACTAAGAATCAGGTTCCGCACCTTTTTGAAACCGTGAAATTAGCTCGTATGTTATTCTTCTACATGAATTATCAATCTATCTAGCCATCAAGCTCAGAGTTGAACCTTCACACTATCGTGTCGGAGGTTCACTATGTTCAAAAACCTATTTTTTCAAACCAAAGCACTACCAGAACTGTCATCTCAACTGGATGCAGACATTCCACGCTATCCGCCATTTCTGAAGGGGTTGCCTGCTGCGTCACCCGAGGATTTGCAGTCCACACAAGACGAGCTAATTGCCAAACTGCGCCAGGTACTTGGCTTCAACCAGCGTGATTTTCAAAGGTTAATTCAGCCCTGTATTGATCATCTGGCTGCTTATGTCCACTTGCTGCCAGCATCTGAGCATCATCATCACAGTGGTGCTGGTGGTTTATTACGTCATTCGTTGGAAGTTGCTTTCTGGGCGGCACAAGCAGCTGAAGGGATCATCTTTGTTGCCAGTGGCACACCGGTTGAGAAAAAAGAGCTAGAGCCAAGGTGGCGTGTCGCGGCGGCTCTTGGCGGTTTGTTCCATGATATTGGTAAGCCTGTTTCAGATTTGTCCATCACAGACGAAGATGGACGCTATCAGTGGAACCCTTTTTTAGAAACCTTATCCCAGTGGACCACTAATAACAGCATTGAACGCTATTTCATTCGTTGGCGCGACGGACGGTGCAAGCGGCACGAGCAATTTTCAATTCTGGTTTTAAACCGGGTGATGACACCTGAGTTGCTCGCCTGGTTAACCCAGCCGGGCCCTGAGATTTTGCAAGCCATGCTGGAGGCAATTGGCAATACTGATTTCGAGCATGTCCTGTCTAAATTGGTCATTGAAGCTGACCAAACCAGTGTCCAGCGAGACCTGAAAGCTCAACGAATTTCCGTTGACGACAATGCCCTTGGTGTCCCAGTCGAACGCTATCTACTTGATGCCATGAGGCGATTACTTGCCAGTTCCCAGTGGCTGGTCAATCAGCGAGACGCCAGAGTCTGGTTACGAAAATCGAATCAATCAACCCATCTTTACCTGGTTTGGAAAAGCGCGGCTAAGGACATCATTGAGCTGTTGGCCAAAGACAAGATACCTGGCATTCCAAGAGATCCCGATACCCTTGCGGACATCCTTATTGAGCGAGGATTGGCCACTAAATTCGCCTCGAATGAGCGATATGAAAGCCTTGCCCCTGAAGTGCTGATCAAAGACGACAAGCCCATCTGGTTACCCATGCTGCATATATCTGAGGCCGATTTATTGTTCAGCTCGAATGTACCAAGTAGTGTGAGACTGTTTAGCAAATCTGAGTGGGAAGCAACACGGCAAACACAAGCAGAGCCACAGAGTCGCTCCAGTGAGCATTCAGACTTGCCTGAAGCGTCATCATCAATCGAACATAGAAAATCGACTGAGTCACCATCGACAAACTCGTCCGAACAAGATGATGAACTTCGTCTTGCCAGTGATGTTAATAACCCCCAGGCAACTGAAAATGCTCCAGGTGATGGATGTGAAAAGCCTAACAATTCATATGATGGCGCTATCTCAAATAACGTAAACCAGTACGATACAGAAGCATTGAATCTCCCTGAATCTTTGGCGTGGCTCCCAGAGGCCAGCAGTGCGTTGGTTATGGTTGGTGAACAGATCTTGATCCGCTATCCCGATGCCGTAAGGCCTTGGTGTGCTCCCCGAAAACTGCTTGCTGAACTCAGTCAATTAGATTGGCTTGAACTAGATCCCGCAAACCCGACACGTAAGGCCAGAACTGTGACTACGAATGATGGCGTTCAGGAGCAAGGGTTACTTCTGAAGGTATCGATTTCTAAAAGGCTAATTGCACTGATAGACATCTCCAAACAAGGCACAGAACCGGCGGCAGCAATTCAGAACGAAGAGGCTTTACAGCGTCCGAGTCGAACTAAGACAACTAATGCCCAAGCAAAAGAGCCCGCCACAAGAGCGGAGCGAAAGCAAAAGCCGATTGCGCCCAATGCGAAATCGAGTACAGACCCCAAATACGTGCAGCGCCAACAGATGGTTAATTTTGTGAAAGATTTGCCCATCTTACTGACCGATGGTGATTACCCAGACGTGGATCATAGTGCCGATGGTATTCGCGTCACGATTCAAACCTTACGCCAAGTCGCCAATGCGCATGGCATTCCAGCCGGACAGCTGCTTCGGGGGATCTCGGCCAGTGACGAATGCCAGTTTGATGAGGGGGAAACGGTTCTGTTTACCGCTCACGCTAAACGTTAATCCATTTGAACTTAAGTGGATTGCAAACGGTTATTTTGCGGAGCATGAATGAAAGAAAACGCATACGAAATGCCCTGGCGCACGAACTATGAGGCCATGGCAGCAGCAGGTTGGCTGGTTGGGGCCACTGGGGCGATTGCCGCAGAAATGCTGACAGAGTTACCGCCCGAACCATTTTGGTGGATGACAGGGATTTCCTCGGGCATGGCGTTGTATCGCCTGCCTGAGGCTTACCGTCTTTATAAGTTGCAGAAGGGGCTAAAAGGCAAACCATTGGCATTTATGGCGCTGTCGCATTTGCAAAAGGTAATGGCAAAACATCCTGATGAATTGTGGTTAGGTTATGGCTTTGAGTGGGACCAACGCCATGCTCAACGTGCTTATGAAATCTTAAAGCGGGATAAGCAAACCTTGCTTAACCAAGGTCACGGCAAGCAAATGGGTTCGACCTGGATTCATGGTGTCGAGCCCAAAGAAGAAGATGTGTACCAGCCAGTTGGTCACACTGAGGGGCATACCTTAATAGTTGGTACGACCGGTGCCGGAAAAACCCGATGCTTTGATGCGATGATCACTCAGGCCATTTTGCGCAATGAAGCCGTGATAATTATTGACCCCAAGGGAGACAAAGAACTTAAGGATAATGCACAGCGAGCCTGTATTGCCGCCGGTAGTCCTGAGCGCTTTGTGTATTTTCATCCGGGTTTTCCAGAGCATTCAGTACGTCTTAATCCCCTGAGAAACTTTAACCGGGGCACTGAAATTGCCAGCCGAATTGCGGCCTTAATCCCATCCGAAACCGGTGCTGATCCATTTAAAGCCTTTGGCCAAATGGCACTGAATAACATCGTGCAAGGTTTGTTGCTTACGTCACAACGTCCTGATCTGAAAACACTGAGGCGTTTTTTGGAAGGTGGCCCAGAAGGCTTGGTAGTAAAAGCCGTCACAGCCTGGGGGGAGCAGGTGTATCCCAATTTTAGTGTGGAGATCAAGCGCTTTACCGAAAAGGCCAATACCTTGGCTAAACAAGCTATGGCGATGCTGCTTTTCTACTACGAACGCATTCAGCCCGTTGCCGCCAATACTGATTTAGAGGGGCTATTGAGTATGTTTGAGCATGACAGAACCCACTATTCAAAGATGGTGGCCTCATTGATGCCGGTGCTCAATATGCTCACATCAAGTGAACTAGGTCCATTGCTATCACCGATTGCAAACGATGTGAATGACAGCCGGTTAATTACGGATTCTGGCCGTATTATCAACAATGCCCAAGTGGCCTATATCGGATTGGATTCATTGACCGACGCAATGGTTGGTAGCGCCATTGGTTCGTTGCTTTTATCCGATCTCACCGCAGTGGCCGGTGACCGCTATAACTATGGTGTTGAAAATCGTCCCGTAAATATCTTCATCGATGAGGCGGCTGAAGTCGTCAACGATCCCTTCATTCAACTGCTCAACAAAGGCCGTGGCGCAAAAATGCGTTGTGTGATTGCTACTCAGACCTTTGCTGATTTTTCAGCTCGTACAGGCAGTGAAGCTAAAGCTCGCCAGGTGTTAGGTAACATCAACAACCTGATAGCTCTTAGGGTGATGGATGCCGAAACGCAGCAGTACATTACCGACAATCTGCCTAAGACTCGGTTGCAGTACATCATGCAAACTCAAGGTATGTCGTCCAACTCGGACAGCCCCGCGTTGTTTACCGGCAATCATGGCGAACGCTTGATGGAGGAAGAAGGCGATATGTTTCCACCGCAGTTATTAGGCCAGCTTCCCAACCTGGAGTACATCGCCAAGCTTTCAGGTGGCCGCGTGATCAAAGGCCGTATTCCTATTTTAACCAGCTCTACACAGGCAGCATAAGGAGTCTGTATGCATCATTCTGTCTGTCTGAAAATGACAACACTTACCAGTAAAGAAATGCTCGTTCAATGGCAGCAACATAACCCCCAGTTCAAGGAAACCTTAAGACTGCTTGAAACCGACTGGCCTCATGCTTTGGCCTCAGTGCACTGTTTGGCGGACTATTTAACAGATGCGTTCACGTTAGATGGCCATGCCATCTTTGATTTGTGTCTGTGTAATGGCTTGGGCAGTTATGAAGAAGTTAGTTGTGATGATGACAGTGTACGCCTGTGGCATTTCATTGAGGCACTGACCTGGACTGCCGCTAGTGCTTTAACGGGGATTCGCTTGCGTGATCCTGACCATTTCGAGTGGGCCGCCGTGGATGGTGTGTATTTCTACTCCTGGATTCGTAATCGTCCAAATCGGATGGCGTATTTGGCTGAAGGACGCATCGACGTGCGTTATGTCAGTGGCCATACGACGACAAAGCGGCTTCAACAAGTGATTAAAGCCCGGATTATGACGCCAACCGTTGCAGCCATGTTGGCGCGAGTAGAAGAGGATGTTTGGCATGAGCAAGCATAAGTCGGTTTGGCTACTTTGCCTGGCGCTGATGCTGGAGATTATTGCCATTGGCGTGTTAGTGCCCGGTGATTGGACTGGCCGGGTTATTAGTAAAGAGAAGCAGATGATCCAAAATCAATTGGGCGCACAAACAAGCTATTGGATTGGTCAAACTAGCCATCGCTGGTATCAGTCATGGATTGTGGATACGCAGATGGAGCAATCTGTGCGAGATTTTCTAATCCCCACTGAAGAGCAGCGACTGCGCTCTAAAGAGATGGAGAACATGGGAGGCTTTTGGTTTGTTTGGGTGGAAGATCGTATTCAGGCATTTTTTGATGTGTTGTACCAAGTGTTCACTCGATTTGCTTTGCTGATGGTCTGGTTGCCCTTTGCGCTTATTCTCATGTTACCGGCGCTGTGGGACGGCTTGATGACCTGGAAGATTAAGAAGACAACCTTTGATTTTTCGAGCCCTATCATTCACCGCTACAGCATGATAATTCTGAGTTCAGGCGTCATCTTGCTGTTTATGGGATTGTTCGCCCCGCTGGCTATTCCACCAGTGGTACTACCGTCGATGATCATCGGCTTGGCATTAATGGCAGGGGTGGCGTTAAGTCACTTGCAGAAGAAGATATGAGGCCAGTTAGGCCTCATCTTGTAGAGCTAAAACCTTACGCCTACTGCATTGCCATTCTCGTCTTCCGCTGGCAAATGATAAGTATCAATAAGGTGACCTTGAAGCCAAATATATTGCGGCATCCAAAACGAGTACTGTCGTATAAGAGCCAATACTTCTTTTAACGGTTTGCTTGCATGAGGCTCGGCAAGACGGAAGTACATGAATGAGCAATCATCTCGAAAATACTCATGAAGCTCTGAATCCGATAGCGTTTCTTTTAGCGGTCTGTTTTGTTCGTCGTCCTCATCAGGGGAATTGGCATAAATTTCAAATAGCTGCTTTTCGGTGAGCATCTCCAAGAAGTGGTCTTCAATTAAGACCCCATCACTGGTATCGACATCCATACCATCTTTGACATCAAAAGCCATGACACATCCAGAAGATAATGCCACTTCTGATGGTTTCAGTACGTCATTAGCTTGTACAACCTGATGCCAATGATTAAAACCAACAGAGATTGCAATTTCATCGAGTGCTTGAGTGTGTGGAATAGATTTTTCACGTTTAAGCTTTCGTGCTTTTTGCTTTAAACGTTCAACCGTGGCAGAGGAAATGATTTTAGTAATTTGCATTGAGTTTCTCCTATTAGCGAATACGGTGCCCACTGCCGAGGTCGCAGAAAAAACCTAAGCAAAAAATAAATTTGATATGCATGTCGTCCCGTCCGGGTTTGCTAAAGTGGGCAGCTGGTCTCGACACGACCAATATCCCCATCATATCAACCGCATTAAAAAGATCAATTGTTAGTATTGTCTGAGTTGAACCCTCAAAACCTTCAAGAATTCGGCATCTAGCTGACCACTGAAGCTGCCAATCCCAAGGCATTCTTCACTTCTCAATTCAAACAACGAGGAGTGACTATGGAACCTGTGAGTATTCCGTCCTATATCGATGACCCGCCGCACTTCCTGCTTTGGAGTGCCGATGAGATGGCTCCCATTCTGTTGGGGCTAGTGATCGGCATTTTTACCGGTAATGCCTTGGTTTTATGCCTGTCGGGGTTGGTGACAACCAAGCTCTATCGGCGTTTTCGTGATGGTCGCCCAGATGGTTTTATTCTTCACGCCATCTACTGGGCTGGACTGTTGCCAACCAAAGCCAAGACGATCCCTAACCCGTTTATCAGGAGCTATCTCCCGTGAAGTTCGACGTGTTTTTAAAATCATGGCAAGGCACACAATTAGAGAACCGATGGCAACGGTTCCTGATTGCAGTACTGGTGCTATCTAACTTGCTACTTGCGGTAGCGGCATTTTCTCGCAATACCGTGGTAGCCATTCAACCGCCAACCTTGTCTGAAACGGCTGAAGTGTCACGAAACCAGGCTACTCAGCCTTACTTGGAATCCTGGGGGCTCTACCTGGCTGAGCTTATGGGCAACGTGACGCCGGGTAATGTGTCTTTTATCCGGGTTGCTATTGAGCCGCTACTTTCTCCAGCGGTGTACCAGCAAGTGGTCGATGCACTGGAGATTCAGGCAAGACAGATCCGTGAAGACCGAGTCACGCTCAAATTCCAACCCAGACAAGTGGAGTATGAGTATGAAACCGGCCATGTCTTTGTGACCGGTTATTCCTTGGTCTCTGGACCATCTGGAGATGAACAGCGCCAAACTCGCACTTATGAGTTTGACATCGATATTGAGCAATACCGTCCAAAGCTCAGTTGGATGGATACGTACGAGGGGCAAGCTAGAACGAAGCGAGTTCGTGAAAAGTTGACCCAAGAGCAAAACCGGAGGGTGAATGATGCGAACCAAAATTAGTCGATGGATGACACCAAGCTTAATCGCAATCAGCTTGAGTGGCGTCCTGTTATCTCAAGCGTCGTATGCAGACGTGGAATTGCCGATTGTGCCAGCCAGTGTGATGAAGCAGTCTGCTACAGCAAATCCACCTGTTCAAACCAATGCGGTTTCAACGGATGTGCCAACAACGTTACTGATGACACCGGGGGTTAATGAACTGATCCCTGTAGCTCTTGGGCATCTGAATCGGATTGTGACGCCGTTTGAATCGCCTCAGGTGAGAACAACCAGTGATGCTCA
Source organism: Providencia sp. PROV119 (assembly GCF_028482435.1). Taxonomy (NCBI): domain Bacteria; kingdom Pseudomonadati; phylum Pseudomonadota; class Gammaproteobacteria; order Enterobacterales; family Morganellaceae; genus Providencia; species Providencia sp. PROV119. The sequence goes on from NZ_JAMPQL010000004.1 coordinate 89,474, forward strand.
GACGCAAATCAAGGGGAATGTTGTATATGTGGCCACGGACAAAGAATCACCGGTTTCACTTTACATCACTCCGCCTGGTCAGGAAGCGCCCGCGTTATCTGTCACCTTAGTACCTCGTCGTATTCCACCGCGTGAAATCACCTTAGCTATTGATGGTCAGCAGTGGCCTATTAAGGGCGTCGTGAACCGCAAAGCCGCCACTTGGGAAACGGCTCAGCCATACGTCGATAGCTTACGTGATTTACTCAGACGCCTTGCACTAAATGAGTTACCACAAGGCTATGACATCCGTTTGGCTGGCCAAACTGACACAAGCCCGAAATGTTTTCAGCCAGGTTTAAAGTTTGGTTTTAAGCAGGGGCAAATTGTGACGGGACATTACTTCACCGTCTATGTAGGACTGGTTGAAAGCTTTGCCGATGAACCGATAGAAGCCAGTGAAATAGCCTGTCATGCACCAGATATAGTGGCAAGCGCCTACTGGCCGAGCAATATCTTGTTGCCGGGTGAAAAGACTGAGTTGTATGTGGTTGTTCGCAATCATCGTGAAGAAGCGGTGGAAAGTCAGCGACCTTCGCTTCTTGTGGGAGGTGAGCTTTGATGAAAGCACAATGGGAACAAATGAGCCCGAACATGAAGCGGGGTCTATCGGTTGCTGGTATTGCTGGTGGTCTCATCTTTATGGTGATGGTGTTTTCACCTAATCCTGACGATGGCTCAAGCAGTCGTAACCGACAGGAAACGATCCGGCATATTCTTACGGATACCAATACTCGTGATGTTGGGGTCGATAGTTTGGCTGCGAACGTAAAACTACTCAGTGAGCGCAATGAACAGTTACGTCGTGAAGTTGAGCGCTTGCGTCGTGACGTCGATTCAGGACGGTTAAGCCCTGGTTCGCCTTCTATACCAAGTGAGGTCAATGCGGAGTTGGCTCGTCTTCGAGCGGAACTTGATGATGTTCGCGCTGGAGGTGATGCAGCAGTTGAAGGCACAAATAGCCGTTTTGAAGTGCCTTTATCTGCCATGGAATTGCCTAAAGAAGAAAAGCCACTGCCGTCTAACCCAGACGACTATTTTGCCAATGCGCCGCTGCCTGATCCGCTCTATCAGCAGCCAGCCAATGGCCAAGGTACACGAGCACGAGATGTTCCATTGCCGCCAATCACGATTCGTATGATTGAGCCTGAAGTGGTTGCTGAACCAGAGGTTGTTGTGCAAGAAGCGCCGCCTTTGTATCTACCGGCGGGCAGCATCATCTCAGGTACTTTGATCACAGGTTTGGATGCACCTACTCACGAGTCCGCAAGACGTGAACCTTTTCCTGCATTGCTGAGGATTCAAAAGGAAGCCATTTTACCCAACCGATTTAGAGCGGATATCAAAGAGTGTTTCTTGATCGCCGCAGGTTACGGTGATTTGAGCTCTGAGCGTGCTTATTTGCGAGGCGAGACCATTTCATGTGTGAGAGAAGATGGTGGCGTCATTGAAACACGACTGGATTCTTATGCCGTGGGTGAAGATGGCAAAGCCGGTATTCGTGGCCGATTAGTGTCGAAACAAGGCCAGCTGGTGGCCAAATCGATGATGGCCGGATTCCTTCAGGGCTTGGCTGGCGCATTTGATGTGAATCCTGTACCAACGATTCAGACGGGTAATGCCGGTGATACTCAGCTGTACCAGCAAGTCATGAGCCAAGAAGCATTACAAGGCGCTGCGATTAAAGGCACAGGTAAAGCATTGGATCGAGTGGCCAAGTTCTATTTGGACATGGCTGAAAATATGTTCCCAGTCATAGAGGTAGACGCTGCAAGGAAAATTGAAGTCATAGTCACTCGTGGGGCCTCGTTGTCATTGGCCACTTCACAAGGGGTAGGTGCAAGAAGATGAAAAAATCCTGCATGTTGCTAACCGATCGAAGTCCGCTTCAGACAATAAGATGTGTATCCAGAGGAGAGTTAACCATGACGACATCAATGCAGAACAACCCAAAGCACCAGTCAAAACAGTGGTCTAAAGCTGGATTACTTTTATTGGCAGTCGGCTCAACCTTATTGTCAGGCTGTAGTTCATTGGGTCTTGGGAGTAGTGAATATGGATGCCCAGGTATGCCTGACGGTGTGCGCTGTTTATCCGCTCGTGAAGTCTATGAGCTTACCAGTAATGGCGCTGCACCCAAGACGATTGATGCTGTGGCGACTCGAATTGGTTCTCCCTCTGGGTATTCACAATCTGATTTAGAGACAGGACTGCTGAGCCATCCGGCATTACCCGAGACGCAGCAATCTGCACCTATTCGCATTCCTTCAAGGGTAATGCGGATTTGGATTGCGCCTTGGGAGGATGACCGTGGGGATCTGAATTTATCCAGCTACGTGTTTACCGAAATTGAACCGCGCCGGTGGGATATTGGGGTGTCAGCACCTCGAACGGTTTCGCCAGTGCTACGTCCACTTCAGACTCAAAGTGATTCAGCCTCAGCGGGAGCTGATGGTAAGCGCGATAACTTGAGTATCTACGGAGAAACTAACGAATGACAAATGCAGTTCGCACCATTCAAACTCAGCGCTTAATGACCATTGGTGCGCTTGGTTTAATGGCGTTAATGATTTCGGAGCCCTCATTTGCGGGCACCGGTGGTGATGCTTTCACCGATGTGTGGGATACCCTAAAAGACTGGACCCAAGGTACTTTGGGACGGATCGTAGCGGGAGCCATGGTACTGGTGGGTATTGTGGGCGGTATCGCTCGCCAAAGCTTGATGGCTTTTGCCTTGGGCATTGGTGGCGGTATGGGTCTCTACAATACGCCAACAGTCGTTGAAAGTGTTATGTCTGCAACTTTACCTGTTGTTGCCAGCACTCAAGAAGTTATTGGCACAACTGTTCCAGCAATCAGCGCCGTTTTACTGAGCACCTAATAATATTGACGGCTTCTCTTGTGAAAGGGGAGCTGTCATCTCAGTCTATCGACAATGATTTTTCGATATCGCAGATCCTTGCCATGAGTACTAAAGGATCAAACGTCGATTCTTTGAAGCCAAATTTCTTGTAGAACGTTTGCGCAGTGTCATCAATAGCATGGACTAAGATTCCTGCTCCACCGACAGCGTTCATTGCTTGTACTGAGCGAATGATGCAATCTTTTAAAAGACCGGCTGCAATGCCTTGACCTTGATAGGCATTATCCACCCCAAGCCTTGCTAGAATCACCATGGGAATGGGATCAGGACTATTTCTTCTTAATGAACTGAACGCTTGCTCTCTGGAAACTGATCCCATTGCAATGGCATAGTACCCGACCACTTGATGGGCGTCAGTGTCATTGACCACATACACTCTCGCAGTTCCCCGTTTTTGACTTTTTAACGCCTGTTTTCTTAACCAGGTATCGAGTTCTTCGATGCCACATTGAAAGGCATTAATTTGGTGCTCATCAGCGAGTAGTGTTGGTGCGCTTATTCCCAAGGCGCTTTCCTTTTAAACAGATCTTTCATGCCTTCAAGAGTCTGTGGATTTGCACGAAGTTCGTTATCAAACGCTTCAAAAGCCTTTGCTTCAAGAACAAAATCCCGCTGTTCTGCCAGTATACTATGCGCTTCATTGAGCGCTGCCTGCTGAATGAATACAGTTCTATCGACTTTTTTTAAACTTGCTGCGGCATCGATGATGTCTCTTACCGATGGCAGTACTCGCATGTTGATTGGCGCTGTCTTTGTAGCCATGACACCATCCTCTGTATATCTATTTAATACACAGTTTAAAAGGTTTTTGCGTGTAGTCAATAGATACACGTTATTTTTTGGTGACTGCGATAGGGAAAAGCGGTTGTAGTTGGTTGGATTATGATCGTAGCTTAGATGTAAATTGCTTGTCAGAGCACCCGCCCCAAGAGCAGTTGTTCAACTACTATGCAAAGCATTGTCGTTAACTAGATGGGTATTTCTGCCAACTCGTTTTAAGTCTCTGTATGCAGTTTGTTTCGTTGCTAACCTAAGTGGTCTGCCAACTAAACTGGTATTTTCTAAAATGTTTATCGGATTTCGCTTTGTATGCGTAAATTCAATTGTACCCAAAGGTGTTTTGAATTCACCGGAACGTCCCGTTGTCATAACAGTTAACCTATCTACTGGAATTTGCGAAATAACACCATAATCAGAAAGAGCAGACTCCAAGCTAAGGTAGTTATATTCCCCACGTCGAATAGTTTTAGCAATTTGCTCCAACGTATCGCTGCCTTTCGACTGCGCTAAATTGAATAAGTACACACCATTAATCATTCGAGTTAGCAAGCCATCGTCTTGCAAACGTTTAATTCCTGCACGCAATGCTCGTTCGTTATCTTGATGAAAGATTTTGGCCAGATCTGAATTAGTAAAAACACAGCGACCACGCTTGTCATATTCTAAGAGCTTTTTAATTGCCTCAGCCTTTTTCACAATACGCCTCTAGTTATCAAGGATGACACTTAAACATGTCATAAGTGTAGACTTAATCCTTGTGAAATACAAGTATACAATAATGACACTAAAAGGCGTCAAATTTGTCAACTTGACTTCTGGGGGGGATTAAAAGGACTTGGTTAGTTTACACGGTGATGAATTTTAACACCTAGGGTATGAAAAATTGGGTTCCGCTAAACCGGTTAGCTAGCTGTGGCGCTGTCTGCGCATACAGGCGTTGAAAGGGCGTTGTTGCCTAAATAAGCGGAACCTTTTTCGCTTTCCATGATCTGCTCTTGCATAACAGGTCTTCGGTCAGTTTCATGGGTAAGTCAGAACGCAATATCACCAATTGGAAGCAATACAATCAGGCATTAGTAAACCGTGGTTCGGTTACCTTCTGGCTGGACGAGGCAGCGGTTAACGCTTGGCATTGCACAAAGCATCACGGCGGTCGTGGCCGTGGCTTTCAATTCAGCGACACCGCCATCGAAACCGCCTTGATGCTCAAAGGGATTTTTAAGCTGTCATTACGTGCGACCGAAGGGTTCATCAACTCCCTGTTTCAGCTGATGAAAATACCGTTAATTGCCCCAGACTACAGCTGTATCAGTAAACGTGCCAAGACGGTGAACGTCAAGTACCGCAATCCCTCAAGAGGTGCGGTAGCGCATGTTGTCGTTGATGCCACAGGCCTCAAAGTGTATGGCGAAGGTGAATGGAAAATGCGTAAGCATGGCAAAGAAAAACGTCGGGTTTGGCGCAAGCTTCATTTGGCTATCGATGCCGCTACACATGAAATTATCGGTGCGCAAACCAGCCTTGAAACTGTAGCAGATAATGAAGTACTTCCAGCGTTACTGGCTCCCCTAAGACGCAAGCTTAGACAAGTCTCCGCTGACGGAGCTTACGATACCAAAGCTTGTCATAAATTATTGCGACGAAAGCAGGCGAAGCCAACGATTCCACCCCGCTCAAATGCCGGATACTGGGAACCAGGGCATCCTCGAAATGAAGCTGTGGATGCACTTAAGGCCGGAGAGTTGAAGCAATGGAAATTGATGAATCACTACCATCAGCGTTCCTTATCTGAGACCGCCATGTATCGCTACAAACAACTCATTAGCGCCAAATTAAGTTTGCGTGACTATAACGGACAAGTGGGTGAGGCATTGGCTGGGGTTAAGGCATTAAACAAAGTCATAAGACTGGGTATGCCTGTTCGCCAGAAAATCTCGTAAAGCAGCTGAAAGCCTAGGGGCAGTTGCGTTCAAGCGAATGATTTGATCAACAACGCCCGTTGAAAGTGTTGTCTTTGTAATCTTACTTGTAGTTGCTAACACTCATAAGGTAATTGATGAAAGTGCCGCTTCATTTTTATAGTCCGGCCCCTCACTGATACGTTTACTGATTACAGAGATTGTACTTGAGATTATAAGTGAACTATGCCAAAATCATGTTTTTTAGTTCTATATGTTATAAAGGTAAACACTTTGCGTATTACGCCACCTTAGGCGCTCACTCCTCCTTAAAGTCACATCTCTCAACGTGACACTCCCTATGCCGTTCATCGGTAGGCCTCGTGCCGAAAATAAAATTTAAACTCAAAATCTGACAATTATCATAGTGAATTCAGTCGCTAGAGCGACCTGATTTTGCATGCCTATGTTGTCGCTAAACTTATCAATAAGGTTATCTATGCTTGAAAAAATGAAACTTGAATGGTTCTCCAATATCAGAGGAGACCTATTAGCCGGTATTGTTGTTGCGTTGGCGCTCATACCTGAGGCGATTGCATTTTCGATTATTGCAGGAGTGGACCCTAAAGTTGGTCTGTATGCCTCATTCTGTATTGCCGTTGTTATAGCATTTGTAGGGGGGCGTCCTGGCATGATCTCCGCTGCAACGGGCGCAATGGCATTACTCATGGTTACGTTAGTGAAAGAGCATGGCCTTGAGTATCTGCTTGCCGCAACATTACTCACAGGTGTTATTCAAATAGTCGCAGGCTATCTAAAACTAGGGAGTTTGATGCGTTTTGTTTCCAGATCTGTCGTGACAGGGTTTGTGAATGCGCTTGCTATTTTGATATTTATGGCTCAACTACCTGAGCTTACTAATGTCACTTGGCATGTGTATGCTATGACAGCAGCAGGCTTAGGCATCATCTATTTATTCCCATATATCCCGGTTATCGGCAAAGCCCTTCCTTCACCTTTAGTATGTATCGTTGCTCTCACTGCATTTGCAATGATGATTGGTCTGGATATTCGTACCGTGGGTGACATGGGCGAATTACCGGACACACTCCCAATTTTTCTATGGCCTGATGTACCACTAAACTTCGACACGTTGATGATTATCCTTCCTTACTCTTTAGGGCTTGCCGTTGTTGGTTTGTTAGAGTCAATGATGACGGCCACGATTGTTGATGATTTAACTGACACTAAAAGTGACCGAAACCGCGAATGTAAAGGACAAGGTATTGCTAACATTGGTTCTGGTTTACTTGGGGGGATGGCTGGTTGCGCAATGATAGGCCAGTCTATTATCAACGTAAAATCTGGCGGTCGTGGTCGTTTATCTAGTTTTTCAGCGGGTATATTTTTACTTGTCATGGTTGTTTTTTTAGGAGATTGGTTAAAACAGATCCCTATGGCAGCACTTGTGGCCGTTATGATTATGGTTTCAATCGGAACCTTCTCATGGTCATCAATTAAAGATTTAAAAAAGCATCCACTATCAACCAATATCGTTATGATCGCGACCGTTATTGTTGTTGTAGCAACACATAACCTAGCGATTGGCGTCTTCGTTGGTGTGTTATTGGCAACGTTGTTCTTTGCGAACAAAATTGGTCGCTTTATGGTCGTCAAAGCGACGCAAACTGATGAGGCTTCACGCACTTATCGTGTGGTTGGTCAGGTTTTCTTTGCCTCATCTGAACAGTTTATTGATTCCTTTGATTTTAAAGAAGCGGTTGATAAGGTAACCATTGACTTAACTCATGCTCATTTTTGGGATATTACCGCCGTGTCGTCATTAGACAAAGTCGTTATTAAGTTTAGGCGGGAAGGTGCAACAGTTGACATTGTTGGGATGAGCGAAGCGACAGAAACTATTGTTGATAAATTTGGCGTCCATAATGATCCAAAAGAAGTTGAAAAATTGATGGCTGGTCACTAAGGAGAAAATAAATGAATAAGATAATAACTTGTGTAGATGGCTCAGCGGTTTCAGATAATGTCTGCTCTGCGGCGTGTTGGTCAGCTAAGCAATTGAATAAACCTATATTGTTACTACATGCCATTGAAAAAAGCCACTCAACAGAAAATGAGGATTTAAGTGGAGCAATTGGCCTTGGGGCTCGTTCTTCACTTCTCAATGAAATGGCCGCCTTAGATGAACAGCGCAGCAAGGTTGCTTTATCGCTTGGTAAGGAAATGTTGGCTCACTCCAAGGCATTGTTGATTGACAACGGTTGCCATGATGTTGAAAAAACGCAACGTCACAGTGGTATTGTTGAGGCTATTTGTGATCTTGAAAATGATGCAAGACTTATTGTGATTGGTAAATCTGGACAGCAACATAATGGAGATTTCAAAACACTAGGCTCCCATATTGAGCAGATCATTCGCCAGGTTCACACACCAGTACTGATTGCTAATCGGACATTTAAAACGCCTAAAAGCTTTATGCTTGCCTATGATGGTAGGGAAACAGCAGATAAAGCCGTGCAGCGTATTATTGACGGTGGTCTGCTATATGGTTTGACCTGTCATCTAGTTACTGTAAAAAATAGCACGCCGAACGTTGAGGAAAAATTCAAGCAAACCAAAGATTTGTTGACGAATAAAGGCTTTGAAGTGAAAGCTAGTTTGTTAGAAGGACCGATCTTTGATGCTTTAATGAATTACAAAGAAAACAGTGGTGTTGATATGCTCGTGATGGGCGCTTTTTCCCACTCTAAATTAGCGAGTGTATTTTTGGGTAGTAATACACTCAAGATGATTGAGCAAACGGCATTACCTTTAATTATTTTACGCTAAGTAACCAAGCCAAGCAGCCGAGCTTATTGTTTCGGCTGCTTCTTCATATCATACATACGATTGTCTGCTACGTGTAAGAGAGATTTTAGTGATTCGCCATCATTTGGGTATGTTGCTAATCCAAAACTGTATTCTAGTTTTATTGGACAATTATTTTCCTTAAGTTGACGCGCCACATTCTTATCTAAACGTTCAAAAAACAAACTAACGTCAAGAGGGTGATCTTGTTGTTCCAGTAGTAAAACAAATTCATCCCCACTAATTCTGGAGGCGGTATCTTCTTCCCTTATTGATTCATGCAATGCTTTAGCGAACGATATCCGAGATTTATCACCAAAAGCATGACCATGAGTATCGTTTATAATCTTAAAGTTATTTAAATCAATAAAAACTATGTTAAAAGTACTTTCTTGATTTGATTTGTTGCGATTTAAGTGTCGTTTTAATTGCTCAAACCTATCTTCCAAAAGCATTCTATTCGGTAATGCCGTTAAATAGTCGTTCTAAGCTAGAAAGCGCACCTTTTCAATTTCATTGACATGAGTGGTAATGTCAGAAAATATAGTGATAAAGCCCTGTATTTTGCCATTTTTTACAATTGAAGATGTTGATTGCCAAGTATGAATAATCTCACCGGATGCTTTTCGAACAGCAATTTCGCCACTCCAGTGACCACTTCTTTCGATTTCAGAAAAAGCTTTTTTGATTAGCTCTACCTGATTTAAACCATCGCGAAGGAAAGATGGATTTTTCATTAAAATATCAGGCTCATCATAGCCAAAAACAGTTTTGAACGCCCTGTTGACTTTGACAATATCGTCATCTTTATCCGTCAGTACCATAGCTTCACCACTGTGGTCGAAGACAATGTTATCGATTGGGGCATCTTGAGGAGTATCAAAAATATGAATACAAAATAAGACTGTATTGCTATCAGAGGAATCTTTTATTCGCTTAAAATAGATTTTTCCTTGCAGATTTGTTTTCTTGAAATCGACATTCTTACTGAGCATTTTGCTGTTTTTAAGAAAATTACTTGCCAATTCTTCGAAATGACTTTGAGCTTCTTTAGGGAAGCTATCAAATAAACTGTTCTTGAAAACAATACCATCGCGGATCAGACCGCAAGGTATGGGAACATCGTCGATGTTAAGTAAATTATCCGTAGCCAATTTTTTGTCCTGATTCTCTTATCTTTGGTTCTCATTAGCATGAAATGAGCCAGTTTTATCGGCAATAAATCATACTGTAAGTACCACAAATTCAGCGGTGCATAATCTGTGTCAATACCCATCAGATTTAATGGTTAAATTGTAATCTAATTTCCACCTTGTCTCACTGATTTTCAAGCGAAACTACCCTCAGCTAGATGCTGATTTCTTCAATCTATCTAACCGAGTCCACATAGGACAACTGCATAGACTGGAGCCTCGATTTACATTAACGAGGACTCCTCATGCGAAAACTATCTCCAATTATTCTGGCGCTTGCGCTGTCTCCTTTGGTTCAAGCTGAACCTGTGTCTGAAGTGTCGCCCGTTGGCAAAATTGACGGCATGGTTTCTTTACCTGTCACGGGTATGAAAGCGGTCGAAAGCAATGGCCGTATTGTTTTCATGTCAGACAGCGGCCGGTTCGTCATTGATGGCACGCTCTATGATGCCTGGTCCAAAAAGCCGCTTACCAGCCTTGAAGAAATTCGTGAAGCGGGGAACACGCTGGACTTAAGTCGTCTTGGCTTAAAAATGGATGATTTGAATCCACTGACGCTGGGTGAAGGCAAAAAGAAAGTGGTGGTCTTTGTTGATCCACGATGCCCGCATTGCCATGAGCTTTTGAAACAAGCCTTACCGTTAACCAAAGAATACACCTTCCAAATTCTCCCTGTGCCAGTGCTTGGTCCTGATTCAGAGCGTCAGGTTCGCCAGCTTGGCTGTGCGCGTGACAAAAAAGCGGCCACCGATGCATTGCTGAATGGCCGGATTGGTAACCTAGAACAGGATGATGCCTGCAACTTAGAGCCAATGCAGCGTACCTTGGTGACCGCTCAAATTCTGGGAATTCAAGGTGTGCCTTTCATCGTCGCCAATGATGGTCGCATCAGCCGAGGCCGTCCTTATGATCTTTCTGCTTGGTTGGAGGGGCGTTAATGAAAGCCTCTCTGTATTCAGGGCAACGCGCTTCTGAGCTATTGCCAGTATTGGCCTATTCAGACGATGAGCAACTGTTTTTCATGGAAGACCAGAGTGTTGGCTTTGGTTTTCTATGTGACCCATTGCCGGGTGGTGATGAGTCTGTTGCAGACAGGGTTAATGTTCTTCTCAACAACGACTGGCCAAAAGACACTTTGCTGCAATTTGGCCTATACGCATCCCCTGATATTCAAACCGACCTTCAGCGCATGATGGGCTTACGGCATCGTCAATCCGATCCATTGCTCAGGGCGTCGATTCGCAAACGTGCGGATTTCCTCGATGGGGGCACGGTTCAACCGATAGAAGAATCGACCCAGACTCAGGTACGCAACTTTCAACTGATCGTCACCTGCAAATTGCCTTTGGAAAGCCCTATACCGACGGAGCGTGAGTTGAGTCGAGCATCCGCGCTTCGGGCTTCTTTTTCTCAGGCGTTGGCAACGGTTGGTTTTCGCGTCACGGAGATGACTGACCGCAACTGGCTCGCGGCATTAAGTGCGCAGCTTAACTGGGGAAAAGATGCTTCCTGGCGCAATCCATCACCAATCCGCAGTGAGGCAGATAAACCACTTCGAGAGCAAGTGTTGGATTATGACCGAGCTATTAAGGTGGATAGCCAAGGTCTGATGCTGGGTGATTACCGAGTTAAAACCTTATCGTTTAAGCGCTTGCCTGAGCGGATCTGGTTTGGTCATGCCGCAAGTTTTGCGGGCGATATGATGACGGGCAGTCGCGGTTTACGCGGCAGCTTTTTGCTAAATGTCACCATTCACTTTCCCTCAGCTGAGGCGATGCGATCTCGTTTAGAGACGAAGCGTCAATGGGCGGTCAATCAGGCCTATGGCCCGATGCTCAAGTTTGTGCCGGTGCTTGCAGCCAAGAAAAAGGGATTTGATGTTCTTTTTGAAGCCTTGCAAGAAGGTGATCGTCCTATTCGGGCAAATATGACTTTGACTCTGTTTTCCCCAACGGAAGAGGCGTCCATCAGCTCTGTTTCAAATGCTCGAACCTATTTCAAAGAACTTGGATTTGAGCTGATGGAAGACAAGTACTTCTGCTTGCCCATTTTCCTGAATGCTTTGCCATTTGGTGCTGATCGCCAGGCGATGAACGACTTGTTTCGATTCAAGACCATGGCGACACGGCATGTGATCCCTCTGTTGCCTTTGTTTGCGGATTGGAAAGGCACGGGCACGCCAGTGATTAACTTTGTTTCCCGTAATGGCCAGATCATGAGTGTGTCCCTTTATGACTCGGGCAGTAATTACAACTGTTGCATCGCGGCGCAATCGGGATCGGGCAAGTCATTCCTGGTGAACGAAATCATCTCCTCCTACTTATCTGAAGGCGGGCAATGCTGGGTAATTGATGTTGGTCGCTCTTATGAAAAACTGTGTGAAGTCTATGACGGTGAGTTCTTACAGTTCGGGCGGGACAGTGGTATTTGCTTAAATCCGTTTGAAATCGTTGAGGACTATGACGAAGAAGCGGATGTGCTGGTTGGGTTATTGGCCGCAATGGCCGCACCTACGCAGTCATTAACCGATTTTCAGATGGCCAACCTAAAGCGTCAGACCCGTGAACTGTGGGAGACAAAAGGTCGTGCCATGTTGGTTGATGATGTGGCAGCGGCTTTAAAAAATCATGAAGACCGACGTGTGCAGGACGTGGGTGAGCAGCTCTATCCGTTTACGACACAGGGCGAATATGGCCGCTTCTTTAATGGCCACAACAATATTCGCTTCAAAAACCGTTTCACCGTTCTGGAGTTAGAAGAGCTCAAGGGGCGTAAGCATCTACAACAAGTGGTGTTGCTTCAGCTTATCTACCAAATCCAACAGGAGATGTACTTAGGTGAGCGGGATCGTCGCAAGATTGTGTTCATTGACGAAGCCTGGGATCTGCTGACTCAAGGTGATGTCGGTAAGTTCATCGAGACGGGTTACCGGCGATTTCGAAAATATGGCGGCAGTGCTGTAACGGTAACGCAGTCGGTCAACGATTTGTATGACAGCCCTACAGGTAAAGCCATCGCTGAAAACTCGGCCAATATGTACCTGCTTGGTCAAAAAGCCGAAACCATCAACGCGCTCAAAAAAGAAGGCCGCTTGCCACTAGGTGAAGGCGGTTATGAATACCTGAAAACCGTTCATACCGTCACGGGTGTCTATTCCGAAATTTTCTTTATTACTGAAATGGGCACCGGGATTGGCCGCCTCATCGTCGATCCGTTTCACAAGCTGTTGTACTCGTCCCGTGCAGAAGATGTAAACGCGATTAAACAGTTAACGCGCAAAGGCCTTTCTGTTGCTGATGCCATCTCTCAGTTGTTGAAGGAGCGAGGCTATGAATAAATCCACGCTTTGGCCATTTATGGCCTCTATTACTTTGTCTATTGCAGGCAGCGGTTTAATGACCAGCTGGCTCTTAATGAAAACACTCGAACCCATCCACAGTCAGTTGGCGTTAAGTACGCCCATTGCAGTCGTGGATTTTGGGGCGGCGGTGTTGTCACTGGGCCCCAATGCTAGCGAACAAGACATCGAATCCAGGTTGCTTCAGACCAATCAGCAAATTGAAAAGCTAAAAGCAGCCGGTTTTATCGTGCTGGATGCACAAGCGGTGGTGGGTGCTGATGATTCCATATTTGTGCCAGTAGGCTCAAAGGAGGTGTCTCGTGCAGATACTCCGTAAAAGAATGCCTTGGCGGCCATATCTCATCCGGTTGACTGTTCTTGCGTTAATCATGGCCTTGGTAGGCACCTACGCCATGATGCGTTACCGAATAGGTATTGATACCCAGCAAGAGCGCTGCCTGCCTGATACCACGGTATATCTGATTGACCTATGGAATAAAGAGCCCGTTAAGGATGGTCTGTATGCCTTCCACTCAAAAGGACTCGCTCCGTTATATAACGACGGTACTCGGATGCTTAAACGCCTAACAGGGATGCCAGGGGATGAAGTCAAGGTGACGCCTGAGCATGTGCTGGTGAATGGTGCTGAAGTCTCTACCGGCATGGCATTAGCCCAGCGTCTTGGTGTGGCTGAAACAGAATTTAGCCGCTCATTGACGCTGCAAGAAAACGAATATTGGTTTTCCGGCGAGGCAGCAACGAGTTTCGACTCCCGCTATTGGAATGCCGTTAAGCGCGAGCAGATTGTCGGTCGCGCTTGGCCGCTTTGGTAGGAGGTAGATGATGCAAAGACTATGTCTCTTATTTTTGTTGGTTGCCCCATTGTCTTGGGTTCAAGTGTCCTGGGCACAAGAGCCTTTTCCGTTGTCTGACGAGGACAAAAAGATCGTCGAAATGAGCCGCAGCATTTTACAAAGTGCTGTGGATGGTTCATCTGAATTTATCGAGCCTTTTTCACCGATTGAACAACCTGCGTCGCTCAAACACAACGATGAATGGTTGATATTTGCGTCGTCTTCACTGGGGGATTCCTCACTGAAGCAGCTATTTAAAGAGGCCAGTGCTACCGGCGCTATTGTGTTGTTTCGGGGAATTCCTGAAGGAAAGACCTTGGGGGCGGCTATCCGTGATTGGCATACGCTGATGACGGGGCTTGATCCTGTTCCTCAGGTTCGAATCGATCCGAAAGCCTTTGTGTACTGGCGGGTGACTAGCGTGCCTGCCATTTTTCGCATAGACGATGACAAGGTGACTGCAAGTGCACTAGGGGTTTACAGCAAGGACTGGTTGCAACGCCAAATTGAAACCGGCAATACCGGTTCATTGGGTCAACGCGGTCCGATTCATTCGATTTTAGAACCGGATTTGATGCAAGTGGCGATGCAGCGATTACAGTCGATTGACCTGGGCGCATTAAAGAAAAAAGCCATTGAGCGTTTCTGGTCTCGCCAAACATTCACTGACTTACCCAAAGCCACGCAGTATCGGATAAGAATGGTTGATCCAACCATCGTCATGAAGCGGCCACTATTGGATGCCAATGGCCGAACATTGATCCCAGCAGGAACGCGTATTAACCCGCTAAAAGCCTTGCCGTTTACTCAGCAGCTTGTGGTGTTTAATGCGTCGAACGCTGAAGAAGTGGACGCAGTTGCGCATTGGCTTGAGACGCAAGATAGGACACTGCGCCGCATTACGCTTATCACCACGCAGCTCGACCGTACTCAAGGTTGGAATAGCCTCAATGCGCTCGAAAAGACATTGGATAGTCCGGTTTACCTTCTCAATGCCTCGCTAAAGCAGCGCTTTGATTTGCAAGTCACCCCATCGTTTGTGCAAGCAAAGGGGCTCGCGTTTGAAATAGAAGAAATTCCAGCAAAGGAGCTTGTTCATGAAAAAGCTCAATAATACGTATTGTCTGTTACGGACTCTCGTTGTCATGTTTGTCCTGGGCGCATCTATTCCTGCTAAAGCCGAGTTGACCTGCCCAGACGCGGGGTTATTGTCGGGCAAGTTGCTGACGGATGTTTGCTGGTCATGCATTTTTCCTATCCGGGTTGCCGGTCTTCCTCTTGGCTCTGGCAATGTCCCAAGCGGCGCATCAAACAAGTCATTTTGCTTATGTGAAGACAACTTAGGTGTGCCAAGGCCAGGTATTGTTACCAGCATGTGGGAGCCAGCGCGTCTGATTGAACTGGTCAGAACGCCGGGTTGTTCGCCTTCCCTTGGAGGGATTCGTTTACCGTTAGGTGATAGACGACTGCAAGGTGGTCATGGCGAGGGTGAATTCGACACCGGTGATCTCGCTTTCTACCATTACCATTATTACGCCTTTCCGCTTTTGGTCATGCTCGATTTGTTCATGGATGGCAATTGCAATGCCGATGGTTACATGGACTTTGACTTGATGTATTTGTCGGAATTGGACCCAACATGGCTGAACGATGAACTGGCCTTTTTTACTCAGCCTGAAGCGGCTGCCGTTGCCAATCCATTGGCTATATCTGCTTGTACCGCTGACGCTGCTTCATCAACGCTTGGTAAACCCATCGACCAGTTGTTTTGGTGTGCTGGCAGTTGGGGCCATCTCTATCCCTTATCTGGCCACACCTTAGCCTTTGGCTCATTAGCAGAAAACACCAGCCATTTAGCAGCGCGAGCAATCGCGGCTCAACACAGGCGTGGTCTTGCAAGGCGAACAATGGGGAACAGTGCGCTATGCCGACCTGTTATCGAACCCATGCTGCCGAAATCCCAATACAAGATGAGTATGTTCTTCCCTGTACCGGAAACTGAAAGTGCGCATGTCATCGGTGAAAGCACCATGAAATGGGGAGAGTGGCGAATGATCCCCGGTGCCGGTGAAGATGCGCTCTACATTTTGTGGCGCTGGAAAGACTGCTGTAACTCGGGAGGTTAACCATGAAACCAACACTTTTTACCCGAGTTTTAGCGGGTATTTTATCAATCACTATGGCGTGCTTGCCCTTACATGGTGTGGCCGCTGATGTGCAGCGCCAATCCGGCCTAAGCGGACAACAAGAAGGTAAGCAATTGCTGCAAAACTGGACGATGCCCGCACTCAATGGCAATACATTGTCGGTGCCGAATGGCAGTGGTAATGAGTCCATTAACTTGCAAGAGCTTTTCCCTGGTATGGATCAGGGCTCATTGGATGTCTTAACGGGCGTTTATGGCTCTGATGCCAGCATGAATCAATTGGGGACGCAGCGCCAAGAGAGCATGGCATCCGAAAATGGCGCTACGGGTGAGGCGTTTCGCTCGCTCCAGCAAATCAAAGACAGGTCTCGGCCAGATATGGTCAATGATCCGCTTTGGGCATTAACCGATGCGGTTCAAACTGACCCAAATCTATTAACGCAAAGCTTCCCAGGCTGTGAGTCTCAAGGTGAAGGCAGCCCAAACTACCAGCAATGTGACAGGCTCAATACAGCGGTTAACAGCTGCACTATTACTCACGATTACACGGCAGGCATTATTGAGCATGTTTCAGGGCCGATGAACCTTCGCTCTTGTGGTGAGGGGTGTCTTGAAGTTTGGATAGGACGAATTGGCGACAACTACTGGAGTGGCCGTTGTAAGGTGTTTGAACAGGCCATCACACTCAAAGTCGTGAATCCCGATGCGATTACCTCAGCCGTTCTTGAGTACGCCAAATGGGATGACTACATGCAAGTTTGGCTTGGCGATCAGAAAGTCTGGTCTGGGCCGAACAATAACTTTCCACCAGAAACGGCAGGTCGCTGCGAACTCAGTACCAGTTGGGAGCGCAATCCAAATACCGATCTCACTGCCAAGCTAAAAGCGGTAGAGCCCGGTTTAGAAGTGCCAGTCAAAATTCGCGTATCGGTCACTGGTAGTGGTGAGGGGTATGCACGCATCAAGGTACGCTTTGATCCAACCAAGGTGGTGATGAATGATAGTTGGTCACCACAGTCCTGTATCGAACAAGCCGCGGATATCCCGGCTAAGTTTTCAGACTACAGCATTCAATGCACGGATCAGCCGTCTTCAACCAACGGATGTACGGTGGTCAATGGTGTTTCAGTTTGTGAATCCTATTTTGTCCCAAGCCCAGTGGCTGGCATATCGCCTTTGTGTCGGCGTGTACAAGTCAGTGTGGATGATGAAAGCTATAAGGGGATTGAAAATGAGGCCTGCCAAGTGCTTGAAGCGAACCCTTCATGTGGCTTCATGTCGTCAGAATGTGCCGAAACCAATGATAAAGGTGAATGCATTCGTTTTACCGATACCTATGACTGTGGATTGCAAACCAGCGATCCAAAGTGTGTGGTATCCAATCTTATGCCGAGTAGTTTTGAGGCCTGTGAGCCTACTCATACGATTACGCCATTTACTGAAACCAAGTATGTACCGGATTACCAGGTGTGCGAGAAGATCAGCACGCTTACTCAGTGTCAGTTAGAGCGACGTGTATCTGCTGAAACCCATCAACAAAGCTGGTCCATTGAGCTCGGTTGCTTTAGCTCTGAAACGCTCAGCTTTGTTCCACAGCACAGCAGTACTATGCAAACTGGAAACGCGACGCTGAGAGTGTTTGATAATCAAAATACTGAGATAAAAATCACCGAGTCGCCGTCCAAGGCAAATGGCTGGAAAACGACACTCTCATTGACGGGCAACAAGGAGACGGTCACAGAGACGAAACCGTCCATTAAATACCCTGAAATGACCTGTCCAAAAGGAACCTTGGTTGGCTCATTGTGCAAGGTCGTTAATGGGTCGATTATTTCGTGGCATGAACCGCAGGAGGTCACGCGCTCCAAATGTGAGTCCGGCTGGAACAAAGTCGATTTCGATACTTGCAGCCGAGAAGTTCAGAAGTGTTTGGCTCCTGCGAAACTGAGCGCTTCCTTGGCCTTCTCTGGCAAATACTTAGAGCAAGACGTTGTTCATCAATCAAGTGATCCGGGCATAGACCAATGCTTGATGCAAACGGATCAGTTTACTGCGGTGCAGTGGCAGTGTTTGGATACGGGCACAAAACGAATCGACGGGTTAACGGTTGGTAGTGGCGAGTTGGCCAATCTTGGAAGCCTTTATCCGGCGGTTGTTTCGTCTCCTGCTCATTTAACCAGTCGTGGCAGCTCTGATGGACTGGGGCTTTCATGCTGGAGGGCAAGAGCGACCTACAATGCTTCGACTGCTCACCCAGAGTTCAACATGGGCAGCTCGGATAGCTGGGTAGATGCCAGTGGTAATACACAAACCATCGTCAATAATGGACAAAACACGACCACCAATATGTGTGCCGAGCTAGAGCAAAACCCGGCCTGCCAGTACGTCAGAACCGAATGCACTGAAGGCGGGGCTGGTCATGAAGGCTTCTGCTATATCCAAAGTTTGGTGTATGACTGCGGACAAAGCGTCGAAGTGCAAAATGCACGAATGGAAACTCAATACAACTGTGAGGGGCCAGTTCGCTGCATGGGCACAGATTGTTTAGAGCCAGAGTCAATCAAGCAGGCTAATTTTGCAGAGGCAGCTGCGATGCTTAATGCGGCGCAGTTTATGACCAATGATATGTCATGCACGGGAGCTGATGGCCAAGATAACGTCGAGTGTACGGTCTTTAAAGGTAATGCTGGCCAGTGCAAAAAAGCCGTTGGCGGCATAGTGGATTGCTGTGAAAAGCCAAGTGGCGTGTCGTTATCGGATTACATCACGATGATAGTTGCGGTCAACAAGCTTGATACGGCAGTCATGGCCATGAATCCGTCTTCGGCAATCTATGGTTCCTGGAATACGCTCAGGGAGCCAATAACGAGCACTTGGAGTGCGGTTAAAGAGCCTTTTGTGTCTGCATGGGACTCTCTCATGGGGGCAGGGCCATCAACGGCTGCTGGCGCGGGAGCGGAGCAAGCTGCGACAGGCTTCATGCAGGTGTTGACCAACAAAACGGCTGAATGGGTAGGTACGACCTTTGGTTCGGGGGCACAATCGGCTCTGTTTAGTAACGTTGGTGGCGCGGTTGGAGCCGATGGTGTCGTTTCGGGTGGTAACTTTGCGCTGGGTGGCGCTGCGGGCGCGGTTCTGAGTACGGTTATGACGGCCTACATGATTTATTCAGTCACCATGATCCTCATTCAGCTTATCTGGAAATGTGAGCAGAGTGAGTTTGAAATGAACGCTAAGCGGGTATTGAAGAGTTGCCATTATGTAGGCTCTTACTGCAAGTCTAAGTTCTTGGGTGCCTGTGTTGAGAAACGGCAGTCATATTGCTGCTTTACTTCGCCGCTTTCACGGATCATTCAAGAACAAGTTCGTCCGCAGTTGGGCCTTGGCTGGGGCAGTGCAAAGTCACCAAACTGCGAAGGTTTGACCGCGAGTCAGTTAAACCAGGTAGATTGGAGCCAAGTCAATCTGGATGAATGGATAGGTATCTTGTCGATAACAGGCAACCTACCCGAAGTACCGTCACTGGATCTGGAACGACTCACAGGCTCAGGAAGTACGCTAAACGTTGATGGAAATCGTCAGAGTGCCGCAGATAGAGCCATTGAACGGCTAAACGGAATGGATGCACAGAAACTGCGTCAGGAGGCGACGGAAGAAATTTCGGGGAATAATTGAGCGTATCCATCTAAAACAGCTTTGCCAATAATGTTCCATCATGGTTACTTTAATGAGCTTATTGCGCCTTAAGGTAACCAATTTGGCACTTTGGGCCTCTTATACTTTCTGTTCAGCGTGTGCGCAATTTGCTCTTATTTTTTACCATTTTCAGACTTAGGAGGCTGCTGCAAAAAGGAAAAGCTGATAGTCTGGCACATATAAAATTTATGATAAAAGGAAAATTAATAATGCCTAATTTCGATCAAAACTTTGAAGCTACTCGTTTGTCTATGCTTTCAAAACAACACCCTGACATTGTGAAGGTGTCGGGTGAGGTGGTGTTTCGTGCGGAAGATGACGAAGACCGCCTAAGCGGAACATCTTGGACTCTTGAAGATGACATTTTTGATCAGGTCACCGAATCAGGCTTCAAATTACACTTGCTTGAACTTCTGGATAATTTCATAGAATACCGAGGTCAATGTAACGAGCTGCCGAAAAAGGAAGGGATTGTGCGTTTTGGTGGTGGCACTTTAAATATTGAATGGCTACCTAATGGAACTACCCATCTATCCAAATGATGTTTTATAAGAACCAGCCTGAGTTTTCCTATGGATGATAAATATGTTTCAGAAATAGACTGTCTTGATAAGTTAATGGTTGCATGGTCAGAGGCATTCCCGAAGGATTGGTATTTCAACTACGATGGAGTGATTTCAACTGAGGACTGGGATAGTTGTGGTAAAAAAGTTTTGTTTGTTTTAAAGGAAACAAATGAAGCAAAGCAAAATATTGTCAACGCTATTAATAGGGCTATTGAGGTGAAGGCAAGTGGATGGTGGCGAGGAAAGGTTCTTCGTCGGGTGGGGCGTTGGGCTTACGGACTTCAAAAATATGATGGGGCTGTGCCGTCACTGAGAGATGCTAAATTAAATGAAAAAAATGCAGTTAAGAATATTGCATACATAAATATAAGGAAAACATCTGGAAGTGCGCGAACCGACCAAAAATCATTTGACGCCCATGCCAAAGAATTTGCCCCTTTTGTTCGAAGGCAAATTGAGTTGATTAACCCTGATATTGTTGTGCTTTGCGGCACATATAATCAAGTTAAACGTTACGTATTCCCTGAGCTTAAAAAAGTTAGCGAACGAGTGCATGTTAATGACGGGGTTGTCTTCATCAATGCCTTCCATCCTGCCGCAAGAAAAAAGTCGGCCATGCTTTATCATCAAGTACTCGATAACTACCACGCTTACAAAAATCATATATAACCAATGCTTGAATAGTTATATGCAGCGCAAGCCTTGCGTCGTATCTTGAAAAAGCCCCTTCAAGAGGGGCTGTGTGATGGGAGCCGTTCGCTAGTTGGCGGGAGTATCTGTTTCCTCTTCAGTGATATCGTCATCGGTTGAAGGCACCGCTTGCTCAACTTCTGCTTCTTTACCCTTAGCTTGGGCTGATTTTCGTGCACGAATTTCGATATCAATAATGCGTCGTGCAAGTTTGATAATGCGCTGTTGCCATGCGTAGTTGCCATCAACACGTTGCTTGTTACTAAGCACGCTAGATAACCAGAGTGTGTCCATTGAGATCATCAACGAATCGAGTTTGCGCACTAAGCCGACAAACTGGCCAACCTGAGGCGAGCTGATTTTAGCGTTGAAGGTAATCGGGTCGGTGTAGTCAGGTACTTCATCGATGCCGTTGGACTCCATCAATTTGTCCAAACGAGATTGTTCGTTGTCTACCGCCTTAGCGCAATCCTCGATCAACTGGCTAATGATCTGTTCCACTTCATCAATTTCGTTCTCATCGCCAATGATGCGCAGGATGACATCGATTCCGTAAAGCGCACTGACCGTCCGTCTAAAAACACGGTCAACGACACGTTGCGCCTGTAAGCTATTAATTGTGAATGATTGTTCAAAGATGGGTTTTGAGTAATTGGGTTTTGCTTGGGCCATAAGTTTGCTCCTGATATGACAATAATCAGTCCCTAGACTAATCCTCTGTGAGGTAATGGCCTTTCAGCTAGGTGGAAGAATTGAGCATCTTTCTGACTATCCTGTCTGGATAAGACGGTTACACTGACTATCAAATATTGCTGATCTGTTTCAGTGATATCTGCGCCTGAGAGCATGAGCTCAAAGGAAGCCCGCCGCTGAGTATTCTCAGTGGTACTAAGAGGTAGCTAGCCTCCTTAAACAAATAGCCTGCATGTTCTTACATGCTCAACCATGCGTTCCTTACGGTTCGCCTTTTCACCACCCAACTGGGGGAGTTTTCCCCAGTTGGGGGTGACTCCTTCAAAACCAAATTATGGAGTCACCAATGGAATATATCTTCGGATTTATTATCCAAATCGCGGGCATTATGTTGCTAGCAAAACTGAGCTGGTCGCTTTTGCGATTGCTTGCTCGTCAAAGCGTGCGTCCGTTTCGATTTGTACTTACTCAAATCAAGCGATTGCTCACACCAACACCAAAACGTCGTCCAATGGCAGTGCCTAAAGCTCCTGGTATGCCCCGTTTGACATCTGCGTTTTACAAAGAGCCACATCAGTACGACATGGCTTTACTCGAAATACCAACCTATCTGCGTCGTCAGTCTTCTTTGCCCAGCCGGGTAGAAACGACTGTGTGCACAGAGTTCAACTAAGACGAGGAGAACATCATGAAAAACCAAGTAACACTCATAGGCTACGTTGGCTCTGAGCCAGAGACGCGAGCCTATCCATCAGGTGATTTGGTGACCAGCATTTCACTGGCCACTTCTGAGAAATGGCGCGACCGTCAATCCAATGAGCTCAAAGAGCATACGGAATGGCATCGGGTTGTTTTTCGAGATCGTGGTGGATTTAAGTTAGGGCTAAGAGCAAAAGATTTGATCCAAAAAGGAGCGAAGCTTTTTGTTCAAGGGCCTCAGCGCACGCGCTCATGGGAGAAAGATGGGATTAAGTATCGATTGACCGAAGTGGACGCGGACGAGTTTCTGCTTCTTGATAGTGTGAACAAAGCATCCGAGCCATCACCGGCAGATGATGCGGGCTCCCAAGGTAATTGGGCACAAACATATCCTGAACCAGATTTTTAACCGAGCGAAAACGCTTTAACCCAGCCGGGAGTACTTTCCCGTCAGGGTCAGACTCCCACTTTGATTGTCGGAGTCCACAATGGAAAAACCAAAGCTAATCCAACGCTTTGCTGAGCGCTTTAGTGTCGATCCAAACAAACTGTTCGATACCCTAAAAGCAACAGCATTCAAGCAACGTGACGGTAGTGCACCGACCAATGAGCAGATGATGGCGCTCTTGGTGGTTGCAGATCAGTACGGCTTGAACCCTTTCACCAAAGAGATTTTTGCGTTCCCTGATAAACAAGCTGGAATTATTCCAGTGGTAGGTGTCGATGGATGGTCTCGCATCATCAATCAACACGACCAGTTTGATGGCATGGAGTTTAAGACTTCAGAAAACAAAGTCTCCCTGGATGGTGCGAAAGAATGCCCGGAATGGATGGAATGCATCATCTACCGGCGCGACCGTTCGCACCCAGTCAAAATCACTGAGTATCTGGATGAAGTCTATCGACCGCCTTTTGAAGGTAACGGCAAAAATGGCCCTTACCGTGTAGATGGTCCATGGCAGACGCACACTAAGCGAATGCTAAGACATAAATCCATGATCCAGTGTTCCCGCATTGCGTTTGGCTTTGTGGGAATTTTCGATCAAGACGAAGCGGAGCGAATTATCGAAGGCCAAGCAACACACGTTGTTGAGCCATCAGTGATTCCACCCGAGCAAGTTGATGATCGAACCCGAGGGCTTGTTTACAAGCTTATCGAGCGGGCGGAAGCTTCAAACGCTTGGAATAGTGCATTGGAATATGCCAATGAACATTTTCAGGGTGTTGAACTGACGTTTGCGAAACAAGAAATATTTAATGCACAACAACAAGCAGCCAAAGCGCTCACACAGCCTTTAGCTTCTTAGCGCCACGCATTCATTTTACTAACCCTGGCGGGATTATTCTCCCGTCAGGGGGAAGGTCTCGTCTTTTTTTTGGAGATCTTCCATGACTAAATCAGCCTCACTTTTTCGCTTGGTATTGGTTGTTGCCCTTGTCGTAGGTTCGATTCAAGCCGGTAAAGCGGCAATTGATTCGGTTCAAGCAAGTGTTGTTCAGCACCAAACAGCGTTAGCACAAGCTGCAAAGTAACCACTTAACCCTGAAGGGGAGTTCTCTCCTTCGGGGGAGTCTCCCCCTCAAAGGAGACAATATGAAGGTTATCGACCTATCACAACGTACTCCTGCATGGCACCAGTGGCGCATTGCAGGGGTTACGGCATCTGAAGCCCCAATTATTATGGGGCGTTCACCCTACAAAACACCTTGGCGATTATGGGCAGAAAAAACCGGATTCGTATTACCGGAAGACCTGTCAAATAATCCTAATGTGCTTCGCGGTATACGGTTGGAGCCTCAAGCAAGGCGAGCATTTGAGAATGCGCATAATGACTTTCTTCTGCCGTTATGTGCTGAAGCTGATCATAACGCAATCTTTCGAGCCAGCTTTGATGGCATCAACGATGCGGGCGAACCCGTTGAACTGAAATGTCCTTGCCAGTCAGTTTTTGAGGATGTGCAAGCTCACAGAGAAAAAAGCGAGGCGTACCAGTTGTATTGGGTGCAAGTACAGCATCAAATACTGGTCGCCAATAGCACGCGTGGTTGGTTGGTATTCTATTTTGAGGATCAACTGATTGAGTTTGAAATACAACGAGACGCGGCGTTCTTAACTGAATTGCAAGAAACAGCGCTTCAGTTTTGGGAGTTAGTACAGACCAAAAAAGAACCGTCAAAATGCCCTGAACAAGATTGTTTTGTTCCCAAGGGTGAAGCCCAATACCGCTGGACATAGCTGTCTCGGCAGTATTGCTCAGCACATTCCGAAGTTGTCCGACTGGAAAATCACATTAAATCTTTGAAAGAGGAAATGCGAGAAGCTCAGTCAAAATTGGTCGCTATGATGGGTAATTACGCTCATGCCGACTATGCTGGGGTCAAACTCAGCCGCTACATGATGGCAGGTACGGTGGACTATAAGCAATTGGCCACCGATAAGTTAGGCGAGCTGGATGAACAGGTTTTAGCTGCTTACCGAAAAGCGCCACAAGAGCGGTTGCGCATTAGCACCAATAAGCCAGAGCAGCCCGTTGAAACACCAATCAAAATCAGCCTTGAGCAAGAGAACTTGGTTCTGCCAGGTGACTCGCCGAGCTCATTTTACTTTTAACGTTCACTTGGAGCCGATTTCGGCTCCTTTCTCATGCGCTTATATCGAGTGCATCAGAAAGCAGTTTCACTCGTAGCCAATACTGGGTACGAATGATAGAGCGAGCTGAACTCTTACATACACAGCCATACCACGATCAACACACCACCCGACGGGGACTTCATTCCCTGTTGGGGCATGGGGCCTCGTCAAAACTGATGAGGTTTACCATGACTGAACAATCCCCATTTTTGGTTCAAGTGAATCAAGCGTTTAATGTCCCGGCTCCTGATGCTTTCGTTCTGGAAGGATATGGTGCCGACACTACCCATCCAAACATTCCCGTTCGCAAGGACGAGTATGTTTTTAGAAAAGAAGACTTACGTGACGTATTGGCGTTCTTGTCTCACCCAGACGGTGACGGTTTGTATATTACAGGCCCCACGGGATGCGGTAAGACCTCGCTAATTTGCCAAGTTGCTTCTCGATTGAATTGGCCTGTTCAGCAAATTACTGCGCACGGTCGATTGGAGTTGTCCGATCTTATCGGTCACCACACACTGGTTAATGGCAACATGACCTTTGTGTATGGGCCGCTGGCACTGGCTGTCAAGCATGGCCATTTGCTGATCATTAATGAAATGGATCTTGCTGAGCCTGCTGAACTGGCTGGGCTCAATGACATTTTGGAAGGTGCCCCGTTGGTCATCGCACAAAATGGCGGTGAGATCATCATGCCACATGCCAAGTTTCGTTTTATCGCTACCGGCAACAGTGCGGGCAGCGGTGACCAAACGGGCTTGTATCAAGGTGTGCTCCAACAGAATTTGGCTTTTCTTGATCGCTTTAGAATCATCGAAGCGACCTATGCAGAGCCTTCTGTAGAGGAAGCCATTCTGGAGAACGTTGCGCCGGGCTTGCCAGAAGTCTTTCGCCAGAAAATGGTGAAAGTGGCTGGTGACATTCGTCGTCTCTTTATTGGGGGCGCGGATGGCGGTGCTGAGCTTAGTATCACCATGTCCACTAGGACCTTGGTGCGCTGGGCAAAGTTAACACTTGCTTTCAAAGGTGCTCCTAACGCAGTGGAGTATGCACTGGTTCGGTCTTTGACGGCTCGTGCTGAGTTGGAGCAACGTGAAGCTATTCACCGTATTGCCGCTGATGTCTTCGGTGACCACTGGGAGGATTGATGATGGAAAAGTGCTTTGCTCTTTACCGTTACAGTCATTCTGATGGGACAGCCAAAGAATGGGCCATTTACGTTGGATCAGACACCCAGGAGATTGAAGTTCGGTTTGGAAAAGCTGGTCAAATGTCGCAGCAGCGATTGATTGACTCGACTGATCCTAACGCTGAAGCAGACCGACGAATCAATGAGAAAATCAACAAGGGTTATCGATTTGTTGGACAAGTCGGCATTGATCATCAAGGGCGGCCATTTGAACTCTCAAATGCGCTAGATAGCGTCGCGTGCGCCAATAACGTCAGTTGGGAGTTTCGTACTCGCAAGGACGTCAATGGCCAAATCTCGCTGGCTCAAAAAGCGTTGTTCGATATGGCAAAGCTGCTTGAAGCCTATGGCTTGGCTGTTATTGATGATAACCAGGTCAGGATTGGAAAATGGTCATTAGGGTTTTGCAAAAGCGGATTACCTAGTACCAATCAAATCAGCATGGTGTCAGGTGAAGGCGCTGGCATTGTTAACACTGATGATGGCCCGTGGCCATTGTTGCTGTTACTGGCCTTTAAGCGTCAATTACCACCATTGTGTTCGCTCACAGTAGCGAGTCCTGAAGGGATAGAAGTATCCGACCAACTGAAGTTGGAAAAAGATGTATTGCGGTTGCTAGGCAGTGATTTAGAGCGGGTTCGCCCGATTGCTGAAGCACTGGACTTAATGCCTGCGAAAATCGATCTCAACCAATCGTCGCCTGATTCGCAAAATTACTATTTCTGATAGTGGTATTGCCATTAGCGCGTCAACTACTACCACCCAAACGGGGGCCATTGCTCCTGTTGGGAGTGGTGCGTCCCCATCTCGCATGAGGATGCACTATGAGTATTCAAACCCTCGACAAACTTTTGATTTGTCACATCGACTGTTCCATCTGGAGCGGTAGAAAAAAACTAAGGCCTGAAGATTTCAGATTAGCCAATGGCAGCCAACTTCCACCGAAGGATGTTGCCAGCTTAGGGAGTAAAAAAATTTGCGACCCAGAGGCATTGGCGAACTTTGAACGGCTTAAAAAAGAAGCGCAGCGCTTGTGTGAGCAAGTCGGTGTGCGGTTTTTAGGTGGCTATGCCGCCCCTGAAGACCGAATTGATCAGATTGTTCCAGAGCTTGACCGGATCGGTCAGGAGTTTGCGCAGTGTAAGCAGTTGTTCTTGGACAACTATGATCAGGTGACGTTTGACTGGGTTGCGAAACACCCGGAATTTGCAGATGCAATCCGGCGTGCGCTGTCACCCATCGAAGACGTGGAACAACGGCTTCAGTTCGATTATGCCATCTATCGAATGCAACCGGCTGAACAAGCTGGAGGCTTAGATGACAAGGTCAATGGTATGGGACACACCCTCTTTAGGGAGGTGGCTCGTGATGCCAATGAACTGTTTGAGCGTTCCGTTGCAGGCAAGAATCAAATCAGTCAGCGAGCCCTTAATCCGCTCAAGCGATTAAGAGACAAGTTGGATGGTTTGTCCTTCCTGGATCATCGAGTTCAGCCGATGGTTGAAGCGATGGACAATTTATTTGTTCGTCTGCCGAAGACCGGCCCTGTGACAGACAATCTCTATCACGAACTGATGGCGACCATTTTAATTTTGTCTGATCCAGACAAGATGAGAATGCACGGTGAAGGTCAATTGGATATCAGACAACTGATGCCCAAACCTGAACCTAAACCCGCACAGCCAGTATCTGCTCAGGCAGATAACTTACGTGCAATACCACAACCAACCGTCAGACCAAACCTTGGTTCGACTGTACCAAACTCATTTTATTTCTAACGTCCTTGAGGGCATGTTGCCCTTAAGGGCGCATGTCCTCTGAACTATGTAAGAGGAAATTATGCAATCAACCATCCATAACCCCAGCCAACTGAACCAGTTTGAACCGCATTTTCGTGGTGTGACTGATGCGGTTGAAAGTGAATCGATACCAGAAGTGGCGTGTTGTCGAACGTTAGTACAACGGTCGTACTCAACACATAGTGTCTTGATCCCCAAGAACCCTGTTTTGATCGCAGATGCGGACGCACAAGGAGTTTGGGTAACGGCCATGGTATTTGTTCCAAACATGGCATTGCAGCAAACCGCTTTTGAGCGGGCCTGGCTGCAATATCAGCACGAGGTGTCTACTCAGTTACAAGACCAGTACGGTCTGACATTGGATGACATCCTGAGTTTAGACCAGCTTAAAACGTCATTTGAGCAGCACGAGAGTCCAGCTCAATTGGTGGCTTGGTTAGGTCAAAAATATGACCTGGATAAGCTAAAAGCACAGGTTTAAACACTTACATTCCCAGCGGGGAAACGCTCCCGCTGAGGGAGTATTCCCCCTAATGATTAGGAGACTCCCATGAATCATCCATTAAAAAACGCACTGCCAATCGTTGCCGCCGCTTATGGCGAAAAGTTTGGTGTGAAGGTGCTTATTCAAGGACAAGATGCGTTTACCGATGGTGAGCGGATTGTGATCCCAACAGCAAACCCAGACGACCCACACTATCAACAGATAGCTTGGGGTTATCTGGCTCATGAAGCGGCGCATATTCGGCATACCAATTTTGACATGGTGAAGAAGGCGTCGTCTAAGCCGATCCGTAAGGCACTTCTCAATATTATTGAGGATGTGCGCATTGAAAACGAATTGGCAAAGGATTACCCCGGAACCCGGCGCAGTATTTCGCAAGTGATTGAGTACATGGTGGACACACAGCAAATGTGTGTACCTGAACAGCCTGAGCCTGCATCTAACTTGCAAGCCTGGTTGTTGTTTCGCTTGAGATGCCATTTTCTGGGCCAGAAAGCACTGACGCCTTTGTATCAAGCTGTTGATGAAAGGGTGAGACAACTCTTTCCTGCCGCAGCGATGAGCCGGTTAAGCGCCATGCTGACAGCAGTGCCTAGCCTGGCATCTACAGGTGAAGTGCTGAAACTTGTCGATGCCATCGTTGCCATGTTGGAAGAAGAATCTCGTCCACCACAGGATGAGTCGGATGCTGATAACGGTGATGACATTGGACAAGATGCGAGTAATGACAGC
The DNA here is from genome assembly GCF_028482435.1 of Providencia sp. PROV119. NCBI lineage: Bacteria > Pseudomonadati > Pseudomonadota > Gammaproteobacteria > Enterobacterales > Morganellaceae > Providencia > Providencia sp. PROV119. Next base: position 118,716 of record NZ_JAMPQL010000004.1, read on the forward strand.
AATAGCAGTAGTGACAGTCAAACCCCGGAAACAGGTTCGTCTGCAACGGGGGATGCTGCTGAAACGGGAGATTCTGATAACTCTGATCAAGCTGACAATTTGCGACAAGCCTTAGAGGCCAGTGCCGCTCAGTTTGAATCCGATACCTTTGCACAAGTGGCAGAAGTGTTGTCGGAACAAGCTGAAGGACATCAGGGTGTCACTCCACTCAGTTTGCCCCAAGCAGAGCAGGCTATGTTGGGTGATGAGGCCATCTTGACCTTATCGGCGTCTGAGTCCGCTCAAATTCGAGCCCGACTTAGGGGCATGGTTCAGTCCAGTCAGGACAATCGGAATCATGCCAAAAGGCACGGTCTTCGAGTTGCAACCCATCGTCTTGCCGCTTCACAAGCCGGTGAGTCGAGATTGTTTATTCAAAGGCAACCTCGCATTGCGCCTAATGCTGCTGTGCACTTGCTGGTCGATATATCGGGTTCAATGGGTAAACCCATTGGCGAAGGTAATCGAAAGTACTTTCATGTTGCCAATGAAGCCGCTTTGGCTTTGGCCATGGCACTGGAAGGCATACCGGGTGTTGTACCTGCGGTCAGTTATTTTCCTGGTATTCATCAGGAAGTTTCTATCGCGTTATTGCCCAAGCAATCGGTTCGACATCGGGCCGCCTGTTTTGACCAAAAACCACGAGGTTGTACGCCTATGGCACAAGCGATGTGGTTTGCGGCAAACAGTTTGTTAGCGCAAAAACAGAAGCGAAAGCTAATGATAGTGCTAACCGATGGTGACCCAGATGATTGGGCTGCCACGCATGACATTGTTGACCGGTGCAGACGCAGTGGCTTTGAGCTGCTGGGGATCGGGATTCAAACACGCAGTGTTGAGAAATTCTTTCCTCAAAGCATCGTGATTAACGACGTCAAAGATCTGAAGCGTGAGTTATTCGAAGTAACACAACAACTGTTAATTCAGTAACCACATCAACTTTACCACCCTGCGGGGACGATTCCGTCCCCGTCTGGGCATGGGTTCGTCTCCGCTTTTTTTTGGGAGACTCCTATGAAAAACAAAAAGTTCTTAGCTGGCGAAGAAGCCGGTACTTACATCGTTCCTGAGCAAGTGACTGAAGCGGATATCTTAGATATGGCGCTCAAGCTTGCCCGTGGTCGATTGAGTAAAGGTCGAAAAATTGAACAGCCATCGTCGGCGTTCTCATACCTGCAAACACTGATGCACGAGTATGAGCACGAAGTCTTTGGCGTACTGTTTCTTGATACAAAGCATCGCGTTATTCGATTTGAAGAGCTGTTCAAAGGCACTTTAGATGCGGCGAGCGTGTATCCAAGGGAAGTAACAAAGCGAGCGCTAGAACTTAATGCAGCAGCAGTGATATTGGTTCATAACCATCCATCGGGTGATCCTGAGCCAAGTGAAGCTGATAAACGCATTACTCATCGACTCCGTGACGCCTTGTCACTTGTTGATATTCGAACGCTTGACCATGTTGTGGTCGCATCCGAGGGCTGCGTTTCGCTTGCCGAACGCGGTTATCTTTAATGAATGGGCGCATTGCCCATTCTCCTACATCACAAAAGCAGTCCCATCAACACACATCATCACAGCTCGAATTTCTATTTGAGTTTGATGATGCCCCAGTCACTTGGTCTGACACGGAAATCTGGCAGTTACGCGAAGGCATTCTATTGGATGCGATCCGAGTATTGCTGGACGGTCGTGTCAGCACTCGGTTGCGCAAGGATGTGTTGTCGTGGATTCAAAATGACGAAATAGCGCCATTTTGCTTTCGTGTTTGCTCAATGGCTGCGGTTGTCGATCCTGATGTGCTTCGTGATTCCATCATGTGGCTATTAAGACGACATGGTATCCAGCTTGACTAACGTTCCTGCATTAACCAAACGGCTCATTGCAGGACCCAAGCTGACTTTTACCTCCTGTGGTAGGAGTCGGCATTTTACTTAAGGAGGTTATATGGCGTTACCTTTACAAATTGACACAGTAAGGCCATATCTCAATGGCCAATGGCTTCAAGTCTTGGCGGCGTTGGTGCCAGAACTTGATGCTGCTATTGCTCGAAAAGGCCGTCATGTGGCTTGTCCTGTTCATGGCGGTCGTGATGGCTTTAGGCTGTTCAAAGATGCTGAATATACCGGTGGTGGCGTTTGTAATACCTGCGGTATCTTTCATGATGGCTTTGAACTGTTGTCTTGGATTAATGGATGGAACTTTGCTCAGTCTATTGAAGCAATCGGTCAAGTTCTAGGTATTCAACCCGGACAAGTACCAACTCGGGTAATACCGAGTAACGCTGTTGACTGGAAGACGAAAAGGCAGGAAGAGGACAAAGCGATTATCCATCGCTTGAATCAAACCTGGGGAGAAACGTTTTCTCTTGCAGATACTCGTGCGCAACCAGTTTGGAACTACATGCATCGTCGTGGCATTGTTACCCGGCTTCGTCCTGAATGGGATTCGGTGCTGAGGTTTCATCCAAACTTGCCTTACCATGATGAAGATGGCCTGTTTATCGATAGCTACCCAGCGCTGCTAGGTAAAATCGTTACTCAGCAAGGGCGTTCGGCCACGTTCCATCGGATCTACCTAAGTGAAGATGGATTCAAAGCGCCGGTTGAAAGGCCTAAAAAGATGATGCCGATACCAAGTGACAGAACAATCACAGGTGGTGCCATTCCGATTGGTGAGCCTGGTGAGGTACTAGGTGTTTCTGAAGGTATCGAAACGGCTTTAGCGGTTACCAGAGCAACGGGACAAACATGTTGGTCGGTTGTGAATGCAACCCTACTGGCTAGGTTTGAACCACCAAGTAATGTGAAAATGCTGTACATCTGGGCAGATCATGATCTCTCTGAGACCGGCCTGAATGCAGCGAATGAACTCAAGAAAAAAGCCTGGCAGAAAGGCATTCTGACACAAGTCTTGATCCCTCCGATACCAACGTCACTTGGCGTGAAAAGTTGGGATTGGAATGATGTGCTGAATGTTTACGGTGCCATGGGCTTTCCGAAAGTTCATATCTGATCCAAGGGGCTTCGGCCCCTTTTTTTACGCCTTGCATATTTGAAAAAACATGGAGAATGAAAAATAGAGAACCAATAGGAGAAACAAACATGATGGTATTAACCCTGTTAACAAAGCAGATTGATGGTGAATTTACGGTTTACTGGAAGACCGGCCTTCGAAGAGGTGGTGAGCTAAAGGTCGATTTAGGTGAGCAATACGACAAGCTACCTGAGCAGCAAAAGCCAATTGCAGCTGAGCTTTATGCGATTCATCACCTACTGTCAGTGAAAGAGGTGATGGGAAGTAACCGAAGCGGTCATGGGCTTCAAATCCGGGTCAGTAAAGGAGCTATCAAAAAGTTACAGAAACAACGCTCAACTCAGCATTCACTTTACAGCCTGACTAGGTTTTTGCTAACTCGATACCAGGAAGCACAGATCTCGGTAGAGAAGCAGGACGATTGGCTCTCACATTCCTTCGAAGAATACAGCGTCGATAATGCTACAGTGAGAGACATCGATGAGGTCATCAACGTTCCGAAAATTGGACCTGTCGTGGTGACTCGTCACGCGCTTGAAAGATTCGTGGAACGGCTTTCAGACGGCGTACCTAAGCATCCTTGGAAGGCTTTGTGCTCAAAGCTGCTATGTTCGGGGCTAACTAAAACTCAGTTGCCAGAAAACGTCGCTATCCAAAAAGCAAAAAAATATGCACAAGAGGCCGAGGTCTGGCAGCATGTGGGGAGCAATATGTACTTTGTTATGATTCCTGGTGGCTCAATTAAAACGTTGGTTACGGTTTTCGAAGTAAAGTGAGCTAATGTGTATTGGCGATACTTACTTAGGTGCCGATAGCAGACCTCAGCAACCTGGTACAACTCAATGATACCTTTTCCATTATCCTCTTTTATGAATTAAATCAGGAGTATCATTACTCCTAACCAAAGACATTCATTTTACTTAATCAGTACTATTTCGGTATAACGCTAATAACTCAGTGGGTAGTAAGAAGTTCAACAACAAATAACTCTAGGCACGATGAGTGCCCAAAATGTTTATCATTTAGAGCTGATGGTCGAAGAAATTAACTCGCGTAGCCAAATGCCTTTGTCTTCATTGTTTCGGCTGGAATGCCACAGCATGGCAATATCAAAATCCGCAACGGCGATCGGCGGCTTAACAGTAATGAGATCGTCCGAAAAGCCCTCCGCCAACGCCATTTTTTCTGGCACGATGGCAATTAGATCGCGCTTTTTCAATAAATGCCGAATGGTGAGAAAATTGCGCGAAGCCACGGTGACTTTACGCCTCAAGCCGTGTTCTGCGAGCTTTTGGTCTACTTGTGTCTTTAAGCTCCCATCGGGACTTACCAGAGCTTGCTCGATGTTAGCGAACGCTTCCAGAGACAGCTGTGTTTCCCCTTTCAATACCTGTTTATCACACATGCACACGTGTTTTTCGGTGTACAAGTACAAGCTCTCAAAGTTGTCATCTAACAACGGAATGCTGCCAATAATGACATCGAGCTTTTCCTGCTCTGTTAATGCCACGTAGTTGCTACGATTGACGTTAATAAAACTGATCTGCGCCTCTGGTGCGCGCTGACGTATTTCGTCATAAACCCGAGGCGCAAAGATAAACTCAGCATAATCCGTTAACCCAATGCGACATACACCCGCGTAATTTTCAGGTTGGAAGGCAGACTTAGTGAGCAAGTCTTTGGCGATAGAGTCCAGCAAGTTATGCACGGTTGGCGCGATGTGGTGAGCGTGCTCTGTGGGCTGCATCTTATGCCCTTTGCGCTCAAAAAGCGGGTCATCAAACAACAACCTCAAACGAGATAAACTATGGCTCATCGCCGACTGGCTAACGCAACTTTTCTCTGCCGCGACGCTAACGCTTCGATGGCGATACAGGTAGGAAAACGTCACCAACAAGTTCAAGTCAATGTTGCGCCACTGAATGTCCTCTTTCACTTCAACACCCTCATCCCATTTCATTCATAGATGAAATCAAAATCATCAATTTGAGTCATTTTATAGCATTCGATAAATTAGCAAAAATGCTTTTTAAATAAACAGGCTCGACATGTTCACTATCTTCAAGACTTTTTTCTGGCTGGGTTGGTTCAGCTTCGGCGGCCCAGCGGCTCATATTGGTTATTTTCGCCAAACCTTTGTTGAGAAACTGAAATGGCTTGATGACAGCGAGTACGCTCAAATTGTCGCGCTCAGTCAGTTTTTGCCGGGACCGGGATCAAGCCAAGTCGGCTTTGCATTGGGTTATAAGCGCGGCGGTTTAAGTGGTGCATGCGCAGCATTTGTCGGATTCACGCTTCCTTCGGTGATCATCATGTTGGCGCTAGCGATGGTGAGTAGCCAAATCACCGACACCGCAATGTTTCAAAACATCGTTCACGGGCTAAAACTACTAGCTGTCGTTGTCGTGGCGGATGCGACCTGGGGCATGTACAAAAACTTCTGTCAAAGCAAACTGACCGCTGGTTTGTGCGTCGCGACTGCGATTGCGTTGTTGGTGGCACCAAGCATCATGACGCAAATGTTCGTGTTGCTCGGAGCCGGTATTGTCGGTTTGCGATATCTGAGGAAAGGCTCCGTGCCATCAACCGAGCCGTTTAAACCGTCTATAGCGCCACTGGCTCTATTTGCGGTGCTTTTACTCGGCTTACCGTTAGTGGCTCATACGTTGCCTTTGCTTGGGCTGTTTAGTGATTTTTTCCAAGCTGGTAGCTTAGTGTTTGGTGGCGGTCATGTGGTGCTGCCGCTTCTGCAAAACATTGTTGGCGATCAGCTCAGCCCAGATGTATTTTTAACAGGCTACGCCGCTGCACAAGCTGTACCGGGGCCAATGTTCACCTTTGCAACTTTTATCGGTTATGAGCTTTCGGATACGCCAATTTTAGGTGCGCTGATCGCAACGCTTGGTGTATTCCTACCAGGTTTTCTTTTACTGCTTGGCGTACTTAAAAACTGGCAAGCACTGGCAAGCAAACCGTTGGTCTCCGGCGCCATCAACGGTGTAAACGCCTCGGTAGTAGGATTGCTACTCTCGGCACTTTACCAGCCAGTATTTAGCAGCGCAGTTGTTGCTCCCATCGACATGGCGTTAGTGATTGTAGGTTTCTATCTACACAAAAAGCTCAACCTTTCGGTGCTGTGGATGATCGTATTTTTTGTGGCGGCAGGCCTTGTCACGGGCATGATGTAGCCTCCTGATTAGCCAGCCATTGAATCCAGATAAACCATGGGCACTCAAATACGAGTGCCCTTGTTCTTAGATTAGATAGCGATAACGGAACAGACCCCGATTAAAAGAGCATCACAAAGGTAGGAGATTATTATCCCATATTTACACTGCATCCGGCTTTGTTGCTTAAATCGATGGAACTAAATCAAGAAGCTACGATCTGATCGGCTCCCCCCATCAATCGTCGTCATATATTTTGCTCATTAAAGTTAGCTGTTGTTACTGGTCAAAACAGCTAGTCAGAAACACACACGATTCCTTCATCTATCTGGCCAATCGCTCTTATGGGGATCTTTAGCATGTTAGCTCTATGAAATTTTCTGGAGCTGACAATGAGAACCCCTTTGTTACCTTGGTTTATCCTATGGGTGACCATCCCAATCATTATTTTATTTCTATTCATCTTGCCCGCCCATGCCAGTGATGGGCCATTCTATCAGCGTGGTCAGGAAGGCTGGTTTTGGTATCAGGTCATTCCTGAGCCAGCGGAGGCTGAAGAGCTTATTAAGCCGGAATCTGGTGCGGCAGAGTCGAGTCAGAGCGGGCTAAAGCCTTTCAGTGCTGCCTGGTTTCGTGAGCACATGCAGTCGTTCATGGACAAGGCAATTGATGAGCCGACGAATGAGAACGTCAGAGCCTATCTGTATCTCCAGCGCGTCATGATGGATAAGGGCTCACAGTTTGCTGATGTTAGTCAGCAGGTAGTCATGGGCGATCCAGTTTTGGATGAAATCAGTCGCAGACCCTTGGCTACCTATGCTGCCAATCGGATGGATCGAGAAGCTGGCGCTCAACGAGATATTGCTTTAGGTGAAGTAGCAAAACGGGCTGGCTTATTCTTCTTCTATCGTTCTGATTGCCCTTACTGCCATGCTCAAGCGCCTATCATCGAATCAATGGCTTTGAACTATGGTTTCGAGGTGTTTGCTATTGCAGTCGATGGCTTGCCTTTACCGGGTGGAGAGTTTCCTAATTACAAAGTCGATTCAGGACAAGCTCAATCCTTGTCCGTTACGACTGTCCCTGCCGTATTCTTAGTTGATCCGCCTAATGTCATCACTCCGATTGGCCAAGGCGCAATGAGCCTTGATGAGCTCAATAATCGAATTATTCTCGCAGCCCATCAAGCCGGTTGGATTGACGATCAAACTTACTATGCCACCAGACCTGTTCAGCCCGGCGTGTCACTCGCGATGTCAGCCCAAGAGCTTAACGAGAAGATATTACAGGACCCTGAGTTCCTTGTTCGCTATCTGCGTGCACAAGGAGGGTTATAACGATGAAAAAAGTATTACGAGTATCGCTAATCGTCTGTGCGATTGGTTTTTCGTCTATGAGCCAAGCAAGCTTGCAACAGGAGATGAACCAGTTATTTGGTTCAATGACCAACAGCACTGCGCCTGGTGTATTCGAGAGTCAGCGGCGTGGCGTTATATCTGGCGGAAGTGTTGTTGTTCGTAACAGGATCATGAACGAGAACCTCGTCTCTATGGTGCCTCCGTCATTCCAAGCCGGTTGTGGCGGCATTGATATGTTCGCTGGAAGTTTGTCATTTGTTAATGCAGATCAGTTTGTTCAATTACTTCGCTCTGTAGCGGCAAATGCCAAGGGATACGCATTCCAATTGGCGCTCAGTGCTATGTGTGAGAAATGTTCCCAGCACATGGAGACTCTGCAAAAGAAAATCCAGCAGTTGAACGAGTATTTTGGCAATTCCTGTCAAATGGCTCAGGGAGTCGTGAACGATACCCTGGCCGCCTTTGGTAAGAAGGGGCAAACAGAAGCCAGCATGTTGAGCTCACTTAAAGGGGCTGGAGACATTTTTACCAGTTGGAGTGAATCCAATGGTAAGAACCCTTACGAGAATGCTTCAAGTGTCGCGGCATCTGATGTGAACAAAACGATTAAAGGCAACTTGGTTTGGCGAGCACTGAAACGTCACTCTGCATCAAGCTGGTTTGCATCGGGGGATGACCGTTTTCTAGAAGCGGTTATGTCTGTGACGGGTTCGATCATTGTTGGTGATCTAGCTAATGCCGCTGATGGCCAAGGTAAAGCCCCAAAACTGACCAGGCTGAATGGCAATAAAGTGACTATTGAGCATCTAATTCACGGCGGTAACGTCGCTATGTACCGATGTGACACAGTGACGCAAGACGGTTGTCTGAACCCGACAATTACTAACGTGACTCTTACTGGGTTATCAACCCAGGTAGAAAATTTACTTCTAGGTACAGGTTCTAGTAACGGCATTATTTTTAAATTTGCTCGAAATACAGGGGCAGCTAGCACCACTGAAAAAGCTTTTATGACCTCGGCTCCTGCAAGCATTGGCGGCATGATTCGAACACTTTCTGCATTAAATGAAGGGGCTGCTAGGTCGTTTGCTTCAAGAGCTGCGCCATTTATTGCTGTTGAGATGGCCCAAGCATTGGTTGAAGACATGCTCAATGCAGCTAGAAGTACCTCCGGTGTGGAAGATCATGCCTATGCGAAGTTATTAACGGAAGACCTTGAACGTGCACGTCGCCAAATCAATGAGGAGTACGCTGCGTTGCAGCGAAGATACGGCTCAGAGCAAGAATTGCTGGCGCATTTTAACCAGGTGATTCAGACCATTCGCAAACAGCGTTATTACACCGTTAAATCTACGGCACTGGGGGAATAGGTCATGTGGGAGATCTATTCCATCGGGGATTCGGCATTTTTAGAGCAGGTCTTGAACGCTGTCGCGATGATTACTGGTACAGGCGACTTTACTTCAATGGTTCGCATTGGCTTGCTCATTGGGGTATTGATGGTCTCTGTTCAGGCCTTAATGCAAGGCGGTCGTGGCATTAACTTTCAACACGTTTTAGTCTCATGGTTAGTCTTTGCAACCATGTTTGGACCCAGTACCCGAGTGAGCATTGAGGATGCGTACACGGGACAAGTTCGAGTGGTTGATAATGTGCCCATCGGTGTTGCTGCCGCAGGCAGTACGATTTCAACTGTCGGCTTTCAAATCACGCGATTGTTTGAAACGGCGTTCTCAACTCCCGCCATGACGGAATACGGCTTTGCATCCAGTTTACAGTCACTGATTAAAGTGAGAAAACAGGTGATGGATCGCTCTGGGTTGGGTGATGCAAATCGTGTCGGCGGCTCGGACATCGAGCAATCGTGGTTTAACTACATCAAAGAGTGCACCTTGATTGGTATCGACATTGGCCAAAAGAACCTCGATCAGGTGCTGAGTGATCCTAACCCGATGACTGCGATTAGGTTTGATTCGCGCATTTATGGCACGCGCATCATGCTCAGTGGTAGCAGTAGAGATCTGGACTGCACCGATGCCTACAGCCAACTGAAACTCATGACAGAATCAACCTTCATTCCAAGGCTTAAACAGGTTCTGTCAGCCTCATTGGGGACTTCGTCAGCCACGGACACTGATGACGTGATCCGAAATGCACTGAATAACCTTGGTTTGGCTTCGGTTAACACCCAAGAGTACATGACCGCGTCGGTGCTTTTGCCTATTTATGAGCAAAGCGTGACGGGCAAGTATATGGATGATCAAGCTTTCACCGCAGCCGTTATGGTTAACCAAGCGATTGAGCAGCGCAATACGCAATGGGCGGCGGAGCAGACTCTGTTCCAAAGTATTGTTCGTCCGATGATGACGTTTTTTGAGGGATTCATTTACGCCATCACCCCTTTGATGGCCTTTGTGATAGCCCTTGGCCAAATCGGGATGCGAATGGCTGGGAAGTACTTGTTAATCCTGCTTTGGATTCAACTTTGGATGCCTGTCATGGCCATCATTAACCTGTATATTCATTTAACCGTTGCAGGGAAAATGTCGGCTCTTGATGCCTTTGCAGGTACAGAAGTGCCATCTTTTGCTGGGATGATGCAGATGGATTCAGTGCTGCAAACCTGGATAGCTACTGGCGGCATGTTGGCGTCGAGTGTTCCGGCAATTTCGCTCATGCTCGTGTATGGCTCAGCAATAACCGCTACCCACTTGGCTGGACGTCTTCAAAACGGTGATGCCATTGATGAAAAGCTGGCAAGTCCAGATGTCGCGAAAAATGCCCCGGTGATGCAATCACAGTCAATGTTCCAAAATTCAGCCCTCACGGGTTCTGCAATGACCGGCGCGTCAAACTTACTAAGCAGTTTCTCTGTCGGAAACGCAGTGGGTTCAATGGTCGGCTCTGCAAAAGAATCCATGACTCAGGCAACTCAAGCCTTTAGCCGTCAGGTTGGCAATACCATGAGTCGAACCTTTGGTGAAAAGCTAAGTTACGACAACCTTTCTTCGGTTGGACGTCAGATCGGTTCTTCTAATTCCGCATCTAGCGCCGTTGTTAATCAGGTCACTGATGACCTGCAAACACGGTATGGTTTCGGAGACGATAAAAAAGACGCTGTACGTGGCTTGGTATCGGGCGTGTTATCGGGAGGCCTAAGGGTCGGTGGAGATGGAACCATTACAAATACCGATGATAAAGAAGTAGCAGATAAAGGCTTCTTGGGAAGATTACTTGGTACAGGGGGGAATGACTCCCGACAAGGTAACTTGCCTGGAGTCGATAAGCCCGAATCCTCAAGAGTGCCAAAAATATCACGGTTACGAGCAGGCTTGGATTTAGGTGGAAACTTTAGTGGCCAAGTTGAGTCGTCAGAAGGCAGTTCTCGATCAACGACCGCAAATACACTCACTGGGGAAATGCAAAGCTTGGCATCGAGTGATTCACGACGTGCTGAGTATCGCGATGCAATGGTTAAGGACCTTTCAGATTCAAGACGTTCTGGCGTTGAAATGTCGTTGTCTAACCAAGACTATCAGTCACTTCAGAGTTCAGCACAAGACGTTATCACGGCATCAAACCGCTTTAGTGAGCTTGATCAGGCCAGCTACAGTCTATCAGGACAAAGGAACACGGATGGTTCGACGTTAACTCGATTAGCAGCGGATAATCCTGAAGTCATGGATTATTTAGGTCGCTATATGAACCAGCATGTTGAAGCAGGTAACCGATTACGTGAAAACCTTCCAATGTATCAGCGCTTGCTACCTGATGATAATCAGGCGTATGTGGCCGCAGCTATGGAGTCTTTAACCTATAGCAACTCCTCAACGCCCGCTGAACGAGACAATGATTATCAAGCAGCAATGACTGTTATGGCCATGGCTACCGGAGCCGATTTACGATCAATTCAACCGCGCTCTAATGAAGGCTTGTCATCAGCTGCACCTACTTTTGGTGGTGCTCAAAGCCAAGTTGAATCGGGGGTATTGGGCGGCTACGAGGATGCAGCAACAGTTCAAACTCAGTTCAACGCAGCTCAATCGGCTTACCAAACCAATCTGTCTGGTATAGATGGACAGTTGAATGCGCATCAGCAGCAAGCCCAACAGGCCGTAGCTACTGACACAAGTACCTATCAATCTGAACTAAACAGTGAAGCTGGATCTCAGTGGCGATCACGTATTATGGCTGATGATAGCGGAGTTTCTGGTGCTGAAATGTTCTTCAACAGCGCCAGTGCTATTGGTGATTTCAGTGGCAAGCATACTGATGCAGCTCTGCATACCCTGAATCACTTTGGCGAAGACTATGAGAGTTACAAAGAACAAGCGCTTGAAGATCCTGGCTCACGAGGTTTCTTGCACAACGCTACTGTGGCCAGCAAATCAACCTGGGATGGCTTAAAAGCCGCCGTTGATGCCGGAACCTCTTTGGAAAACCCATTGACGGCGTTTAATGATGCATACAGTGGATCGAGTTCGCAGTATGCCTCCGAAGTAAACTGGGGCACTAAGTCTGAAGCCATGTTGGCGGGGGCATTCGGTGCGGCAGTTAACAATCGATATGGTGAGTTTCTAGAGCAGTATGCTGATGATTTTAAACAGGAAGCATACAGCGAAGGGCAGAGAATGGGATTGACCCCGATTCAAAGTCAAGTTTTCGCTCAAGCTTTCAATGAAGGTTTGGCGGGGCGCGTTTTCAACTCTGAAGACTCATCGAGTTGGTCGCCTGAAATGCTTGGTCTAAGGGAGCAAATGCTAAATGAGTATCGTCAAAAGGATGAGAGTGGCGCTTACATCTCTGACAGTGTGTCTGATGAAGATAAAGCATTTGTGGATAAGCAGATTGCAGTGATCTCAAATGCATCCCTTGCGGGAGATTATGCTCAGAACAACTTGATCGATATTAGGGCATATAACCAGGCATCAGGAAATAAATAAAACAAGGAGTAGAAGCTCAAGGCTAACGAAGTTTTATGGCTTAATTACGTAGATAGGGATATATTTCTCCGTACTTAGATACGGAGAAATATAACACATGTACACAATTGGAAAATTAGCCGAACAAGCTAGTATCAATGTTGAGACTGTTCGTTATTACGAACGACGTGGTCTTATAGAAAAACCTGAAAAACCGCATCTAGGCTACCGACTTTATCCTTTGGCAACATTAAACCGAATAAAATTCATTAAACGTTCCCAAGATCTTGGGTTCACTTTGGAAGAAATCTCCAATTTACTCAGCCTTAATGACACTCCCTGTATAGAAGTGCAAGAAATGACTTTACACAAGCTTGCAAGTGTGAAAGCCAAAATAGCAGGTCTTCGCCGCTTAGAAACCGTTCTCACAGAATTATTGAATGAGTGTAATTCTAATACTAACCAATCCCACTGTCCCATTATTGATTCCCTACTTCCTGAAGATTAATAATGAGTCAAATTTTATCTTGACTCCGTAGTTGGGTACGGGGTTTAAGCTTGTTTTACTAAAGTACGATAAGTAGAGTGAGTTATGTCAAAAAGTAATCCCAACTTTCCAATCATCGGCGGTGTTATTGCCGCTATTGGCGCTGGTCTTTGCTGCGCTGGTCCTTTCGTCTTGTTGCTGCTAGGCGTGAGTGGCTCCTGGATTGGTAATTTAACCTTGTTAGAACCTTATCGTCCCATTTTTATCCTGCTGGTTTTAGCCTTATTTGGCTTCGCAGGCTGGAAGGTCTATCGCCCCGTCGAGGACTGTGAGCCAGGCACCGCCTGTGCAGTTCCTCAAGTGCGAAAACGTCGGCAGGTGATCTTTTGGTTAACGGCACTGACTGCGTTGGTTTTAGTCACCAGTAATTATTGGATTGTCTGGTTCGCCTGATGACGATTTCTAACCTTTTATTTTGATTAAATCTTTATGGCTTGCTCTTGGAGAAAATTATGAAAACACTCGCCCTAATGTCCCTGTTCGTACTGACCAGCCTGAACGCTTTAGCTGCCCCGAAAACAGTTACTTTGGAAGTCCCAACCATGAACTGTGTGACCTGTCCCTTTACCGTGGAAAAAGCCTTACAAAAAGTCGATGGCGTCAGTAAAGCCGAAGTGACCTTTAAGACCAAACTGGCGGTGGTCACCTTCGACGACGAAAAAACCACGGTAAAAGCACTGACCGAAGCCACCGCTAACGCGGGTTATCCGTCAACGCTCAAGGAGTAAAGCATAGAAATGCTAATACGGTTACTGACCCGGTTCGGCGATAAGATTAGCTCATTGGGCGCGCTGGTTTCTGCTATGGGATGCGCCATGTGTTTCCCGGCCATTGCCAGTCTGGGCGCTGCGGTAGGACTGGGTTTTCTCAGCCAATGGGAAGGTCTGTTTGTTAGCACGCTATTACCCCTGTTTGCCTGGATTGCCTTGGTACTCAACGGACTTGGCTGGTTCAGCCACCGGCAATGGCACCGTAGTGCGCTGGGTGTGGCCGGCCCCATTTTATTGCTGTTATCGCTCTATCCGTTTTTCCAGTACGGCTGGAGCAGCTATGTCTCCTATTCAGCATTAGGCCTGATGGTTGCCGTATCGCTTTGGGATATTTTTTCACCGGCGAATAAACGCTGTGATGATGACAGCTGTGCTGTTTAACATGACGCAATGCCTGACTACTATTTGAGGAAAACGAATGATCTTACTATCGATAGAAGGGATGACCTGTCCAAGTTGCGTCGCCCACGTTAAAGAAGCACTCGATGCGATCGAAGGCGTTAATAAGGTTGAAATATCTTATGAAAACGCCAGAGCAACGATCACCACGAACGGTGGGGTCAGCGTAACCGTTCTCATTGGAGCAATAGAAGCTCTCGGTTATATCGCAAAAGAATCCACTGGCACTGCAAAAGAAATTACTTCACCGAACGACTGCTGTGACAACGAAAATGCAAGCAACACTGAAAGCAACCAAACTCAACACGTGGCGATTATCGGTACGGGTTCCGGCGCTTTTGCCTGCGCTATTAAAGCCGCTGAAGGTGGTGCCAAGGTCACTCTTATTGAGGGAGCCGATGTGATTGGCGGCTGTTGCGTGAATGTCGGCTGCGTACCCTCAAAAATTCTAATCCGCGCCGCTCAATTGGCTCAGCAGCAACGCAATAATCCCTTTACCGGACTGGAAAATCATGCGCCCCAATTGAGTCGAGCCTTGTTGACTCAGCAGCAGACCGCTCGGGTCGAAGAGCTGCGCGCGGCAAAGTACCAGAATATTCTGGAGACAAATCCTGCGCTTAGTTTACTTAAAGGTTGGGCGCAATTTAAAAATGCCAACACCCTGATAGTCAGAAAAAATGATGGAACCGAGCAGGCAGTTCACGCCGATAAAATCCTGATCGCTACCGGCTCCACGCCAACCATTCCTCCTATTGATGGTTTAACTGAAACACCTTATTGGACCTCTACCGAAGCGCTGTTTGCTCAGGAATTGCCGCAGCACCTGGTCGTGATTGGTTCGTCGGTTGTAGCGCTGGAAATTGCCCAGGCTTATCGCCGTTTAGGCAGTGAAGTCACCATATTAGCAAGACATACATTGCTTTATCGGGAAGATCCCTTGCTCGGTGAAAAACTCACCGGATGTTTTGAAAAAGAAGGCATTCGAGTATTAAACAGTACGCAAGCTACCAAGGTGACCCACGATGGAAGCCAATTTACATTGGAAACTAACGCGGGCGATCTACGCTGCGATCGTTTGCTGGTAAGCACCGGGCGACACGCCAATACTTGCCAACTCAATCTGGGCGCGGTGGGTGTTACGACCAACAAAAAGGGCGAAATCGTTGTTAACGAACGCATGGAAACCAATGTTCCCGGTATTTACGCCGCCGGAGACTGCTGCAACATGCCGCAATTCGTCTATGTCGCCGCGGCCGCCGGTAGCCGTTCCGGCATCAACATGACGGGCGGATACGCCAAACTGGATCTATCCACCATGCCAGCAGTGATTTTTACCGATCCCCAGGTGGCAACTGTTGGGCTCACGGAAGAGCAAGCCAACGCACAAGACATTGAAACCGACAGTCGTGTATTGGAGATGGAGAACGTGCCGCGCGCACTGGCGAATTTCGAGACCGATGGTTTTATCAAATTGGTGACGGAAAAAGCCACTGGCCGCCTGATCGGGGCGCAGATTCTGGCGCATGAAGGTGGAGAACTGATCCAGAGTGCGGCGCTGGCGATCCGCAACCGTATGACGGTGACGGAATTAGCCGACCAGCTTTTCCCTTACCTGACTATGGTGGAGGGTTTGAAGCTCTGCGCCCAAACCTTTAACAAGGATGTCAAAGAACTGTCCTGTTGTGCTGGGTAACGAACTTGAGTTGATCCGTATTCATTGATGGAAATGGCATTTTTCATTCGTAGTACGAAAGTGCCAATCAATTTTTTGAGTATAAGTAAAAAAGCAGTCAATTTACTATGACCTTGTTTTTTTAGGGAGGATAGATGAGCGACCATCTGCAAATTCGTTTACCCAGTACCAATATTTTTTTTCGCTCAGGCTTAGTTCTCGACCGGTATCTTTCAGTTGTCTTTGAAATAAATGGATTAGTCCGCTTAAGCCTAAGAAGGCTAAACCTACACATAAAATTGTCCAACTCGCTTGCCAATATGCGATTGCTACAAGCATAGTGGTGATGGTTATAAGGCCGATAGGACTAGCAATTGCTTTGAATCCCAAGTAGCTGAAAAAAACGATGGTGCAAATCAGAAATGGCAAAGCCGCTAACTTGGCAGATGCCGTTAATATTTCTGAGGGAAAAAAATGAGCCGCAGCCAAAGTCGCCAGAAAAAGCCCCAGTGATATAAACCAGCAGCGTGCTGGTAAAGATTTAAGTAATTTTATCATCTTAGTACTCTCAAAGTGCACGGGCGGTGCACAATCAAATCATGCATCAGCATTTTAGTTCTCAAAAAGTGCTCTAGTGGTTTGCTCGGCCATAATCTCGCACACAGGACATTTAAGCTGAATGCGCTGTTGAGATACCGTCAAATACAGACTGCCGCATCGACACCGGTGTAAGGATGCTAGCTGTGATCTTAAATCACGAGCTAGAACCCAACCTTCATTGATGGTCAGTTTTTTCCAGGGGATCTCAGCTGGAAGATCTGCTTCTTTTCTTGCAACCAAATACGCATCGTAAGCCTTCATCAAAGCATCGATATTTAATTGCTTGTAGACATTATCACCACCAATATTGACATAAAGCGCCATAAGCAGGGAGCCTTCAACTAATGCTCTTCTGCTTTTGACGATGGCATCAGATTCTGGCAATTGACCAGGACAAGGTGACTTGCCAGTCACTTCTTTGTGGAGCCTTCTGATAATGTGGATTGGCAAACCTGTATCGAGCGCGATAATGGTTGTTCGAAATCCGTATTTAATAAGCAGCGAGGCTCGGGTAAACAGCTCACTTTTGGACAGGTTATCAATCATGCATCCCCCTTGTTGTTTAGGGTTGATAATAAATAAGCGATTCTTGGGATACCTGTGCCTTTGCTCTTCACCATCTCAATCAGTTGGCTTTGGTTACCCCTTGGTTGAAACAGCATGAATGATGAGGTCGCCACTCGTTGCAGGTCGTCAACACCAGCATTAATCAGAGCATCAACCACATCGCGTGTAAGTCCAAAGCGCAAGACAGCCTCTTGCGGATCAATGCGCGCCAATTCCCGTGCTGCGTGCAGGTACGCCAAGTTTAATTGATAGAAGTCTTGTTGATTGGTTGTCATTGACGGACCTCCAGTTCATGTAAAATATTGCGATAGATAGAAAGCACTCTTTGCCCATACCAGCGTGCACGCTCTTCGTTCCAACTGTGATAGCGGCCTATGCCAAGCTCTAAATCATTTGGTGAAGACTTGATTGCTTCGGCCAAAATACTGGAGCCGACCGTAAGGTTTGTGATGGGGTCTAGCAGTTCCGCTGCTGAGCTCACCCGATGCCCATGCCAATGCAAATTGATTTGCATAAGGCCAATATCGAGCTGATATTTTTCAGTCTCTTGCAGTGCTTGGTTTAACAGTTTCTCTGCTTCTGTCTTAGATTTGGCGTAGGTTGCGTTTGAACCATTGCGAATTGCGTATGGCCATGGACTGGTCATGTTGAGACCACGATGTGAGGCCGACTCAGCCAAGGCAACGGCGTAGAGCATGACTGGATCAATACCAACGCTTTGTGCTGCTTTTTCCCACTGATAGCCCGGAAACGCATAGACTGAAGTGCTTGCGGACATGGCTATCACTAGGGCAATGGTTTTTGATTTAATCGTTTTCATTTTTGTCCTCTAATTGATTTCCGAGAAGCGCCTGAATGGCTTTCGGGCTTATTCTTTTCAAAGGCACTGCGATAAAGTCGGTGATGCCTCTTGTATAAACTTGTGCTGCTTTTGACCAATCGCCCACGGCAACCGGCGCTTGCATATCAAATCCTTTTTGCTGGTTCTGATGGTCTGCAATACCTTGTAATAGCCTTGGGTATTCACCCACTTCGTCCCGCAACAAGTAAGCCTGGTAGCGTGTTAAAAACTCTTTTTGTTTAAAGGGGTATTCCCTGTCATCTACCTTGCAGAGTTCAACCCATCCCCCCATGTCTGAAATAACGCGGTGAATAAGCGCATCGTCAAACATCACGGATGTCCAAGCGCCAACCTGACGAACAGCCTTGTCAACTTTGTTCCAAGCAACCATGGCTCTTGAACCCGAGTTACCATCGATATGCTTGATGACGTCAGCGGGCTTTGGAAAAAATTGCCCAGTATCCGGTGATTGAATATGCCGAGTCAGACCGATTCGCACTTCTTCAATGCTATAAGCACGAAGGGCTTCAAATGCGATGGATAGCAATTGTGGTGATACGCTTTTGCCATACATGGCCCAAGCAGCTCCCCAAACTTCAGCAAACTCGCGTTTATCAACCTCCTGCACTTGAACGAACCTCCCGAATACCTGGTCCGGCCCAGCTTTCAGCAATGCGGCGATTGCTTTCTTCAATGTTCAACTGGTGATTGCTGCCCTTTAGGCTCGTCGATGATTGCTGTACTTCATCAATGCGAACGTACTCGTCTTCCCATTGGCGGTTTAAAAGCCAGTTATGTGGCATAGGGGTCTTAGTCCGATCTTGATACTGCAATCGGTTGTCTCGTTGCTCTTTCCAGCGTGTTAGCACTTCCAAGGCGAGTTCATGGTCTTCATTGAGGCCCATGCGTAGCCATTCTTCTTTGGCTTTCGCTTTTTTTTCTTTGCGTATTTGTACATCCCAGAAGTCTTCAAACTGTATGTAGTCAACAGTTTTAACTGTTGGTTTATTGCTTCTCTCAGAGTCATCCGACCGTTGAGAGTCCCTTACCGGGTTGCCATCAGGCATAAACAATGATGAAAATTCTTCTGGTAGCCGAGCTTGAAAAGCGGCAAGAGATTTCAAAAGCGATGCCATACCAATGAAGTCGGCAGGTACATCTTTAAGCAACCGAAAGGCTGCTTTACCTTGGTTCGGGTTTTCGATTGGGTTGTGCTTCAGAAAGCTCCGAATCAAAGTCCAACCGGATTCCTCGCAACGAATGAGGAACTGATCTTGTTCTAACTCCTTTAGAGCCTTGGCAACCTGTTGCTCATCCCAGTTCAAGTCAGAAGCAACGTAACCAATCGGCAGTCGAAAGCAGCCAAGCAAATTACAATGTGGGCATGTAAGCAAATACAGTCCTAGCAACTTCGCTGAGTCACTCCAGGACAAAACGTTTTGCTTTAGCCAAAAGCGGGTATAGACCTTGCCATAGTCACGCATGGAGGAACTCGCTTTTGTGTTTACGTAAAATGCTGACCATTATTTGCCCTTAATCCTACTGGTTACTGGCTTTCAGCTCGCTTGGGCATTCGGGATAGATGTCCGGTCTTAACTGAGATCGGGTTACCTGTCCTTGCGTAGCTTGTTCGATGGGTAAAACGAATTCAGCGGGAACACGCCCTGATTTATTCAACCAAAACCAGACGTTTTGCTGTTTTGAGTTGATGGCTCGTGCTAATGCTGATTGCCCGCCGACCAAGTCAATGGCACGGCGGAGATGTTTTTGTGTCGTGTTGAACACTTCCATACCGTCTCCTGTTACAATAATAACTGTTACAAGATTGAATGTTACAGTTTAAACTGTAGATTAGTCAACAGTTAAAATTGTTGAAAGGCTACAGTTTTATTTGTAGAATACAGGCTTATGAAAACTTTATCCGAACGACTAAACCATGCCTTGCAGCTTACTGGGGTGACTCAGTCTGAGTTGGCTCGTCGCATTGGTATCAAACAGCAGTCGATCAGCCAGATTTGCTCTGGTAAATCGGCTAGGTCTCGTTACACCATGCAGATCGCGGAGGCGCTTCGCGTGAATGCTCATTGGCTCGCCACAGGTGATGGCGAGATTGGCTTGGGAGTCGGTAATATAGAAGTCGGGCCTGACATTAAGGGAAGAATTCCTCTCATTAACTGGGTTCAGGCCGGTGATTGGACTGAAATAGCGGAGGGATTTGCCCATGAAGATGCTGAGGAGTGGCGTGAAGTCACTGGGAAAGCACATGAGGGTTGTTTCGCACTTCGCGTAAAAGGCGACAGTATGGAAAATCCAAGCGGAAAAAAATCCATACCTGAGGGGGCAGTGATCGTTGTTGATCCTGAGTTACCTTATTCTTCAGGTTCATTGGTTGTTGCGCGTTTGGATGATTCGAAAGAAGCAACCTTTAAGCAGTTAGTTATTGATGGTGAACAGAAGTACCTAAAACCTTTGAACCCGCAATACCCTGCAATACCGATCAACGGCAACTGCACCATCATCGGTGTAGTACGACAAGCTATCATCGATTTCTGGTAGCGAAGGAATTTGTGGTTTAGCCACAGTTGTTCATGAGCTGAAGAAGCAACGATTGCAAACAGCTACAACTGAGCATTGGCGCACGCTGAGAGTAAATGATAGCCGATTAGATAACCATTGATTGTTTATAAAGTCAAGATCAGCGAAAATAGCGGCCAATTACGATTAACACGACGGATTTGACAAGCGAAGAACTGAAAAGAGAGTACTTCCAAAAGTGTGTACAAATCCGTGTACAAACTAAAAGAATTTATACATGGCAAACCAAGATTTTCTCAATGAAATCAATAAGCGAAGGACCTTTGCTATCATCTCCCACCCTGACGCAGGTAAAACCACCATTACTGAAAAAGTATTGCTATTTGGGCAAGCGATTCAGCGTGCGGGAACGGTAAAAGGCCGCGGTTCAAATCAACACGCAAAATCAGACTGGATGGAGATGGAAAAGCAACGTGGTATCTCAATTACCACATCGGTGATGCAATTCCCTTATCATGATTGTTTAGTTAATTTGTTGGATACCCCGGGGCACGAAGACTTCTCTGAAGATACTTATCGTACTTTAACGGCGGTTGACTGCTGCTTGATGGTCATCGACTCCGGTAAAGGGGTTGAGGATAGAACTCGCAAATTGATGGAAGTCACTCGCTTGCGTGATACGCCGATTTTGACTTTTATGAATAAACTTGACCGTGATATTCGTGACCCAATGGAGTTAATGGACGAAGTTGAAAATGAGCTGAATATCGCATGTTGCCCAATTACGTGGCCCATTGGTTGCGGTA
Organism: Providencia sp. PROV119; assembly: GCF_028482435.1. NCBI lineage: Bacteria > Pseudomonadati > Pseudomonadota > Gammaproteobacteria > Enterobacterales > Morganellaceae > Providencia > Providencia sp. PROV119. The sequence continues at coordinate 139,972 of NZ_JAMPQL010000004.1, forward strand.
AGTTGTTCAAAGGGGTTTATCACTTATTACGTGATGAAACGATCCTTTATCAAACAGGCCAAGGTCATACAATCCAAGAAGTCCGTATTATTAAAGGGTTAGATAACCCTGATTTAGATAAAGAAGTCGGTGACGAATTAGCGGCTCAGCTACGTGATGAGTTGGAGTTGGTAAAAGGGGCCTCTCATGAGTTCGATCATGATGCTTTCCTTGAAGGCGAATTGACTCCGGTTTTCTTTGGTACTGCACTTGGTAACTTTGGTGTGGATCATATGTTAGATGGTTTAGTCCAGTGGGCGCCATCGCCTCAGCCACGTCAAACTGATGTGCGTGAAGTTGAAGCTACAGAAGAGAAATTTACCGGTTTCGTCTTCAAAATTCAGGCGAATATGGATCCAAAACACCGTGACCGTGTTGCTTTCATGCGTATTGTTTCAGGAACTTATGAAAAAGGTATGAAGCTGCGTCAGGTGCGTACGAAAAAAGATGTCGTCATCTCTGATGCGCTGACCTTTATGGCAGGTGATCGCTCTCATGTCGAAAATGCGTATGCGGGTGACATTATTGGTTTACATAACCACGGTACGATCCAAATTGGTGATACCTTCACACAAGGGGAAGATCTGAAATTTACGGGGATCCCTAACTTTGCACCTGAGCTGTTCCGTCGTATTCGTTTGCGCGACCCATTAAAGCAAAAACAATTGCTTAAAGGGTTGGTTCAGTTGTCAGAAGAAGGGGCTGTACAGGTTTTCCGTCCACTGACCAATAATGATTTGATTGTTGGTGCTGTGGGGGTGTTGCAGTTTGATGTCGTTGTATCTCGTTTGAAGAGTGAATATAACGTTGAAGCCATTTATGAAGCGGTTAACGTATCAACGGCACGTTGGGTTGAGTGTGATGACGCGAAGAAATTCGAAGAATTTAAGCGTAAGAACGAGCAGAACCTAGCACTTGATGGCGGCGATAATCTTTCTTATATCGCTCCAACCATGGTTAACCTAAACTTGACCAGTGAGCGTTATCCGGAAGTCAAATTCCGTAAAACCCGCGAACACTAATTTTATTTTCAGGCTAAGCCCACTACAGAAAGGCCTTTTTTGTAGTGGGTTTTCCCAAATTAACCATCCATTTTCGAATACTCTCCTGTTTTTTTATCTAAATATTGCAGATTACTCTGTCTTTTGCGTTTGAATACTTTATTTCAAGGGGCTTTTCCCATAGTCTATAGTTATCAATTGAAATAGCGACAGCGCTTAGGCATATGGCGTATGACGTCGATTATGGCGATACAGTGGGTATTTCAATACTTAAAACAGTAGTTGATAAGGAAGGTACCGATGAAACATTCAGCACTTTTACGTTCTTTAATTGTTATTGGGTTAAGTGGGACCTTATTTGCGTGTAGCTCATCGGCAAACTCCCCATTGAAAGAGCAAGCTGCTGAAACTTGGGATAGCGCAGTTAAAACAGCAGATATTGCAGGGAAAGATACCAGCGAAGCGATATCCAGTGGCGCGAAAAGTGTCGATAACTATATGGATGATTCCTCCATCACTGCTAAGGTCAAAAGTAAGCTGCTAACAACCAGTGGTATCGACAGTAATTCGATTTCGGTGAAGACAGTCAACGGCGTTGTTTACCTCTCTGGGTTTGTGAAATCGAATAACCAAGTCGATAAAATTGTTCAGGTTGTCTCGATGGTTGAAGGTGTAAAATCAGTACAAAATGGTTTAGTTGTGGCGAATTAATCGATAACGGCCAGCACAATAGCTCAAGTCAGCACATATTGGGTGAGTTGAGCGACTAAAATAATTTGCTCAAAGTTAAAAACTGAACCTCACTGAGAGGTTCAGTTTTTACATTGTTGATTCGTGACAATTTACTTTATGGGGCTGTGTTTATACATAGGCATCCTATCGCTATGTGTAGAAGGTTGTCAGGGGACGAAGATGGGAAAACATGTATCAGTAACACTTGGCAGTATTGAGCCTTTGGCTTTTTATGATGAGCTAAATAAAGGAAAAACAGCGCTTATCTGTGAAGGTGGAGGGCAACGCGGTATTTTTACGGCCGGTGTTTTGGATGAGTTTTTAAAAACAGGCTTTAACCCCTTTGATATCATGATTGGCACATCGGCGGGAGCACAAAATCTCTCTGCTTATATCTGTGGTCAATATGGCTATGCTAGGCGGGTGATCACGCGTTATACGACAAGCCCACTCTTTTTCAACCCACTGCGTTTTATTCGAGGGGGGCATTTAATCGATTTAGATTGGTTAGTGGAAAGCACCTCGAAAGAGTTTCCTCTGCATATCTCCTCTGGCATTGAGTTAATGGAGGCGGGGCGTGAGTTTTATATGGGGGCAAGCCGTAGCGATGATTTTGAAGCCGAATTTTTAAAGCCTAATGCGGATACATGGCTCGATATCATTCGGGCATCCAGTGCGATCCCCGGTTTTTATCGCATGGGGGTTGAGTTTGAAGGGACTTTGTATCACGATGGTGGGATCAGTGCGGCGATACCGGTTGAAGAGGCATATCGTCAGGGCGCTGACACGATTGTCGTCATCCGTACGGTGCCTTCACAAATGTACTTTACCCCTGAATGGGTCAAGAGAATGACTCGCTGGCTAGAAGGTGAAAAGTATGGTCTACAACGAATGGCAACCATGCTAAAAGTTCATCTGAAAAGTTATCGTCGTACTCAAGAGTTTATTGAAAATCCACCGGGTGATTTACAGATTTTTGAAATTTATCCACCGACACCGTTAAAAAGTAGTGCATTAGGAAGCCGCTTATCAGCACTTAATCAGGATTATCATGTCGGTCGTCGTTGTGGGCGCTATTTTATTGCCGCATTGGGTCACTGCTTTACAATGAATAATGATGCCGTCAATCGTTTTAGTTTTGAAAGTGCAGCCCATGAAGAGATGCAGATCCTCCAAGATTATGAAGAGGCGATATCTGATGCACAGCATGATGGTGAATTAGTCGCTCAACGTAAAGCGAAAAAAGCGACCGATACAGCACAAGCCATTATGACGGGCGCAATTGTGGCAGCCAATGAGGAGCCGGCGCAACAGATCAACGAGAAAAATGACTAACCGATTTATTGATACACATTGCCATTTTGATTTCCCACCTTTTATTGGTGATATCAATAAAAGCCTAGAGGCTGCTCAAGCGGCAGGGGTCACTGATATTATTATTCCTGCTGTCAGTGCCGATAATTTTGAGCGTGTTTGGGGGTTAGCACATGATCATCAACAACTGCATGCCGCTATCGGCTTGCACCCTTTGTATTTAAATGTTTTTCAAGAACACCACTTGGAAACATTGGCTGAATATCTCCATCAACATAGCCCAAAATGTGTTGCAGTAGGGGAAATCGGTCTTGATCTCTATATGCAAGAGCCGTTGTTTGATTTACAACAACGTGTCTTGATTGCACAGCTAAAATTGGCGAAGCAATATGATCGACCTGTTATTTTACATTCGCGAAAAAGCCATGACCAATTAGCGGCAATATTGCGCCGTTATCCTGTTCCTGCATGTGGGGTTATTCACGGGTTTGCGGGGAGCTTATCTCAGGCTCAAGCCTTTATTAAATTGGGTTATTCGATTGGAGTAGGGGGCACCATCACCTACGAACGAGCTAATAAAACTCGCCAAGCGATAGCTCAGTTACCTCTTACTTCACTGGTGTTTGAAACGGATGCACCAGATATGCCTGTCTCTGGTTTTCAAGGCGAACCCAATCGCCCTGAGCGCATTCAATGGATTTTTCAGTCGTTATGTGAACTACGCCACGAAAGTCCAGATGAAATTGCGCAGCAACTTTACATAAATAGCCTATCATTATTTAATCTGCTCAAATAAAGGCCATCAAAATTCACTTAAGTGAACAGTTGGTTTATATTCCTCCATCGGCATATCTCGTTCGATTTTTCACCTATTTTTTGTGTTCTACGATGCTTTCCAGACTAAACTGATAATTAAATGTGATTTTGGTCACAAGAACTGAATTTTTGTTACTTTTTACACTGCGTATTTGTGACGTAGGTTGCGGGTTCTTGGAAGGGACTAGGTATAATCATCGCACAAAGAGTCAAGGGAACTTATGGGTTCTCTTTCTACATCAATCTAGCATTAAGTGAACAGGGATACTTCCATGCAACTCATTATGAGTCTGGTTGGGATGGCAGTACTGATTGGTATTGCCGTACTATTTTCCAGCAATCGTCGAGCGATTAAACTCCGTACCGTTGGCGGGGCTTTCCTTATCCAAATCGTTATCGGTGCATTCGTGCTTTATGTACCAGCAGGTCGTAGCGTATTACAAGGGATGTCTGATGGCGTTTCTAAAGTCATCAGTTATGGCCAAGATGGGATGAACTTTATTTTTGGCGGCCTTGTTTCTGACAAAATGTTTGAACTATTCGGCGGCGGCGGGTTTATTTTCGCACTACGTGTACTGCCAATTATTGTCTTCTTCTCTTCTTTAATTGCCGTTCTTTACTACCTTGGCATTATGCAGCTGGTTATCAAGATTCTTGGTGGTGGCCTGCAAAAAGTACTTGGCACATCAAGGACGGAGTCTCTATCTGCAACAGCGAATATCTTTGTTGGGCAAACGGAAGCACCATTAGTTGTACGTCCTTATATCTCTACCATGACCAACTCTGAGTTATTCGCAGTAATGTGTGGTGGTTTGGCCTCTGTTGCTGGGTCTGTACTGGCAGGCTATGCTCAAATGGGTGTTCCAATGGAATACTTGATTGCAGCATCATTCATGGCGGCGCCAGGTGGGTTACTGTTTGCTAAACTCTTAGTGCCAGAAACGGAAAAAGCGTATGATAATGTCAATGCGACAGAGCTGATTGCTGAAGATGAGCGCCCTGCAAATATTATCGATGCAGCCGCTTCAGGTGCTGCTTCCGGTATGCAATTGGCCTTGAACGTAGGTGCGATGTTACTGGCATTTATCGCTTTAATCGCCCTAATTAACGGTATCTTAGGTGGTATTGGTGGCTGGTTCGATTACCCTGAACTGTCTCTTGAATTAATTCTAGGTTGGTTGTTTGCTCCGATTGCTTATTTGATCGGTGTGCCATGGAGTGAAGCAACAATTGCAGGTTCATTTATTGGACAGAAAATTGTTGTCAACGAATTCGTGGCCTTTATGAACTTTGGTGAATACATGAAAGCCGATGCGGATGTACTTGCAGCCGGTAAGCAAGTTCTGTCTGATCACACTAAAGCCATTATTTCATTTGCACTGTGTGGGTTCGCTAACCTATCTTCTGTGGCTATCTTACTTGGGGGGCTTGGGGGCATGGCGCCAAACCGTCGTGGTGATGTGGCACGCTTAGGTATGAAAGCGGTTCTCGCGGGTACACTCTCTAACTTAATGAGTGCAACAATTGCTGGTTTCTTCCTAACACTCGCAATTATATAACCTCAAATCTTTGAGAAAGGGCAAATGCCCTTTCTCTTTCATTATTATTTCATTATTTTCAGCTATATTCTTTCTTACTTTTTATTTCATCCTTCTATTTTTGAACTACGCTTAATCAAGTGTATTTATGGCGTGAAGTGACAAAAAAAGTCATAAAAAGCCATTTGAGAGAATAAAATTGAGACTAATTAGCGTATAATTGAGACATTGTTCACAAATATGTATTTAACAATGTAACTTTCAGGCAATTAATGTGATTTGTGGCACATAAAATAGCCGAGTTCCATGGTCAAATAGGTATAAATTAGCTGCTATGGACTGCTAGTTCTCAGAGTGCATACACTCTAGGGCATTGTGCGGTGAGAAGGAATTCAGCTGCTACATTCGGGTTTTCGAGTAGCATCTTTAAGGAACCAAGCCCGCTCGCCAACAAAGAACGTGTTGTTCTGACAGAATTCACAAAGTTGGAGAGTTTTTATGACTGATTTAACTGTAGCTGCGCAACGCGCACTAAATCTAATGGATTTAACCACCCTGAATGATGACGATACTGATGAGAAAGTGATTGCACTGTGTCATCAAGCGAAAAGTCCTGCGGGGCAAACGGCTGCCATCTGTATCTACCCTCGTTTCATCCCTGTTGCCCGTAAAGCACTACGTGAGCAAGGTACGCCAGAAGTGCGTATTGCAACAGTGACTAACTTCCCTCACGGTAATGACGATATTGATATTGCACTGGCTGAAACGCGTGCGGCTATCGCTTATGGTGCAGATGAGGTTGACGTGGTTTTCCCGTATCGTGCATTAATGGCTGGGAACGAAAAAATTGGTTTTGATTTAGTGAAAGCCTGTAAAGAGGCTTGCGCTGCTGCAAATGTACTTTTGAAAGTCATTATTGAAACGGGGGAGCTAAAAGATCCGGCTCTGATCCGTAAGGCTTCTGAAATTTCAATTAAAGCAGGAGCAGATTTCATTAAAACATCAACAGGTAAAGTACCTGTTAACGCCACCCTTGAAAGTGCTGAGATCATGATGCAAGTGATCCATGATATGGGCGTAGCAAAAACAGTGGGTTTTAAACCGGCTGGTGGTGTGCGTACCGCTGAAGAAGCTGCTCAATACTTAGCATTAGCAGATAGAATTTTAGGTAAAGATTGGGTTGATGCTCGCCATTTCCGTTTTGGTGCATCAAGCCTGTTAGCTAATTTGCTGAATACGCTTGGTTTTGAAACTAAAAAATCAAGCAGTAGTTATTAATTAGACCGCGCTTAAGCGATTACCTAGATTCTGTTTGAATTAAGGAGCATACCGTGTTTCTGGCACAAGAAATTATCCGTAAAAAACGTGATGGCAAACCACTGAGCGAAGAAGAAATTCGTTTCTTCATTAATGGTGTACGCGATAATTCAGTTTCTGAAGGTCAAATAGCCGCTTTGGCAATGACCATCTATTTTAATGATATGACCATGGCTGAGCGTGTTGCCCTGACGTTAGCAATGCGTGATTCAGGCACCGTTTTAAATTGGAAATCATTAAACTTAAATGGCCCACTCGTCGATAAACACTCTACGGGTGGCGTTGGTGATGTCACCTCATTGATGTTAGGTCCAATGGTAGCGGCATGTGGCGGCTATGTTCCGATGATTTCGGGGCGTGGTTTAGGCCATACCGGTGGCACACTGGATAAGCTTGAAGCGATCCCTAATTTCGATATTTTCCCTAATGATGAGCGTTTTCGTGACATTATTCGTGACGTTGGTGTTGCAATTATTGGGCAGACGAGTTCACTCGCACCTGCGGATAAACGCTTTTACGCAACACGTGATATCACTGCAACGGTTGACTCTATTCCACTGATTACCGCCTCTATTTTAGGTAAAAAATTGGCAGAGGGCCTTGATGCTCTAGTCATGGATGTTAAGGTGGGTTCAGGTGCATTTATGCCAACCTACGAAAAATCAGAGCAACTGGCCGAGTCCATTGTTAAAGTCGCTAATGGTGCGGGGTGTAAAACAACCGCACTGTTAACCGACATGAATGAAGTACTCGCTTCTAGTGCCGGTAATGCGGTTGAAGTACGCGAAGCCGTTCAGTTCTTAACGGGCGAATACCGTAACCCTCGTTTGTATGAAGTGACGATGGCGCTGTGTGTTGAAATGCTGGTGTCTGGTTCATTGGCGGCAAATAGAGAAGAAGCTCGCCAAAAATTACAAGCAGTCTTAGATAACGGTAAGGCAGCGGAAGTCTTTGGTCGTATGGTTGCGGCTCAAAAAGGCCCAAGTGACTTTGTTGAAAACTACAACAAATATTTGCCTACTGCTGTACTGAGCAAAGCGGTGTATGCAGAGAAAGCGGGTATAATTACCGCGATGGATACACGTGCGCTCGGCATGTCTGTTGTGACATTAGGTGGTGGTCGTCGTAAGGCAACGGATCCGATTGATTATAGTGTTGGTTTGAGCGATATCGCCGCGTTAGGTACTTCGGTTGATAATCAAACTCCACTAGCAATTATTCATGCTAATAGCGAGAAATCGTGGGAAGAAGCGGCAAAAGAGGTGCGTGCGGCCATGGTTATTGGTGATCAAAAACCAGAAACGACGCCAATGGTTTATCGCCAAATTAGTGAATAATTGACAAACAGTTTTATCAGTGGCACTTCCTAATTAGGAAAGATGACGCAGGAGAGAAGTTATGAAACGTACATTTATTATGGTGTTGGATTCTTTTGGGATTGGTGCAGCCGGTGATGCGCACAAATTTAATGATGAAGGTTCAAACACATTAGGTCATATTGCAGAGGCCTGTGCACGTGGTGATGCAGACAAAGGTCGTCAAGGACCACTGCATTTACCTAACTTAACCAAATTGGGTTTAGGTAAAGCGGCTGAAGCATCTTGCGGTAAATTCCCTGCTGGCCTTGATCCCAATTCAGAAATTATCGGTGCTTATGCTTACGCGAGCGAAATCTCGTCTGGTAAAGATACACCATCAGGCCACTGGGAAATTGCGGGTGTGCCTGTGCTCTTTGATTGGGGGTATTTCGCGGATGAAGAAAATAGCTTCCCACAAGAGCTGTTAGATATCATTGTTAAACGTGCTAATTTGCCGGGTTACTTAGGTAACTGCCACTCTTCAGGTACGGTTATCTTGGATAAACTAGGTGAAGAACACATGAAAACGGGTAAACCGATTTTCTACACCTCTGCTGACTCCGTATTCCAAATCGCCTGCCATGAAGAGACTTATGGCTTAGACAAACTGTATGAGCTATGTGAAATCGCTCGTGAAGAGTTGACAAACGGCGGCTATAACATTGGTCGTGTTATCGCACGTCCATTTATTGGCGATAAAGCTGGTAGCTTTGAGCGTACCGGTAACCGTCATGACTTAGCCGTTGAGCCACCATCACCAACGATGCTGCAAAAATTAGTTGAAGAAAAACAAGGTGAAGTGGTTTCTATCGGTAAAATTGCGGATATCTACGCACATGTAGGTATCACTAAGAAAGTCAAAGCAACAGGGATTGATGCGCTGTTCGACGCAACCGTGAAAGAAATGAAACTGGCTGGTGATAAGACTATTGTATTTACTAACTTTGTTGATTTCGACTCCGCTTATGGTCACCGCCGTGACGTACCGGGCTATGCAGCAGCGTTAGAACTCTTTGACCGCCGTTTACCGGAACTGATGGAACTGGTCAAAGAAGATGATATTTTGATCTTAACCGCAGACCATGGTTGTGACCCAACTTGGCATGGTACTGACCATACCCGTGAGCACATTCCTGTTCTGATTTATGGTCCGAAAGTCAAACCAGGCTTTTTAGGTCATCGCGAAACATTCGCGGATATCGGTCAGACAGTCGCTAAATATTTCGATCTATCACCGATGGAATACGGCAAGCCAATGCTGTAATTGGTTAACATAAAAATTAAATAAGGCAGGAAACTGCCTTATTTATTGTTGATAGTATTGGGTCATTTGCCGTAGACAGCGAGTATTATCAGTCGCTACTATTATCAGGTAATGATGTTAAACCCTTTAATTTAATGATTTATAAGGAATAATAATAATGGCAACTCCTCATATTAATGCAGAAATGGGTGATTTTGCTGACGTCGTATTGATGCCAGGTGACCCGCTGCGTGCAAAATATATCGCTGAAACTTTCCTCGAAGACGTGCGTCAGGTGAATAATGTTCGCGGTATGCTAGGTTTCACTGGTACTTATAAAGGTCGTAAGATCTCCGTGATGGGTCACGGTATGGGTATCCCTTCTTGCTCTATCTATGCAAAAGAGTTGATCACTGATTTTGGTGTAAAAGTGATTATTCGTGTGGGTTCATGCGGTGCGGTAATGGATGATGTGAAACTGCGCGATGTTGTGATCGGCATGGGGGCATGTACTGATTCGAAAGTAAACCGTCAACGTTTTAAAGATCACGATTTCGCGGCAATTGCTGACTATGAGCTTGTTCATAATGCGGTAGAAGCTGCGAAGGCAAAAAATGTTAATGTTCGTGTCGGTAACTTATTCTCTGCTGACCTGTTCTATTCTCCTGATCCAGACATGTTCAAAGTCATGGAAAAATACGGCATTCTGGGTGTTGAAATGGAAGCTGCGGGTATTTATGGTGTGGCTGCGGAGTTCGGTGCTCGTGCGCTGACCATTTGTACTGTTTCTGACCATATTAAAACAGGTGAGCAAACAACCTCAGCGGAGCGCCAAACAACGTTCAACGAAATGATTGAAATCGCATTGGATTCAGTGCTATTAGGCGATAAATAATCATTAAATGATTTTTAATTGAGTAATGCCACGTACATCACGTGGCATTTTTATTTGGGGAAAAATGAAGCTCATGGCACCCAAGTGGGTTTGATTACCCTCGATTTTTATTAATCCTACTCATCATAATCGCATCGACATATTGGCCATCACGGAAAGCGTAATCACGCATCACACCTTCTTGTTCAAAACCAAACTTTTTATAGAGCCCCAAGCCATTGTCATTAGTGGCATACACTTCTAATTCAATACGGCGGATGTTTAACCAGTTATCACAGTAGTCGACCATCACTTGCATAAGCTTCGAACCAATACCTTTTCCTTGGTGCATTTGACTGACCGTAATGCCAAAACTCGCGGCATGTTTACGCCGTTGTTGACTTGGTTGATGAAGAGTGAGGATCCCAACGACAGTATTATCAAGAGTAGCAACAAAATGCGTGACGAGAGGATCATTGGTAGCTAGACGCGCCTCCCAAGTTTCTGTCGATGGGTAGGGTAGCTGTAATGTATTAGCGTATGCCGAATAATCAATATGCATTTGAGTGACGGCGGGAATATCGTCTAAGGTTGCTCTACGGATAACGATGTCGTTCATCATGCTATTTCTCTTTTTTATTTGAAAACACGATCATTAATCATATAAGCCTAGTGAACGTCAAATAATTAAATGATCGTATTTTCGTGAGGCAGCGTTTTATCAGCCCGTATTTTAAGCGAATAAAAAGGGGGAATTAACCCCCTTCAATAGCTACGGTTATGGTGTCATCGTAAATACTTTCGGGTTTTGCCCCAGATATTGATTGGCGATACGGTTGAGATCATTGACCGTAAGTTGCTGGATAATGGCACGCTCTTGGTTTAGACGCTGATATTGTTGGTCATCGGCAGCGACCTGAGCTAACGCCTCGGTCCAATAACCTGAACTGTCGGTTATTTGTGCATTTTCCGTAAGCCAAATATTTTTTGCTTCAGTTAATTCTTTACTATTTACCCCTGAGTGACGTAGTTGATTAATTGTCTTTTGGGCGATTTGTGACATCTCCTCAGTACGTTCTGGTGAGGTGGTAAAGTTGAGGCGTGCAAAATAGTAAGGCTGCGGTTTTTTCGCCAGCATTTGTGAAAAACCAAGTGCATAGATACCGCTGGCTTTTTCGCGTAGTTCGCCGCGTAGACGTTGGCTCACAATGGTATCTAGCAGTTGCATTGCTAACTGATCTTGCTGTGTCCATTGTGCAGGGGCAGCAAATTGGATGCTGACCATACTTTTATCACTACTGCTGATCGGGTAATTTTTATTGAAGCTCGCCATTTTAGGCATGATCCCCTGATCACGCCATGCCAGCTGATGATGACTGGCAGGGATAGAAGCAACCCACTGTTCTAATAATGGTTTTAAGTCACGGGTATTCACTGCTCCGCTAATTACCAGTGTCATATTCGCCGTCGAAGTGAGTAACTGGCGGTTAGCTTGCTGTAATTGGCCCGCGGTGAAATTTTTCCAGCCACCTTGTGGGTTAATGACTAACAGTTCACCGTGCTGGTAGCTTTCCTTATTAATATTATCAAGGAAGGTGCGCTCAACAGGTGTTTTGGCAAGGTTCAACGCAAATGACTGTTTCTGCTGCTCTAATTTTTCACCGCTAAATTGCGGAACTGTCAATTTTAAGTGCAGTAATTGCAGGGCGGTTTCGAGGTTATCAACAGGGGCCTTACCGCGGAAACCATGAGTGAGCAATTCACTATAAGGGCGAAGCGAAATCTGATTTTGTTTCGCTAATAATGCCAAATCACGTGCGCTATATTCACCATAACCGCTACTTTCTGGTAGCTTTAATGCCCAATCTGTTAGCCCCGTAGTTTGCATGGTTTCAAGTGAACGGCCGCCGGGTAGCTGTAAATTAAACTGAATATCTTCTTTAAGATTTTTATCAGCTTTGACGATGACCTGAATACCATTGCTAAGTAGCCAACGTTCGGTTTTTGCGACAGGAAGTGCAGTCTGCTCAGTGATTGTGCCTTTAGCCACTTTAGGCAATTGCAGAGTGATCGCTTGAGAGCGTAAGGTGAATGGCCCCGGTGAACTTAGGCGGGTATTTTGCCACTGCTCACTAAAGTCTGCATGATTGACTTTATTTGCGTCAGTATCAGGACCAATTAGGGCTAAGCGTGGTGAAGCTTCATTTAAAAAGTTAGCAACGTGCTGTTGTAAATCGTGCGGTTTAACTTTTCCAATCAGTTGGTAGCTCTTATCCAATTGTTGGCGTTTATTCCACATTGGCATCTCATATTCAAGCGCGGTGGTTAATTGACCTGCCAAATAATCATTGCCATAGCGCTGTTCAGCGGCGGCCTGCTGGCTGAGTTTTTTCAATAGATTTTGACGAGCGCTATCAAGCTCTTCTTGTGTTACCGGCTCAGTCGCTAATCGCTGTAGCTCAGTAAATAAAACCTGAGTGGCGCCAATATAATCATCTCCTTTAGGGTGGATAATCATTAATTGTTGTAAGCGCTGGTTATCTAACATCGAGCCTTGCTCATTAATACTAATGGCGGGTAATACGCCATTATCCACTAAGACAGAGAAACGTTGATTTAGAATGGCGAGCCATAAGCTATCCATTAAATCTTCGTATTGCCCTTCTCGTGTGTTGAGAGGGGCGATAATGTCTTTTTGCAAAGCAAATTGAACATAACGAGCGCCTTGCTCTTTATCAAACACAGGTTGAACTAACAGCAAATTAGAGTGAGCAAACTGCTTCCATTCTGGATTGTCTTGAGACAAGGTCTCTGGCTTTGGTATAGCGAAAAGCGTATTGATTTCGTCACGTACTGTAGATTGATTGAAATCCCCAATCACCAGCAGGGTCATACGTTGTGGCTGATACCATGTCGCATAATACTCTTTTGCCAGTTCAATCGGTGCTTGGCGAACGATATCGAGTTCCCCTATTGGGTTACGCTCTGCATAGCGGCTACCGTGGTAGCGTAAATGCTCAAGGCTATCATTAACACGATAGCCCATTCCTTGGCGCAAACGCCACTCTTCAATAATCACTGGGCGCTCTTTTTCAAACGCTTGTTGATCAAATGAGATATTGGATGCCCAATCCGCCATCACTTGTAGGGCTGTTGAGACTTGTGCTGGTGTGGCGTTCGGGAGTGATAGCTTATATAAGGTTGAATTGAGGCTAGTGATCGCGTTGACATGACTGCCAAGCTTCAATCCTTGCTGTTCTAACTGTTTAAAGCCTGTTGTGCCTGGAAAATGTTTTGTACCTTTAAAGGCCATATGTTCAGTAAAATGGGCCAATCCTAGCTGTTGTTCGTTTTCTTGCAACGAGCCACTTTTCACTAATAAGCGTAGCTCAACACCTGGTTGAGAACGCGGTAATAGGTAAACGTTTAGGCCATTATCTAATTGATAATGTTGCAAATCAGTACGGATAGGCAATAAATTCTGCCCCATCGTACTGGATGAAGCAGACACCCCACAGCCTGTGAGGCTGAGGCCAATAAAAGCGGCGAGTAATATTTTACGAAGCATATTCAGGCAATCCTGTGGTTATATTGGCGCGAGTTTGCGCTTCTTGAAGCGGAAGAGTGTGTTCGGCAACTTGTGATAGGAAACGTTGATGGGTAACCAACACAATAGCGCTATCGTGTAGTTCATGTTTAATGAGTTGAATTAACTCAAGGGCGCTATTTTCATCAAGTGCTGAAGTGGTTTCATCCAAAAGTAATAATTTAGGGCGATTCAGAAGAAGTCGAGCAAACATAATGCGTTGTTGCTCACCACCTGATAATCGGTTATGCCAGTCTGTCTCTAAACTTAATTGATAGTGCAGTTTCTCTAGACCCACTTTGCTAAGTGCGAGTTTAAAATCAGCCTCTGTAAATTGCTTAGCATCTTGAGGGTATGCCAGTAAGCTGTCTAAACGGCTGATAGGAAGATAAAGGCGTTGTGGGATCCACATTAGGTGGTTTGTACGTTTAATCGCACCTTCAAAGAATGGCCAATGGCCACTTAAAGTACGTAATAGGGTTGATTTACCAATGCCGGAGCGCCCAGAAATTAAAGTGACTTCCCCTTGTTTAGCCACGACATGCACATGCTCAATTAAAGTGCGATTATCTGAGGTAGTCACTTTAACAGCGGCATCAAGTAAAGGTGGTTCTTCGGTGATTTCTACCTCAGCCGCTTTATCATTTTCCAATAAAATCACAAAATTATATAGACGTGAGACGGTAGCCTGCCATGCCGCTATTTCTTTATAGGCGAAAATAAACCAGCCTAATGAAGTGGCAACACTGCTAAAGGCTTGGCGTAACTGCATCAAACCGCCTAACATAATTTCGCCGGCGAGGAATTTGGGCAGCGCCAATAATACAGGGGCGAGAGCGGTCACTTGTTGGTAGCCAACGGTGTAAAAAGAGAGGTTCCGTTCGCAACGAATTAAACGGTTCCAATTACGAATAATTTCACCGAAGCGCTGCATGAGCTCTTTTCTATCTTGCGTCTCACCACGTTGCCCTGCTATTGCATCGCCATGCTGACGGCAATTGATCAAGGCGCTACGGTAATCAGCTTCACGGCGCTGCTTATCCATATTTAAGCGACGTAGAGGGAAACCTATCCATTGCGTTAAGGCGATACCAATAAGGGTGTAAATAATACAGGCCCAAAACATATAACCGGGGATAGACCAATCAGTACCCACCAAGTTGAATGAGAGGCTACCTGACAGTGTCCAAAGAATAGTGGCAAAGGAGACCAGTGTTAACATTGAGTGCAGGAAGGTGACCAGCAGATTCAGTGTCGATTCAATCAGTAATCGAATATCTTCTGCAATACGTTGATCAGGGTTATCTGGCTCTTGTGAGGTTAATCGTAGCATGTAGTGTTTACTGTTTGGAGAAAGCCAGCGATTGAGCACTAACTCTGTCATGCCTTTACGCCAACGAATGATCAGCATTTGCTTGAGATAGTTCCCCATAACGACCACGAAAATTAATCCGCTTACTAACACCACAAAATATTGCAAGAGGCCATAGAGTGCCTGACCATCCAGTTTCTGTAACGCATTATAGAAATCACCGTTCCACATGTTCATTTTGACATTGAACCAGACCGATGACAGGGTTAGCCCCAGTGAGGCGGCAAGCAGTAGCCAGCAGAAAAGGGCAGCGCGCTGCCCCCAAAAAGGTTTAACTAAATAGAAAAATTGTTTCAGTGTCTTCATGACGTTCTTCGTATTGTTGTTGTAGATTGCTCACATTGCTAACAAGATTTAAAGGTCGTAATTGACCTGTAGCCAGAATTGGCGACCTGGATCGTAAGATTTCAACACCCTATCTTCGAACACAAAGCGGTCTGCGATATTTTTGTTATTCAAGATATTGTTCACTTCAACAGAGAAACCAAAGCCATAGGCAAAATCAGGTTTCCAGCCAAGGCGGGTATCCCATGTGTATTTACTGGAGAAGTGCTGTTTGGTGTATTTACGAACTTGCCCATACTCGGGATCAAATGCGTAGGCATTGTCATAGCGAACAGCTTGGTCGCGTGCGCCCCACCATTGCAGGCGGTTATACCAAGTTAGGTCGTAATCATCCCAAACACTGGTCAGTTCTAAGTTTAATTTGAATGGCGAGTTGAAACTGGTGGATGGCAGTTTCGAGGCATCAATGACTTTACCGTCATACCATACCTTGTTGAGGTTCACTTTATTGGCAGGATCAAACGAGTTATAGCCTGCATCTTTTGGCGTATTACTTTCACTTTGCTGCCATGTCAGTGAAGCGGTCATCACATGAGAAGCTTCTGCCCACTCCCAAGGTTGGCTGTTATTAACGGAAAGTGTCACGGTGTCATGTGAACTACGACCGCCATTATCAAAGGTGCGAATGCTACGTTTACTTGCATCACGAGTGTCGTATTTGGTACGCGTTCTTACCTCGTCATAACCTTCACGATGGACATATTGTAGGCGCCATGTGGTTGATAAGATCTCCTGTTGCAGTGCAAGGGTTAGCTCATCGTTATAAGGGGTTTTAAGTGAATCAAGTCCTTCATAATCTTTTTTGTTATCCCAATCGTTTTTATTAGGATCTAGGGAGCAGCCATCATAACTATTGCATAATTGCATCCCATCATTTTGTGCGCCATATAAGGCATAGGTGAGCATTGAACGACCGTAATAACGGTTCGCACCTGCAATAATCTGTGTTTTGCCATCGCCAAAGACGTCGTAGTTACCGGATAAACGCGGTGCTATATTGGTACGATTAACGAAGTCGTCGCGATCTAAACGGATCCCCGGACGAATGGTTAACTTGCCGTATTGAATATTGTCATCAAGGAATACAGCATAATTAGTGTAGTCCGCAGCGTGGCTTCCTGCTTGGAATCGAGTGACATTACTGAGGTAACCGTTATACATGCCACTGTCATCTATGCTACCTGTGTATGTATAACGGAAGTAGTCTTTATCTCGTCGATAAGTGCCTTTGGTGTAATTGAGCTCTGCGCCTAAAGTGGGTTTATGAGTGAGGCCTATGCCATCTTCCATGGTATTAAAACGCATCACCCCCTTTAACCCATGATTTTTCTGTTTTGAGGTGAGATCGCCTAAACCGCCGCTGCTACTTTCCGTGGTTTGATAGGTGGAATAGTCAATAGCACGGACTGTGAGTGAATATTTTTGGTCATCAGTACGATCATCTTTGAGTGTTTGGGTGTTAGCGGTTAACTCGAATTGGCCAATATCAAATTGATGTTTAAAAACCGCGGTAAAACCCAGTCCATCATGGGTTGAATCATAACCTGAATTCATGACTGAAGCAGAAAATAGACGACTATCGTAAGAGGCATAGTTAGCTGAGAGATCTAATGTGCTTTTATCTGATAGGTCGAGCGAATATTTCAGGAAGTAGTTATCCGATGTACGGTGCTGCTTCTTTTCACCTGAAGCGAAATTAACCATTTCCACTTGATTATTTTCATCAAAGATAACGGAATCGCCGCCAGTTACCGTCATTGGTATCGTGGAACTGCGGCGTGATGCTGAAAATACGATACCTGAATTTTCACTGACACCTAATTCGAACCAACCACCAAAATCATCTTTATCGTAGCGATTTTGGAAACGAGCAGGGTTAGCGGTGTCATTCTTGGTCGTATCGATCCCAAGCGAGGAATCATGAAATAAATTGTTCCAACCCGAGCGGGTTAACCGATAATAGGCGTGTGCGCTGTTTTCACCTTGCCAGCGGCGGCTATTAACCTCAACGGTTCCCCCCGTAAAGCCACCAAATTCGACAGGAATATTATTGTCATAGACCGCCATACTATCGATAAGACGACTATCGATATAGATCCCCTGATCGCTACTGCTTAAGCGGGTTGCTGTTTCACCAAGGCCATTATCTGCAGGGTCAAAGTCATTGTTGAAGCTAACGCCATCAAGACGATAAGCATTTTGATAACTGCTGGAGCCGTGAATTGAAATACGCGAAGGCTTTATTTCCCCTTGGTTCATTGAGTTGCTGTCATTATTAGCAAATTGAACGGCAGGGTTGGTTTTCATCAGATCCGTAATATTGCCATCGCCCGTGTTACGTTGGCTGATCTCTTCCGATGTCACATACTGTGGCGCAGACATAACATCTGTCGCTGGGTGATTTTGTTGTACGACCCCAGAAACCTGTGTTTCGGGGAGGACTAATGTGCCTTGATTAAGGTTCTGTGAACGGATCACGAAGATGCCATTATCACTGACTAACTCTAATCCGCTACCGATAAGTATTTTTTGTAATGCGGTTTGTGCGGTGTAGTGACCTGATAATGCAGGCGCGCGTAGGCCATTGAGTTGGCTCTTGTCATACAGTAATTGGATATTTCCTTGCTGGGTTATCTGTGCCACAGAAGTGGCTAGTGCTTGTTCTGGAAGTGAGAAAGCGACTTCTTGCGCAGCAGCAGATTGGCAAACTATTGCGCTACTAACGGCAACGAACAGTGCAAGCGGCTTAAACCGTTTGTGGGTGAATCGAATAGACATGAGTATCCCTTATTCTTAAGCGGCACAAAAAGTGTGCTAAAAATGGCAAAATAAATAACAACTGCTTAAGTAGAGGGGGAAATGAGAATTATCCTCACCTGTAAATCGAAATAATTTTCATTTATTTTTTTTATTTTGAATAATCAATATGTTATTTTTGTCTTGATAAACGACTTGTACAGGTAAAAGCATTGGAAGTGCTTGGAAAAATGACTCAGGTTGACGTAAATTGATCCGACCAGAGATTTTACTTTGCGCTAAAGAAGGCGGTGATAATTCAATGTTGACGGGTGAGTAAGCGTTAAGTTCAGAGAGCACCTCAGCCAATGGTTTATCAGTAAAGCTCAACTCGCCAAAACGCCACCTTGCCACATCAAGAGGCGCAATTTTATTCATTTTGACAGGGCTATTGATGGCAGAGCTAGTCGCGCTATCCCCAGCAAACAGGTAAGTCGTTGCTTGCTCTTGCCCTGTTTTCAGACTCACTATCCCTTTGCTAACACGGACAGCGACTTGTTGCTGATGTCTATCGACTTCAAACTCAGTGCCAATGACTTGAATGCGCCTTTCATCGGCTAAAATCACAAAAGGCCGATAAGGATTGGATTTGACTTTGAAATAAGCGTTGCCTTCATCTAGATATATCCGCCGAACCTCTGTTTCATAGGCTACCCGCACGCGTGTCTGGCGATTGAGAAATAATACAGAGCCATCTGATAGAGTGACCTCTTTTGGCATATTAGTTGCGACGAGAGTCATATTGTTGAACAACATTGAGGGTAGCTGACTATAGGGTAAGAATAAAATAGCGGCAATAAATAGCGCTGCTAAGGTATTTCCCAATGGGCGCCATAACCGGAAAAAGAGCTGTTTTTTCGGGGGGAGTTCAATAGACGCTGGCCGTGGCATTGAATCGAACTCGCGCCAAACCCCTGCAATCGCTTCATAGGCTTTCGCATGCTCAGGAGATGCGTGTAACCAGATATCAAATTGCTTTGCCTGTTCAGCGCTCATCTGCTGACTGTGCTTGCGGGTGAACCACAGCGCTGCTTGCTCATCAATAGAATCTAATGTATCCGGCTCAGAGTGTGTTGTACGTGTCATTAATTATTATTGCTCTGATTATCAAGGTGTTTTTTACAATGTACCAAAGCTGCTGCTATATGCTTTTCGACCATACTAATGGAAATTTCCATTCGTTCAGCAATCTCACTTTGTGACAAACCATCAAATCGGTAGAGCAAAAAAGCTTCGCGACGCCGTGGAGGGAGCGACTCGATCGCCTCACTAAGCCACTGGATACGTTGTTGATGCTCCAGTATTTCACTGGGATCAGCTTGTGTCTCTTCGAGCTGCTGTTCAAGTAAAGCGTCATCAATGTTTGTTTCAGACGTGGGTTGGCGTTGATGACGTCGCCAATGGTCAATTAACACATGATTGGCGATTTTGAATAAATAAGCACGGCTCTCTTTAATCGGAGATTGCTCTTTTCGATTAAGCCATAGTGTAAACACATCCTGAGATAAATCATCAGCATCGTTACTATTACCTAGCCGATTGCGGAAAAAGCGGACAAGTTGGCTATACGTTGACTGATATGCGCCGCTAATTTTACGGGCAAGGGATTTATCAATAGTCATTTTTCGCTGGTGTTAAAAGTTAAATTACACGCTTAGGCGTGATAAAGATTTGCTCAAATCGCTTTATTGTTTTATTTCAAATAGTTATTTTAACTTTAGAATGTTATTAATAATAATGAATATCATTTTTGTTTGTATTATGCCTATAATCTGCAAAAAATAAAGTCGTGAGGCAGAATATGAGTAGTATCGCGGGCAAGTTAGAGCGCCCGATTTTCCGTCCACTGGGCGGTTTATTTTTAAGTCTTCTTTTCCACGGAACACTCGCAGTGATATTTATTGGCTGGTTTACGGCGTCAATACCGACAACAGGGGTATTGCCACCCGCAATATCATTACAACTAGGCGTTTATCAGCTTGAGCAGCATTCAGAGCCTGAAGTGAATCATGCTGCGAAACAGCAGATGGCGACACATGAGGAAGTTTTACCTGAATTAGTTGAAAAAACAGAAAAACTACCCGAAACACCGTTAGTTAATAATGGAACCTTAACCAAGGTCAGCGAAAAGAAACACCCACCTAAAAAGAAACCTACACAAGTCAAAAAAGTCGTTGAAGAGGCGCCTCTCAGTACGCAAGAGTCAGCAGTGACTTCGGCACCAGCAGCGGGGAGTGAAGCAAGTAGCAGTGCGAACTTCTCCAGTAATGCCTCGGTGGCGGTGAGTGGTCATCAAGGTTGGCACAGTGAGGTTCATCAGCGTTTAGCAAAAGCGAAACGTTATCCAAGGGCGGCGCTACGTTTTCGTTCAACCGGTGTCTCTCAGGTCAAAGTGATGGTGGACAGTCACGGTGAGGTGATTAGTGCCAGTCTGATTAATTCATCTGGAACCAAACTGTTAGATAAAGAGGCGATTGCGACCATAAACCGCGCAGCGCCATTCCCAGCCCCTCCTGAAACGCTATTAGTGGATGGCAAAGTCGAATTCGTTGCACCGATTGTTTTTGATACTTATTCCATGTAATTGAACTGCTGAGGGGTGATCCTCAGCAGTGTGAGTTCGTGGCTTAATTTTCAGGGGGTTTGGGCTTATTCGGCTTGCTTTTAGCACGACGTCTTTTAGGGCGATAAGGCCGATGTTCGCTTCTTTTCCGGTCGAAATGAGGTTTTTTGGCAATGTTTGGTGCCATATTTTCATCATCTTCATTACCGCTGTCTTCATCAACAACGAGCTGAGGCGGTACATTTTTGCCTTTCTTTTTCTTGGTGCGGAATAAGGTATTTGCCAGCACAATCCCAATACAGAGCGCTAATAAAATAAAGAAACGTAATACATTGGTACTGTTATCAGCTTGCTGAATTTCTGTGGTTAGTAGCTCAGTATCAATGGTAAGCCGTAAATAACCTTTTGGCTCTTCTTTTCCGGGAATAGGTACAACCAGTTGATATTGAAAAGGTTGTGTTGATTGTTTGCTATCAATGGCAAGGCGTTCACGTACCGGAACTGACTCTCCCGCACTCGCAATTAAGGTTCCTCCCGCCGAATAAATACTGGCATCCAAAATGTATTTATCTTTGGTGACATTGTTTAAATTGGCGATAATGCGTTCTCGATTAAAATCTTTGCTGCCGGAAACGATATAATCGGATAAGCTGAAAGCCACTTGTTCGGCCAAAACTCGAGTTAGCTGTTTAAATTGTTCGACTCTGTTTTGGTTTTGGCTGTTACCTAAATAGGTTATGCCATGCATTAATAGGGCGATTAATGCGACACAGATAATAATTATCACTGTTTTGTGAAGCTTAAAGGTCAGTTTCATAGAAATCACTAAGTGCTCTTTATCCATTCTCTGGCATCATGTTGCCAGAGCTTGTACAGATAAGGTAGTTTTGGGGCATATTTTTATTATAAAACGTTGAGTCGATTACAGGAGCTAATTTTCATGTCAACGAGTTTGACCTATTGCTATTTACCCGATGAAATTCAAAAGTGGCCTGGGTTACCGCTGTCATTGAGCGGTGAAGAGGTCATGCCTTTAGATTATCGCGCTGGCGACAGTGGTTGGTTATTATATGGACGAGGGTTAGATAAGGCACGGATCAGCGATTTTCAGCAGCGTTTGGGGATAGCGATAGTGATCGTTTCATCATGGCGAATCGATGACTATCAAGTGGTCAGAATTGCGGGAAGCATTACTCCTCGCATCAAAAAATTAGCCGATGAAAGTTTATTAGATGTTGTTCCATTAGGGCAAATTCCCCGTTTACGTTCACCGGGCCTGCTGTTAATGGATATGGACTCTACGGCAATTCAAATTGAATGTATCGATGAAATTGCACGTTTGTATGGCGTGGGCGAGCAAGTATCGGAAGTGACTGAACGAGCCATGCAAGGTGAGTTAGATTTCACGGAAAGCTTAAGAGCGCGTGTGGCGTTACTTAAAGGGGCCGATGTGATGATTTTGCAGCAAGTCATGGATACGCTGCCATTGATGCCTGGCTTAACCAGCCTTGTTCGTAAATTACAAGCGATGGATTGGCATGTGGCGATTGCATCAGGAGGATTTACATTCTTTGCCGATAACTTACGTCAACAATTAAAATTGGTCGCCGCTGTTGCGAATCAGCTAGAAATCAAAGACGGCAAGCTCACCGGTAAAGTCAAAGGGCCAATTGTTGATGCCAAATTTAAAGCACAAACGCTGGTTAAGTTAGCAGAGCGTTTAGAAATACCGATTGAACAAACCGTGGCAATCGGCGATGGCGCAAATGACTTGAAAATGTTGCGTAAGGCGGGGTTAGGAATAGCCTATCACGCGAAGCCAAAAGTCTACGCACGTGCCAAAGTGGCTATCCGTCATGCTGATTTAATGGGGGTTATGTGCGTGTTGAGCGGGGGGCTTAAGCACGAAGAGCGGTAATATTCATCATACAGGGCAGCCGTAAAGCGACGGGGTATTTTAAGTATTACGGGCAGCAACTATGCGGATTATTGAATAGCATATACTTTGAATTAAAGGCAGTTAGTTAAAAAAGGGTTAATAGGAGCAATATTGTGGCGAAAGGTGCAAAAAGAGCGTTTGTCTGTAATGAGTGCGGTGCGGATTATCCGCGCTGGCAAGGGCAATGCAGTGCCTGTCATGCATGGAATACCATTACAGAAGTGCGCCTCGCCTCAAGTCAATCATCGCCACGTCATGATCGCTTAACGGGGTATGCCGGAAATGCTGCTGGCGTAAGCCGTGTGCAAAAGCTATCAGAAATTAGCCTTGAAGAGCTGCCGCGTTTTACCACAGGATTTAAGGAGTTTGACCGCGTACTTGGTGGTGGCGTCGTACCGGGGAGCGCGATTTTGATTGGCGGGAACCCAGGGGCTGGGAAAAGTACATTGCTACTACAGACCATGTGCTTACTTTCACGCGAAATGAAAACACTGTATGTCACAGGGGAAGAGTCGCTGCAACAGGTTGCTATGCGTGCACATCGCCTTGGTTTGCCGACGGATTCGCTAAATATGCTATCTGAAACCAGCATTGAGCAAATTTGTTTAACGGCAGAGCAAGAGCAACCTAAATTAATGGTGATCGACTCAATCCAAGTCATGCATATGGCTGATATCCAATCTTCCCCCGGCAGTGTGGCTCAGGTGCGTGAAACCGCCGCTTACTTGACGCGTTTCGCCAAGACGCGCGGTGTCGCTATCATTATGGTCGGTCATGTGACGAAAGATGGCTCTTTAGCTGGTCCTAAGGTGTTAGAGCACTGTATCGACTGTTCGATTATGTTGGATGGGGATGCCGATAACCGTTTTCGTACTTTGCGTAGCCATAAAAACCGTTTTGGTGCGGTTAATGAGCTAGGTGTGTTTGCGATGACGGAACAGGGTTTGAAAGAGGTAAATAATCCTTCGGCTATTTTCTTAAGTCGTGGTGATGAAATCACATCGGGTAGTTCCGTCATGGTGGTATGGGAAGGCACACGCCCACTGCTGGTGGAGATACAGGCATTGGTCGACCATTCAATGATGTCAAATCCTCGTCGAGTTGCGGTAGGGCTTGAGCAAAACCGTCTTGCGATTTTATTGGCTGTTTTGCATCGCCATGGTGGCTTACAAATGTCAGACCAAGACGTTTTTGTGAATGTGGTTGGCGGCGTTAAGGTCACTGAAACGAGTGCGGACTTGGCGTTATTGCTTTCTTTAGTCTCCAGTTTTCGGGATCGTCCTTTACCACGAGACCTTGTGGTATTTGGTGAAGTTGGCTTAGCTGGTGAAATTCGCCCTGTGCCGAGTGGGCAAGAGCGTATTTCAGAAGCGGCAAAACATGGCTTTAAACGGGCGATTGTTCCCCATGCGAACATGCCCAAAAAATCACCTCCCGATATGAAAGTGTATGGTGTGAAAAAGTTGTCAGATGCTTTAAGCGTAATGGATGAATTTGATTAATCGTCTCGTCATATTTCGCACTTTCGTGGCGTTCGATAGCGCTACATTTCGAATTATTGAGAGCAAATAAGGGAACTAAATGGCTGAATTTGACTATCTTAAGAATGCAATTAAGCAAGCTGGCTATACATTACAGCAAGTTGCTGATGCCTCTGATATGACCAAAGGGTATCTCAGCCAGCTTATCAACAACAAAATTAAAAGCCCGAGCGCACAAAAGATCGCGGCACTTCATCGCTTTTTAGGGCTGGAATACCCAAATAAACAAAAAAGCATTGGGGTCGTTTTCGGGAAATTCTATCCCTTACATACAGGTCATATCTACTTGATCCAGCGTGCTTGTAGTCAAGTTGATGAGTTACATGTCATTCTTTGCCATGATGAGCCGCGTGATAAAGACCTATTCGTGAATAGCTCCATGTCACAACAGCCGACAGTCAGTGACCGTCTACGTTGGTTATTACAAACATTCAAATATCAAAAAAATATTCATATTCATTCATTCGATGAGCAAGGTATCGAACCTTATCCACACGGTTGGGAAGTGTGGAGTGAGGGAATGAAGGGCTTTTTGAAAAAGCACAATATTCACCCAAGTTTTATCTATTCGGGTGAAGCCAATGATGCACCGCGCTATAAAAAGTACTTAGGGATAGAAACTATCTTAATCGATCCTGAACGGACCTTCATGAATATCAGTGGTAATCAAATTCGTCAGGCCCCTTTCCGATATTGGGATTATATTCCGACAGAAGTGAAGCCCTTCTTTGTACGTAAAGTGGCAATACTCGGTGGTGAATCGAGTGGAAAATCGACACTCGTCAACAAACTGGCCAATATTTTTAATACCACCAGTGCGTGGGAGTTTGGGCGTGATTATGTGTTTTCTCATCTTGGTGGTGATGAAATGGCATTGCAATATTCTGACTACGATAAAATTGCATTAGGCCATGCTCAATATATTGATTTCGCGGTTAAATATGCCAATAAGGTCGCTTTTATTGATACTGATTTTATTACCACTCAGGCTTTTTGTAAGCGCTATGAGGGCAAAGAGCATCCTTTCGTACAGGCCTTGATTGATGAGTATCGTTTTGATCTGGTGATCTTATTAGAAAATAATACCCCATGGGTAGCCGATGGTTTACGTAGCTTGGGGAGTGAAAAAGACCGGCAAGAGTTTCAATCTTTGTTAATTGAAATGCTAAAGAAAAACAACGTGGAATTTGTTCATGTTGATTCTCCTGACTATGATACCCGTTTTCTCACCTGTATTTCGTTAGTACAGCAATTGCTGATGTTAGACGAATAATATAATGGGTTATTGAAAGTGAGAGATTGGAATAACACAAATACCTCATCATGAGGTATTTGTGTTTGTAGGAGGCTTGGCTTATTTGCTCATGCGCTTATATTTCATGCGATGAGGTTGTAGAGCTTCGGCACCCATAGTCCGTTTTTTGTAATCTTCATACTCAGAGAAGTTACCTTCAAAGAAGGTGATATTACCTTCATCTTGATAATCAATAATATGAGTTGCAATACGGTCAAGGAACCAGCGGTCATGCGAGATAACCATTGCACAGCCCGGGAACTCTAACAAGGCGTTTTCTAAGGCACGCAATGTTTCAACATCGAGGTCGTTCGTGGGTTCGTCGAGTAACAGTACGTTACCGCCAACTTGTAGCAGCTTAGCTAAATGCAGACGTCCACGCTCACCACCGGACAACTCGCCAACACGTTTACCTTGGTCAACGCCTTTAAAGTTAAAGCGACCCACATAAGCGCGGCTTGGGATCTCAAAGTTACCAATACGCATGATATCTTGTCCGTTCGAGATCTCTTCCCAAACCGTTTTGCTGTCGTCCATGGAGTCACGGAACTGATCTACAGAGGCAATCTTGACCGTATCACCTAAGGTGATGGTGCCTGAATCTGGCTGCTCTTGGCCTGAGATCATACGGAATAGGGTTGATTTACCCGCGCCGTTAGGGCCGATGATACCGACAATGGCTCCTTTTGGAATGGAGAAACTTAGGTTGTCGATAAGAACACGGTCACCGTAAGATTTGCTGAGGTTTTCAACTTCAATAACCTTATCACCCAAACGTGGACCTGGTGGAATAAATAATTCACTGGTCTCATTACGTTTTTGGTATTCAACGCTGTTAAGTTCTTCAAAGCGAGCCAGACGTGCTTTACCTTTCGCCTGACGGCCTTTTGGATTTTGGCGGATCCACTCTAACTCTTTCTCAATCGATTTACGTCTTGCCGCTTCCGTTGAAGCCTCTTGCGCTAAACGCTCATCTTTTTGTTCCAGCCAAGAAGAGTAGTTACCTTCCCATGGAATACCTTCACCACGGTCAAGTTCGAGGATCCAACCTGCAACGTTATCAAGGAAGTAACGGTCATGGGTGATCGCCACAACAGTGCCTTCATAGTCATGTAAGAAACGTTCTAACCAAGCAACGGATTCCGCATCCAAGTGGTTAGTTGGCTCATCAAGGAGCAGCATGTCCGGTTTTTCTAACAGAAGACGGCAGATAGCAACACGGCGACGCTCACCACCGGATAGGTTTTCGATTTTAGCATCCCAAGGTGGCAAACGCAGCGCATCGGCAGCACGCTCTAGCTGGTTATCCAAGTTATGACCATCTTGCGCAGCAATAATGGCTTCTAACTCGCCTTGCTCTTTAGCTAACTTATCGAAATCCGCATCAGGATCGGCATAAGCGGCATAAACTTCATCTAAACGCGTTAATGCGTTTTTAACTTCAAAGACTGCCTCTTCAACCGCTTCACGAACAGTGTGTTCAGGGTTGAGCTTAGGCTCCTGTGGTAGATAGCCAATTTTGATACCGGGTTGAGGGCGTGCTTCCCCCTCAATTTCCGTATCGATACCCGCCATGATGCGTAATAAGGTTGATTTACCCGCACCGTTAAGACCTAAAACACCAATCTTCGCCCCAGGAAAGAAGCTCAGAGAGATATTTTTCAAAATATGACGCTTCGGTGGAACAATTTTTCCGACTCGGAGCATAGAATAAACATATTGAGCCAATTTTTTTACCTATTGTTTTATAAACGAAAGTTCAATATTTGATAGTGTTTTTAGCAGACATATGACCGTCTTATCACGCGATTATACCTTAGGCGACTTTTGCTGCTGTAAACGTTACTTTCTATCTTAAAATTTTTCTGAGCTTCACTCTAATTGTTCCTCACTCTAAGTCAATAGTTGCGTGTGTTTCCGATACTTTCTTGTGAATTAACCCCCACTTAAGACGGGATCAAAATTAAGTAAAAACGCGCATGTTTCATCATGGGGTAAATGCCCTTTTACATTGTAAACAAAAAATAATCATTAACAGAGGGAACGGGGGTTGTTGGCTATTTTTTAATACGGGGGCTGTTTTGTTTTATAGATAAACATATCGATTAGTCTTGTTAGGGTGAATTTAGTTTAAGGCTTAATGGAAATTTCTTTTCGTTTAGCTTTGATGAAGGTATTTATTGGATCATGGTAGAGTGACATGCCATTTAATATTTCATTAATAAATCTGATATAAAAAAGATTATTTAGGGTTAATACTTTTACCTCTATTACTTTTTCTTCCGAGTTACCTAAATTTTGTGAAGATGATTTTGACGATAAGCTAAAGATGCCTATCAAAGCCCAAAAATCAGCGTGTAAAGCAGACGCTTAACCATTCGCAAGATGCGGCAAACGGCGACTGTTCAATAAAATAGGTTTTTCTGTTTTTATGTTTTGAAGATTACTGAGAGCTTATTATTTGATATTAATATTTAAATAGCGATTAATATTAAAAATCACATAGCGATTAAAATAGATTATTAGCAAATTATTAGCATAATAAATCGACATCTAAATATGTTGTAGATGATATTAATTCTATAGCAGAGCGATGACCACTATAGAATTAATTTTTAATATCATTAAAGCCTGAAAATAAATAGATTTTATTGATTAGAAATAGGCGCTGATTCTAACTTAACGATATCAGGTTTTTTCTGTTTAAGCTCTCTTTGTACATCACTGGCCTGTATTTTTTTATCTGTTCTTTCAGAGGTTCCGGTGAATACCCCACCTTTCTTAATGGTTAGGTTTTTAGTTTGGCAGATCCCATCGAGCTGACCATTTTCTAGAATATCCAAGTTTTCAGAGACACATAAGCCTCTCATAATGCCGTTGATTGAAATGGTTTGAGCATAAATCTCGCCTTCAACAACCCCTTCTTTTTGGATTGTGACAATACCGTCATTGCTACGAACACTCCCTTTTATATGACCGAATATTTGGATGTCTTCATCTAAAACAAGGTCACCGGAAATGTTGCAACTACTTGAAATAGAAGTGCTCTTACGTGCTGAAGGTGTTGAAAGCACTTTTTCTTCTTTAATTTCAACCGTTTCTTTTTCGGGCGTTAACTCATGCGTTTTTGCCGCTTCGATAACGTTATCTTTATCTTTACTTTTTTTCGCAAACATCCTTTTATTCCTTGTAGAGAGTATATAAAAAACAATGAAGAATATGATTAGGAAAGGCAGAGATACAAGAGAAGAGTGAATATCTGTTAATGTGTATATTAAAAGATATGCCCATCCGCACCCAAGAATAGAAAAAAATAAATTTTTGAAATCCATATCATATCTCATTTTAAAGGGAGTTTAGATTATTCCAAATGAGCTTCATCATATTGACAAAATTAAATAGTTTTTACATCCACTGATATTATTTAACAGTAAAGATCAAGATTTGTCTATTTTTACTGAAAATAATACATCAATATTGAGTAATTTAAGCATTCATACCTATTAATAAACATGGCTCACTGATTTTTATCTATTTAACAACCATTTTTATAGATAACTCATCATGTTATTCAACGATGTGCCATAAAGCCGACGATTATCAAATCCATCATTTTACGTGATTCAGCGTAGTCTATTCGGTGGATTAACCACTATTTTACTAGGTGTTTTGACGTATAGAAAGAGGCTGCTCTCTATCAAGGCGTTAATTTCAAGAACACTCCTGTTGCTTTCAACCTAAAGATTTTATATTGATAAAAATCGTTTAACAAAGTTGTATCCACCTGATACGCGTTATATTTCAGGCCATATCAATACAAGTTGTGTTTAGTGACTCAAACCGATGAGTTGATGGGGGCTTTTGGGAAAACTTCACTGAACACCTACATGCAACTCGAATAATTTCGAGTATAGTTATAGAAGCGAAAAATTTAGAGCAGCGCGGGAATAGGGAAATAGTCAGTATGAAAAAATTCTTGATGGCAGTGCCGATTGCCATGATGTTGGTATCGACGACGGTATGGGCAGACTCTTTACAGGCTCAACGAGAGCGTTATCAAGCCATCAAACAAGCTTGGGATGCCAAGCAAATGGATGAAGTTGAACGTTTATTGCCGACATTACAAACGTATCCATTGTACCCTTATTTAGAATATCGAGAGTTAACGCAAGACCTCGATATTATTTCGCCGAGTCAAGTACAAGCATTTATTGACGCTCACCCGACATTACCTGTCGCAAAAACGTTAAAAAATCGCTTTGTGAATGAACTTGCTCGTCGCCAAGAATGGCAATCTTTGCTGGCATTCAGCCCTAAAGAGCCTATGCCTGCGGAGGCGAAATGTAACTATTTCTATGCTAATTGGGCTACAGGCAATAAAACGCTCGCTTGGCAAGGGGCGGAGAAATCTTGGCTTAATGGGCGTTCAATGCCTGCCGCTTGCGATAAATTGTTTAATGAGTGGGAAAAAGCCGGCCATTTAACACCGGAAATGATCCTTGAACGGATCCACCTTGCCATTGATGCAGGTAATACCTCAATGGCTACCTATTTAGCGAAGCGTCTGCCACCAAGTTATAGGACGATTGGTGATGCATTAGTGAAGCTGCAAAATGATCCTGCATCGGTTACCACTTTTGCTAAGACGATGACACCGACCGATTTTTCACGTCAAGCCACGATAGCTGCATTTAGCCGTTATGCGCGCCAATCGCCAGATCAGGCACGAGCCGCGTTAAAGGGGATCAGTAACGCGCAAAAAATGAATTTTGCCGAAACTCAAAAATTAAAAGATAGTGTTGCTTGGCAATATATGGGGGCGGTCACACCTGAGCAAGAAAACTGGCGCGATGAGGTGATCAGTGAAACTGATTCAACAGCCCTAAAAGAGCGCCGTATTCGCTTAGCACTTGGTGCTGGGGATAAAGCAGGAGTGGCAAAATGGCTGAAACAGCTTCCCGCTGATGCACGGCATAAAGATGAGTGGCAATATTGGCAGGCCATCACCTTAATGAATGAAGGCAAAAAAGCAGAAGGTGAAGCCATTCTACGCAAACTCATCGAGGGCAGAGGCTTCTACCCAATGGTGGCAGCACAAAAATTAAACACAGAATACCCTCTGTATATTAAAACGGCTGAAAAACCGGATAGTCAACAGCTAGATAAGTTAGCAGAAATCCAGCGTGTACGTGAATTAATGTATTGGGAAATGGACAATCTTGCTCGTACCGAATGGGTAAGTTTAGTCGCTTCACTACCACCAAATCAGCAAGAGCAGCTTGCCCGTTATGCGTTTGATAACAATTGGGCGGATTTAAGTGTGCAAGCAACTATCCAAGCGAAGTTGTGGAATCATTTAGAAGAACGTTTCCCATTAGCGTGGGAAAAAGAGTTTGAACACTACACAAAAGGTAAAACGATTTCTAAAAGTTATGCCATGGCGATTGCTCGTCAAGAGAGTGCATGGAACCCACAAGCCAAATCCCCTGTTGGGGCGACGGGGCTAATGCAGCTCATGCCAGCGACGGCGAAGCATACGGTACAGAAGCAAGGAATTGATGGTTATGTCAATACCAGCCAATTGGTGAACCCAGTTAAGAATATTGAAATCGGTACGGCTTACTTAGATGATGTTTATCAGCAGTTCTCTAATAACCGTATCCTATCAAGTGCGGCTTATAACGCTGGGCCATCAAGGGTCACGCGTTGGTTAGGTAATAGTAGCGGTCGTCTTGATGCTGTTGCCTTTGTCGAGAGTATTCCTTTTTCAGAAACACGAGGCTATGTGAAAAATGTGCTCTCTTATGACGTATTCTACCGTTACTTTATGGGACAACATGGGCCTGTATTGACCGATAACGAGTGGTTAATGAAGTATTAGTAGGTTTTACAGGTGATTTGCCAAATAGTGTGTTATCATTTGTACTAGTTAAATAGTATGGTTGGATAACATGACTGCAAATCACCTGAATGACCCAGCACTCACTACCGATGAGAACGATGATTGGCAACGCTTTGTTAAATTGCTACAGCTTGCGTTTGAGCAAGACTTACAACATCCCATATTACAATTGTTGCTGACTCCCGATGAACGAACGGCGCTTGCGACTCGAGTCAGAATTGTGCAAGAGTTGATGCGTGGTGAAATGAGCCAAAGGGAATTAAAAAATGAACTTGGGGTGGGTATCGCTACCATCACACGCGGCTCAAATAGTTTAAAATCGGCACCTCAGCCTGTAAAAGAGTGGTTAGAAGCGCAATTGCTAAAATAGCCACTGCACATTCGTTGAACACAGAGCACTCTATACACGTTACTCCATGACAGGGAGCCGAGTTGAGCATCAGTCCATACTGACTCAAGATGATGAGTTGTCAGTGTTAATTGTGTGATTTGTGTCATTAATATAGACAAATAGGGGCAAAGACTGCCCCTATTGTTATTTTTTCGTTATAATTAATCTTCTATCTGGTTTAGCTCTTTATAAATTTCATGCTTAATGGGAACCAGCGCCAGTATCAGTGCTTGTTGGTAGACACTGGTGCGTGTTAGTACCCCGTTAGTAAAAAAGCCGATGGCACCGCCTTGTTGTTTGATGTTATCGATGCCAGTTAAATCTGCCATTTCGTCACCAAGCTCACGCCCTTCACGGATACCCGCAAGGATTTTTTCTGGGATCATGATACTCGCTGAACGTGATTCACCACGGATCTGTTTATGTTCAATAACAATCCATGCAAAGGTCATATCTTCATCAATGCCAGCTTCAATCCCGACCCAAAAATCGGCCTCTGGGCGAACTTGCCTTGATGCCATTACACGTTGCCTTGCGCCTGTGCGGGTTTCATTATTACCGATAGGTTGCTGTGGAACGCTGCTATCAACGTTAATATCTTCTACTTGATAAGTGCCTGGCCCAAAAACAGCATCGAAAGCAAGATGAATCGCTTTAATTTTGGCAGGATTAGTCGTTGCAGCTATAACTTGGTACATTAATTATTTTCCTTTGAACACATATTTCGCAAAGTAATAACGGAACACATCTATGTTACAGGTTTATCTTGTTCGCCACGGTGAAACCGAATGGAACGTGGCACGTCGTATACAGGGCCAATCTGATAGCCCACTCACGGCCACTGGACGTCTGCAAGCAAGGCAAGTTGCCGAAAGGATGAAATCAGAAGGCATTACTCATATTATCACTAGTGATATGGGACGCACACGCGAAACTGCACAAATAATTGCGGATGTTTGCCGTTGTGAAATTATCATAGAACCTCGTCTTCGTGAATTAAATATGGGTGTTCTGGAACAGCGCGAAATAGAAAGCCTGACAGAGCAAGAAGAGCAGTGGCGTAAAAGCCTTATTGATGGCACAGAAGGCGGGCGTATTCCAAACGGTGAATCGATGGAAGAGCTGTATCAGCGCATGTATGCCGCTCTCAACAGTTGCCTCGATCTACCAAAAGGGAGTCGACCACTTTTAGTCAGCCACGGGATCGCATTGAGTACGTTAGTTAGCCGTATTTTAGGGGTTCCTGCTTATTCAGAACGCCGCTTGCGCTTACGTAATTGCTCAATTTCACGCGTGGATTACCAAAACAGCCCTTGGCTCGCAAATGGTTGGATCGTTGAAAGTACTGGTGAGGTTACCCACCTTACTCAGCCTGCGTTAGATGAACAGCAAGCGTAGTTGAGACCGTGTAAATTTGGAGTTCCAACAATGATAGATTCTAACTTATTCGAGTTGCAGCTAGGAGACTAACGGAGATAGTCGGGAACATAAATAATATGTGACTCGGCTAGCTAGGACAGTCCATGATGCCACAGCTTGGAAAGATAACGAGCCATTGAAACTCCAAATTATTAACGTTTTATCGGCACATAGTAATCAAAGGCCGCAACATGCGATTTCGGGTCATCATTTTTATGGTCTATATGACGTAACTCAACATTTTTGAGTTTATAGTGTTCGATATCATAGCCAGGTCGGCGCGTGATATTGAGCTTAGGCAGATAGACGCCATAAATCTGATATAAGAACTCTTGCATTGCTGCGCGCGTTGCTTCACCGCTAAAGCTAAACTTCACATATTCTCCAGCGGGAATAGTGAGATGGCTATATTCTGCATTGTTAAAACTTGCATCTTCAGGTTTTACTGCGGTGGTATAGAACACCGTCTGCTCATCTTCTTTATCGGCGTTATGAATCGCGTGGTGTAAGCCGAAGACCTCAGAGGCAATCGAGGTTGTATGTTCTAAATAGTAGTGCCAGAAAGTTTGGCGCATCTGTGAACAGGCGGTTGACCACTCTTCTAGCGCATAAGAACAGCTTTGCTCAAGCCCCACTAAAGGCTGCTCCTGCATCTCGACGAACTCATAATCTAAATGTTTATGTTCATCTAAAATAATAGGTGGACAAATACCCGTGGCACACCACTCATCGCTACGACGATAATAAGCAGGGGTGATGTTAAATTGTTTCTTAAACGCGCGGGTAAAAGTTTGCTGTGAGTCAAAGCGATATTGTAACGCGATATCAAGAATCGGACGGCTGGTTAGTCGTAAAGCTACAGCAGCGCGAGATAGCCGTCGAGCACGAATATAGGCGCCAATTGCTTGGTCAGTCACCTCTTTGAACATCCGTTGTAAATGCCATTTGGAGTAGCCAGCTTTTGCCGCAACATTATCGAGTGATAGAGGTTTATCTAGGTTATCATCGATCCAGCGAAGAAGGTCACGAATAATATTTGTTTGATCCATGTATATCCCTAGTCAATAAGACTTAAAAAACAGATATAGGTTATCAAGGAACGCCTATTCTATATCAAGTTACCTTTTTCGTTTATAGTAAAAGAGTTGTATTTACCATTTAGTTGTAAAGAAAATGATTAACTTCTTTTATACTTGTCATATTTCAGGCTGCCTTATGGTTAATAATGGCTGAAATGTCACTCGAATTGTTTAAAAAGTATATAACAAAGAGGCTAAGTCTTCTGGTTGAAAAGGAAATTTGTATGCATTTTTGCAAGTTGAAAAAGATCGTATTGGCATCACTGTTGTCTGCATTACCCTTTGCGACGTTTGCGGAAGAAATTGGCTCGGTAGATACCGTTTTTAAAGTATTTGGCCCTGACCATAAAATTGTTGTTGAAGCTTTTGATGATCCCGATGTTGAAAATGTGACCTGCTACTTAAGCCGTTCGAAGACGGGGGGGATTAAAGGTGGGCTTGGTTTAGCAGAAGATACTTCTGATGCGGCGATATCTTGCCAACAAGTTGGTCCGATTGAACTGAATGAACGGATCAAACGTTCACCGAAAAAACCGCACCTTGTTTTCCAAAAACGGACTTCATTAGTATTCAAAAAGTTGCAGGTAGTACGTTTTTATGATCCAAAACGCAATGCGCTTGTTTATTTGACTTATTCAGACAAGATGATTGATGGCTCACCGAAGAATGCATTAAGCGCTGTACCTATTATGCCATGGTAAGTCTTTAAGTGGGTCTACAGGTGCTCTTCCCGCATAAAATAACCCCCAATAATGGAATTATTGGGGGTTATTTATTCATCGGTCTTTATCGAACGATGGCGGGATTATTCGTCGAGATCACCACAAAAGCGATAACCCTCACCGTGGATTGTTGCGATGATTTCTGGGGTATCAGGCGTTGATTCGAAATGTTTACGAATACGACGGATAGTGACGTCGACCGTTCTATCATGAGGCTTAAGCTCACGGCCTGTCATTTTCTTCAACAAATCGGCGCGAGTTTGAATTTTGCCTGGGTTCTCACAAAAATGTAGCATAGCGCGGAATTCGCTACGAGGTAATTTATAGTGTTCGCCAGCAGGGCTGATCAGTGAGCGACTGTTGATGTCGAGTTCCCAACCATTAAATTTATAGCTTTCGACTAAACGGCGCTCTTCAGTGCCACCAGCTAAATTCATAGTACGAGATAGCAGGTTGCGTGCACGGATAGTCAGCTCGCGAGGGTTAAATGGCTTGGTGATATAATCATCCGCACCAATTTCTAGGCCAAGGATCTTATCCACCTCATTATCACGGCCTGTTAGGAACATCAGTGCAATACTTTCTTGCTCACGTAATTCACGCGCAAGGAGAAGGCCGTTTTTACCGGGTAGGTTAATATCCATGATAACGAGGTTGATGTCATGCTCGGACAGAACATTGTGCATCTCTTCGCCATCAGTGGCTTCGTGAACTACATAGCCTTCAGCCTCAAAGATACTTTTCAGCGTATTGCGTGTGACAATCTCATCTTCAACAATTAAAATGTGTGGGGTCTGCATATTTGCTACCTAAAGTTTTAAAATAAAATTGTGAACTCATAAGCCGCTTCCAAATTAGGTGGTTTTGATTTTATTTTACTGGAACGACGCGTCTATGGGTTATAAATATGTTTTCGAGTCAAGGTTATTTTGTCGCCTCTATCGTCATCAGATTCTAAATTGAATCAAAATTTAGGCACCTTCCCAACGTTGGGCTGTTAACAGCAATATAACAGCTAATACTGCATTTACCACCTAAAAAAATAACTTTTGTTGATACATATCAAAATCAATTGTAGCACGTTAACAAAATTTGTTAGGAAGAAAATCTTACCGATTCAATGGCTGTTTAACTATCAGATAAAGAGTAAAAGTTTTTTATTCTTTGTTTACTCAAACGATGCGTTTGGGTGAAAAATGGTCAACTATTCAAGCTAACGCTAAAAAAAAGTTTATGGATATTTTAATCTGACAATTGTTAATTTTTTGGTTTTTTAAATTAGCAAATTGTGAGGCCTATTCATTTGTGATTAAATTTTGTTGAGAAAATAGGATAATTTTTGATAGGTCACGCTTTGAATAACGGGCTTTTTTTGCAAATAAATTTGACATTTTTGGGCAATTGCTTTAACCGTATAGGGAGCAAGTAACGAATCAAGAGACAGACAGAAATCTATGCGTAACATCAGCCTGACTACGATTATTATTACCACCACCGTAACCACAGGAAACGGGGCGGGCTGACGC
The DNA here is from genome assembly GCF_028482435.1 of Providencia sp. PROV119. Lineage (NCBI taxonomy): Bacteria > Pseudomonadati > Pseudomonadota > Gammaproteobacteria > Enterobacterales > Morganellaceae > Providencia > Providencia sp. PROV119. The sequence goes on from NZ_JAMPQL010000004.1 coordinate 176,679, forward strand.
ATCCAAAAAATAAAAAACGAAAAAGCCCGCATCCAATCAGATGTGGGCTTTTTTTTGGTGTTAAATCAGGAGAGAAATACCATGCGTGTGCTTAAATTTGGCGGTACTTCGGTTGCAAATGACGAACGAGTACTGAATGTTGCTGACATCGCTGAAAGTAAATTGGCCGATGGGCAAGTGGCGTTGGTGCTATCTGCACCAGCAAAAATCACTAACCATTTGGTCGCAATGATTGATAAAACGGTTGCAGGTCAGGATGTCATCACGCATGTGAATGATGCAGAAATGATTTTTGCGAACTTATTAAAAGGATTAAAAGAAAAACAACCCGGTTTTGATTACGATAGACTGAAAAAACTCACTGAACAAGAATTCGCACAGATCAAACAAGTACTGCATGGTATTACTCTTCTAGGCCAATGCCCTGATAGCATTAACGCCTCAATTATTTGCCGTGGTGAAAAACTCTCTATTGCCATTATGGAGTCTGTGCTAACAGCACGCGGGCACAAAGTCACGGTGATTAATCCTGTCGAAAATTTATTAGCCGTCGGTCATTATCTTGAGTCCACTGTTGATATTAATGAGTCAACTAAACGTATTAAGGAATTAAACATCCCTAAAGACCACTTTGTATTAATGGCAGGTTTTACTGCGGGGAATGATAAAGGCGAATTGGTCGTATTAGGGCGTAACGGCTCCGATTATTCCGCGGCAGTATTAGCGGCTTGTTTACGTGCTGAATGCTGCGAAATTTGGACCGATGTGGATGGGGTATATACTTGTGACCCACGTTTAGTGCCTGATGCACGCCTATTAAAAGGGATGTCCTATCAAGAGGCGATGGAGTTATCCTACTTTGGTGCAAAAGTACTGCACCCGCGTACCATAGCACCAATCGCACAATTCCAAATTCCTTGCCTTATCAAAAACACCACTAACCTCAGTGCTCCGGGTACATTGATCGGGGATGGACAAACAGATGACAGCACCCCTGTTAAAGGGATCACCAACCTGAATAACATGGCGATGATCAACGTTTCAGGCCCCGGCATGAAAGGAATGGTTGGTATGGCCGCACGTATCTTCTCTGTGATGTCACGTAAGGGGATCTCGGTTGTACTTATTACGCAGTCATCATCGGAATACAGCATTAGCTTCTGTGTGCCTCAAGGGGAATTAGTACGTGCACGTGCTGCCTTGGAAGAAGAATTCTATTTAGAATTAAAAGATGGCGTCTTAGACCCTCTTGATGTCATGGAGCAGTTAGCCATTATTTCGGTCGTTGGCGACGGCATGCGTACTCTAAAAGGGATTTCAGCGCGTTTCTTCTCGGCATTAACACGCGGTAATATCAATATCGTGGCGATTGCCCAAGGTTCGTCTGAACGTTCAATTTCGGCAGTCATTGCCAATGAAGCAGCAACCACGGCGGTTCGTTTATGCCATCAAATGCTATTCAATGCTGAGCAAGTCATTGAAGCCTTCATTATCGGTGTGGGTGGGGTAGGAAACGCACTGATTGAGCAAATCCATCGTCAACAGCAATGGCTGAAACAAAAGCATATCGATTTACGCGTTTGTGGGATCGCCAACTCACGAGCAATGTTGACGAATATGCAAGGCATCTCTCTTGATAATTGGAAAGAAGAGTTGGCGCAAGCGACCGAGCCATTTAGCCTGAGCCGCTTGATCAGATTGGAGCGTGAATATCACTTCCTCAATCCAGTGATCATCGATTGTACTTCTAACCAAGAAATTGCCCAGCAGTATGTCAGTTTCTTAAAAGACGGCTTTAACGTTGTGACACCTAACAAAAAAGCTAACACCTTATCAATGGAGTATTACCGCCAATTACGCTCCGCGTGTGAAGTATCAAAACGTAAGTTCCTTTATGACACTAACGTTGGTGCGGGTTTGCCTGTGATTGAAAACTTACAGAATCTCCTGAATGCGGGTGATGAGCTAGTTCACTTTAGCGGTATTCTTTCTGGATCACTCTCCTTTATTTTTGGCAAACTCGACGAAGGGATGTCTTTATCTGAAGCGACGGCTCTAGCTAAAGAGAAAGGGTTTACCGAGCCAGATCCTCGCGATGATTTGTCAGGCATGGATGTCGCACGTAAGCTGTTGATCCTCGCGCGTGAAGCCGGTTATGAATTAGAGCTAGAAGATATTGAAATCGAACCCGTATTACCTGCGGAGTTTGATAGCAGTGGCGATGTGACTGAATTTATGGCTCGCTTACCGCAACTTGATCAGCCGTTTGCAGAGCGTATAAAAGCAGCAGAAGCAGAAGAAAAAGTGTTACGCTATGTCGGATTGATAGAAGAAGGACGCTGCCAAGTGAAAATCGTTGCGGTTGATGGCAATGATCCGCTCTTCAAGGTCAAAAATGGCGAAAACGCATTGGCTTTCTATACGCGCTATTACCAGCCAATTCCTTTAGTACTCAGGGGCTATGGAGCAGGTAATGATGTTACCGCAGCCGGCGTATTTGCAGATATGTTGCGTACTCTATCATGGAAATTGGGAGTCTAATAAGTGATTAAAGTTTATGCGCCCGCTTCAATTGGTAATGTTAGTGTCGGGTTTGATGTCTTAGGCGCGGCGGTATCACCAGCAGATGGAACGCTGTTAGGGGATTGTGTCACTGTTGAAGCGGCTGAGAGCTTTTCTTTGACGAATAAAGGCCGCTTTGTCGCAAAATTACCGAAAAAAAATGAACATAATATTGTTTACCAATGTTGGGAACTGTTTTGCGAACGCTTTGGTAAACCGCTTAATGTTGCGATGACTCTCGAAAAAAACATGCCTATTGGTTCAGGGCTTGGCTCCAGTGCATGTTCTGTTGTTGCGGCACTGATGGCACTGAATGAGTTTGCCGGTCAGCCTTTTGATGAGACCACGTTATTAAGTATGATGGGGGAGCTAGAAGGGCGTATTTCAGGCAGTGTACATTACGATAATGTGGCTCCTTGTTACCTTGGTGGCTTACAACTGATTATTGAGCAAAACGGAATTATTTCTCAACCTGTTCCCGCTTTCGAGAATTGGTATTGGGTGATGGCGTATCCGGGGATCAAGGTTTCTACCGCGGAAGCGCGAGCTATTTTGCCAAATAGTTATCCGCGCCATGATATTGTTAATCATGGGCGTTATTTATCGGGCTTTATCCATGCTTGCCATACAGGCCAACCAAAGCTTGCTGCGACTATGATCCAAGATGTCGTAGCTGAACCTTATCGAACACAGCTACTTCCTGGGTTTGCCGAGGCGCGTAAGAATGCTTATGAAATTGGTGCACTTGCATGTGGTATTTCTGGTTCTGGGCCGACACTATTTGCCATTTGTGATGATAAACAAATCGCTGAAAAAATGGCCGATTATCTACAACAACATTATGTTCAAAATGATGAAGGCTTTGTGCATATCTGCCGTTTGGATCTCACAGGGGCAAGGACAATAGGGTAAACAATGAAACTGTATAACTTGAAAGATAATAGCGAGCAAGTGAGCTTCGCACAGGCAGTAAAACAGGGATTGGGCAAACAACAAGGTCTATTCTTCCCGCAAGATTTGCCAGAGTTTAGCGCTGCTGAAATTGATGAGCTACTAAAACTGGATTTTGTCACTCGTAGTAGCCGTATTTTAACGGCATTTATTGGTGATGAGATCCCTGAAGCTGAGCTGGCGGCTCGCGTCAAAGAAGCTTTTGCATTCCCTGCTCCTGTTACTCAAGTTGAGCAAGATGTAGCGACACTAGAGCTATACCATGGTCCAACACTCGCCTTTAAAGACTTTGGTGGCCGTTTTATGGCTCAAGCACTTGCCCAAGTTGCTGGTGACCAGCCTGTGACTATTTTAACTGCAACTTCTGGGGATACAGGTGCGGCGGTTGCACACGCATTTTACCGTTTAAATAATGTGCAAGTGGTTATTCTCTATCCAGAAGGTAAGATCAGCCCACTACAAGAAAAGCTCTTTTGTACCCTAGGTGAAAACATTCACACGGTTGCAATCAAAGATGACTTTGATGCCTGCCAAGCCTTGGTCAAACAATCTTTTGATGATGAGGCGCTGAAAAAAGCATTGCATTTAAACTCAGCGAACTCAATCAACATTAGCCGTTTGTTAGCACAAATTTGTTACTACTTTGAAGCGGTTGCTCAAATCCCTGCTGAGAAGCGTGAGCAACTCGTTATTTCTGTTCCAAGTGGTAATTTTGGTGATTTAACTGCGGGCTTACTTGCTAAATCGCTGGGCTTACCGATTAAACGCTTTATTGCTGCAACTAACGTCAATGATACGGTTCCTCGTTACCTTGAAGGTGGGGAGTGGAAACCACATCAAACCGTTGCGACTTTATCGAATGCGATGGATGTGAGCCAACCTAATAACTGGCCGCGTATTGAGGAGCTATTCCGTCGTAAAGGGTGGTCTCTGAAAGAGCTTGGTTATGGAGCGGTGACCGATGAGGTGACTAAAGAAACGGTGCGTGAGTTAGATAAAAAAGGGTATGTATCTGAGCCGCACGCAGCTGTCGCTTACCGTGTTTTACGCGATCAATTACAAGATGGTGAGTATGGTTTGTTCTTAGGAACGGCGCATCCTGCTAAGTTTAAAGAGAGTGTAGAGGCGATTTTGAATAAACAACTTCCTCTACCAGAAGCTTTAGCTGAGCGTGCTGAGCTACCTCTGCTATCACACTTTTTGCCGTCGGATTTTGCGAAGCTAAGGGCTTTCTTAATGGAACGTGCACCTAAATAGCGATTTCTGGATCCATGAAACGGAAGCGATATGCTTCCGTTTCTATTTATCGTAATGATAATAGTTCATTGATTCAAATATTGATGACACGATGAGATCACGAAAGTCGGTATAGTAGAGGACTAGTGCGTAGAGCGATTTGAACTTGCACCATCTAGGCCGTTTCTGCCACCATTTGGTCCACCAAGACCTCCTTTACCCCCTTTTCCTCCTTCTGGGCCTGCATCTCCACCGTTGCCGCCATTGCCACTTCCTGAACCATGACCGCCGTTACCACCGTTGCCACCATGACCCCCATTCCCCCCGTTTCCACCGTGACCATTTCCTGTACCATTACCGCCATTACCTCCGTTACCGTAGCCGTCACCATTACCGCCTCGGCCCCCGTTCCCGCCATTGATTCCGCCACTACCGCCATTACCACCATTACCGTTACTGCCGGGCTGTGCATGGCCCCCATCTCCTCCATTACCATTATTGAGTCCATTGCCCCCATTACCGCCGTTGGCACCATTACCTCCATTTCCACCATGATTCACATAAAAGATATTGTGCTCACTCGAAATCGCATGTGGTGGCGTTGTGCTGTGTAGTGGATTGTTGTAACTGAGTGAATGGCTTGATATTGCGGGAGTTAAGAAAAATAGCGTGCTGATAGTGAGAAGCCATTTTCGTTGCATAGTTTCCTCCGACCCCCCTCCATTTAGAAGGGGGGAATAATCATATAAGATTACGAGTTAATTACCGACCATTACCACCGTTGCCGCCATTGCCACCGTTACCACCATTGCCGCCGTTACCCCCGTTTCCGCCATGACCACCGTTACCACCATTGCCAAAGTATTGGCCCGATACTGAGGTCGGATCCATTAGCATATCAAGGAGTTGATATTGAGGAAGAGAAGCGAAAGATAATGCAGGGGTAAACAGAGAAGCGATAAGGATATGTTTTATTTTCATATAATATTCTCTTGGTTAAATGAATTAAACAAACTGCTATTTCAGTTTATTTGTTCATTTTTATTTATCAATAAAAGTGAGCTTTTAGAATGTGCTGTATTTAAAATATCCTGATTTATAAGAGGTTATTTATTTAAACGGTGAATTAATTTAATATATTCCTTCAAATAATATTAAATTAATTTATTGACTTGTGATCGGCAAAAAAAGAAGCTACGAGACAGTTAATCACTGTTTTTGTGTTGAGGGGGGAAGTTGGTATGGCGCTGCCACTTCATACTCGGAATACAAAGGAGCAGCGGATAAGCGCTTAAATGGCGTCTTCTAAGATAAGTTCAATGGTTTTTAGCTCTTCAGGTGTAAATTCGCGGTTTGCCATCATACCGAGAGCGTCATCAATTTGGCTAACTCGACTTGCACCAATGAGCACAGAGGTGATCCTATCATGGCGTAATACCCATGCTAGGGACATTTGGCTCAATTTTTGGCCTCTTTGCAAAGCAAGTTCATTCAGTTTTTTCACCCGAGCGAGTACCGCGGAGGTTAGCCTTTCTGGGGGAAGAGAAGGGTTGCTTGCCGCCCTTGAATCGGCAGGAATACCGTTTAAGTAACGGTCGGTAAGTATGCCACCTGCAAGCGGCGAATAAGCTATGGAGCCGACGCCTTCATCTTCAAGCACATCAAGTAATTCATCTTCTGGATCACGGACTAACATGGAATATCTAGGTTGATGGATTAGGCAAGGCGTACCTAATTGGTTAAGGATCTCAATCGCTTCTTTTGCAAGCTCGGCAGGATAGTTAGAGATCCCAACATACAGAGCTTTACCTTGGCGTACGATCAGATCAAGGGCGCCCATTGTTTCTTCAAGAGGAGTATCAGGATCTGGGCGATGGTGATAAAAAATATCAACATAATCTAGACCCATGCGTTTTAGGCTTTGATTAAGGCTGGCAATTAAATATTTTTTACTGCCCCAATCACCATAAGGGCCATCCCACATGGTAAAGCCAGCTTTTGATGAAATGATCATTTCATCTCGGTAAGGTAAAAAATCTTGTTGGAGTATTCGTCCAAATAGGCTTTCTGCTGCGCCCGGCGGAGGACCATAATTATTGGCGAGATCAAAGTGGGTGATCCCATGGTCAAAAGCATACCTTAACATGGCTCGGCAGTTATCCGGGGATTTGTTGTCACCAAAATTGTGCCAAAGACCTAAAGAGATTAGTGGGAGCCTTAACCCGCTGCGACCACATAGGCGATATTCCATATCCGTGTAACGATCAGTATTTGCAATATAAGGCATACTTCACCTCCAAATAGTTGGCAGAGACCTAAACGATACTGACACAAATGTCATTTTCGCTATGGTGAATCAATGCTAATTTTTAACCAAAATACAAATTTTTAGTAAATATGTGATGGAGGATAAAAAAGAGACAATATTGCCGAGTCGTGAGTCAGGTGATCACACTAGCGACCACCTTATTTAGGGGATTAATGTTGTTCAGGACGGGTAAAGACCAGCTCATTTCCTTTGGATTGGCTCTCATCGAATTGGTAACCTTCAAGGTTAAAATCAGCCAATTGATCTGTTTTGGTTAGCTTATTTTGAATAATAAAGCGGCTCATCAAACCACGTGCTTTTTTAGCATAGAAACTGATCACTTTATATTTGCCATTTTTTTCGTCAAGGAAGACCGGTTTTATGATGACACCATCTAATTTTTGGCTATTAACGGCTTTAAAATATTCATCTGAGGCAAGGTTGACTAATACATGATCGCCTTGATCTGCAAGCGCTTTGTTGAGCTTGTCGGTGATGATATTGCCCCAAAATTCATACAAATCTTTGCCTCGAGGGTTTTTTAGGCGCGTTCCCATTTCAAGGCGGTAAGGCTGCATTAAATCGAGAGGGCGTAATAAGCCATATAGCCCTGATAAGATACGCAAATGCTGCTGGGCAAACTCAAAGTCCTGTGCAGAAAATGTTTCAGCTTGCATACCTGTATACACATCCCCTTTAAATGCAAGAATAGCTTGGCGTGCATTTTCAGGCGTGAAATCCGCATGCCACTCACCAAAACGTGCAGCATTGAGGCCAGCCAGTTTATCGCTAATTTTCATTAAGCTTGAGATGTCTGCTGGAGATAGTTTGCGGCAAACCTCAATCAGTTGCTGTGACTCATTCAGTAATTCAGGCTGTGTGAAAGAGTGTGTTGCGAGCGGGCTTTCATAATCTAATGTTTTGGCAGGTGAGATTGTGATGAGCATAGCAAGATCCCTATAATAAAATGACGACGACCACTTTAACAAAAATTGCCATTAAATAGCTAATCGGTGAGATAAGTAAAAACAATTTTTCTATTTTGTCGTACTGTGATTATGCTTATTCGAAGCTAAAAGGATTCAGTTTTAATTTAAATTGCGAAAACGATTGCATATCAATTAGTTGCTATAGAATAGTTTTAGTCGCTTGCAGCAACTTAGATGCGTGATATTATCATTGTACGGTGCGGCGTTTGCCTCAATTCCTTTATAACAACGAGATTAAAGAAATGACCGATAAATTAACCTCCTTACGTAGTCTGACCACCGTTGTTGCTGATACTGGCGATATTGAAGCGATGAAGCTTTATAAACCACAAGATGCGACAACTAACCCATCTTTGATTCTAAATGCAGCACAAATTCCTGAATATCGTAAACTGATTGACGAAGCGGTCGAGTGGGCCCGTAAACAAAGCAGTCATCGTGAACAGCAGGTTGTTGATGCTTGTGACAAATTGGCAGTCAACATCGGTTTGGAAATTCTAAAACTGGTTCCAGGCCGTGTTTCAACGGAAGTTGACGCACGTCTGTCTTATGATGAAGAAGCGTGTATCGCTAAAGCGCGTCGTCTGATTAAGCTGTACAACGAAGCGGGTATCAGCAATGACCGTATTCTGATTAAGTTGGCTTCAACTTGGCAAGGCATCCGTGCAGCTGAGAAATTAGAAAAAGAAGGCATCAACTGTAACTTAACCCTACTTTTCTCTTTTGCGCAAGCTCGTGCATGTGCGGAAGCAGGTGTTTATCTGATTTCACCATTCGTTGGTCGTATTCTTGACTGGTACAAAGCGAATACCGATAAAAAAGAGTATGCACCGCAAGAAGATCCAGGTGTTATTTCTGTGACTGAGATCTATAACTACTACAAAACCCATGGTTACAAAACCGTCGTTATGGGCGCAAGTTTCCGCAATGTTGGTGAGATTTTGGAACTGGCGGGTTGTGATCGCCTAACGATTTCACCTGCACTGTTAAAAGAACTCTCTGAAGCGCAAGGCGAAGTTGTTCGTAAATTAACTGACTCTGGTAAGACAAAAGAGCCAGAAGCTAAACTGACTGAATCTCAGTTCTATTGGCAGCATAACCAAGATCCGATGGCAGTAGATAAACTGGCTGAAGGTATCCGCAAATTTGCTATTGACCAAGAAAAACTGGAAAAAATGATCGCAGAGCTACTGTAATTTCTGCCTTCACTTTTTATGAGAACCCAGTGTCTTCACTGGGTTTTTTGCATTTTGGATCAGTAAGTACCAAATACAAAAGAGCCTCTGATAAGCAACCTGAATATTATTTAACTAAATGAAATCATTGACGACGCGGCTAATGCTGAACGGCCTACATTTCTTCATGTATTTTCACTAAGCAATATCGCGATACTTAGCACTGAAACCTTATATTTCCCATGATATGATAACCTACGTATTAATGCGCGTGATTTGCTGGGTGTTGCCCGCAATGAGCACTTTTTATTGGTTATTTATTGAGGTTTGTATGGATGAATTGCGCATAGGTTTGGTTTCAGTTTCTGACCGTGCTTCAAGTGGTATTTATGAAGATAAAGGGCTCCCATCCTTAGAAGCATGGCTTGCGAAAGCGCTGACAACACCTTTTCGTATTGAAACTCGCCTGATCCCTGATGAGCAAATCATGATAGAACAAACATTATGTGAGCTAGTGGATGAGTTTGCCTGCCATTTAGTACTGACAACTGGTGGTACAGGCCCCGCACGTCGTGATGTCACGCCAGATGCAACATTAGCGATTGCCGATCGCGAGATGCCTGGTTTTGGTGAACAAATGCGTCAAATTAGTTTAAAATTTGTGCCAACGGCCATTCTTTCTCGCCAAGTGGGGGCGATACGCAATCAAGCATTAATCCTCAACTTACCGGGTCAACCTAAAGCCATTGCAGAAACACTGGAAGGGTTAAAGGATGCGGAAGGGAATGTCATCGTCTCTGGGATTTTTGCTAGTGTGCCTTACTGTATTCAACTGCTCGATGGGCCTTATGTCGAAACGGATCCGAGTGTTGTGAAGGCATTTAGGCCAAAGTCGGCGATCCGCTCTTAAATCATGATTATTAAGTCAGGTGAGGTTCACTCACCTGACTTGCTTACGACGACGATTAACAGCGCTGCCCTATTGGTAAAACAGTTTTGCCATATTGCTCATTCAACACTTCAGCCATTGCTAAGTAGAATGCACTTGCGCCACAAACAATCCCTTCAAAGCCTGCGATCGTTAAAATAGTGCTATTACCTGTTAAATTACCGATGGCTAACAATGCAAACAGTACGGTTAAGCTGCCAAAAACAAATTGCAAAACAAAATTGGCTTTTAATGTTCCAAGGAACATAAAGAAGGTGAAGACTCCCCAAATCAGTAAGTAAACCCCTAAAAATGCAGGTCCGGTTGGCTCTGCTAAGCCCTGCGTGGGCAAAAATAATAGGCCAACTAACGTTAACCAAAACATCCCGTATGAGCTAAAGGCTGTTGCGCCAAACGTATTTCCTTTCTTATATTCAATAAGTCCGGCTATCACCTGAGCAATACCACCATAAAAAATCCCCATGCTCAAAATCACTGATGAGAGAGGGAAAAAACCTGCATTATGGAGATTGAGCAGAATTGTAGTCATACCAAAGCCCAATAAACCAAGTGGACCCGGATTAGCAATAGAGCTGGATTGCATATAACCTCTGGTGAAAAATGATTAAAATTCAAAAAGATATAAAATTTTTTGCCAGCTTGTTTAGGTTGGCGGCGAATCATACGCAGTTTTTTTTGCTGAAACAATGATCGAAAGACAGGTTTTTTTGCAAAAAATATGAAATTTTTTTAAGTCATCCCCTTGATGAATGAATTTACGACCCCATCTTTAAAGCATCACTCGTTATCAGTCGAATAATTGTGTAAAGCAAAAAAATTGAGCCTCGGAGTAAAAACTCCCTTGAAAATGAAATATTGAGCCTCATATAGATTGGTAATGAAATTGAACAAAAAAGAATTCCTTTGGAGGCGTTTTAGATGGGTAAAATTATTGGTATCGACTTGGGTACAACTAACTCATGCGTTGCAATTATGGATGGCACAGCTGCTCGTGTTCTTGAGAACAGCGAGGGTGATCGTACTACTCCTTCCATCATTGCGTACACACAAGACGGTGAAATTTTGGTCGGTCAGCCAGCAAAACGTCAGGCAGTGACTAACCCTGAAAATACATTATTTGCGATCAAACGTCTGATCGGCCGTCGTTTCCAAGACGAAGAAGTTCAGCGCGACGTGGCTATTATGCCATACAAAATTATTGCGGCAGATAACGGCGATGCTTGGTTAGATGTAAAAGGCCAAAAAATGGCTCCACCACAAGTTTCGGCTGAAGTTCTGAAAAAAATGAAAAAAACAGCAGAAGATTACTTGGGTGAGCCAGTAACAGAAGCTGTTATTACTGTTCCTGCATACTTTAACGATGCTCAGCGTCAAGCGACAAAAGATGCTGGCCGTATTGCTGGTCTTGATGTTAAGCGTATCATCAACGAACCAACAGCCGCAGCATTGGCTTATGGCTTAGATAAAGAAGTGGGTAACCGTACTATCGCAGTTTATGACTTAGGTGGTGGTACATTTGACCTATCAATCATCGAAATTGATGAAGTTGATGGTGAAAAAACATATGAAGTGCTGGCAACCAATGGTGATACTCACTTAGGTGGTGAAGACTTCGATAACCGTTTGATCAACTACTTAGTTGAAGAATTCAAAAAAGACCAAGGTGTTGACCTACGTAATGACCCGCTGGCAATGCAACGTCTGAAAGAAGCGGCTGAGAAAGCGAAAATCGAACTTTCTTCTGCACAGCAAACAGATGTTAACCTGCCGTACATTACAGCAGATGCGACAGGTCCTAAACACATGAACATCAAAGTGACTCGTGCGAAATTAGAGTCACTGGTAGAAGATTTAGTTAAACGTACCATGGAGCCTGTTAAGGTTGCGCTACAAGACGCTGGCCTAAGCGTAAATGACATCAACGATGTTATTTTGGTTGGTGGTCAAATCCGTATGCCTTTGGTACAAAAAGCAGTTGCTGATTTCTTTGGGAAAGAACCACGTAAAGACGTGAACCCAGATGAAGCCGTTGCAATAGGTGCAGCAGTTCAAGGTGGTGTGTTAGCGGGTGATGTTAAAGACGTGCTGTTACTTGACGTAACGCCACTGTCTTTAGGTATCGAAACAATGGGTGGCGTGATGACTCCGTTAATTCCGAAGAACACCACTATCCCAACGAAACATAGCCAAGTGTTCTCAACAGCAGAAGACAACCAAGCTGCAGTAACAATCCATGTTCTGCAAGGTGAACGTAAGCGTTCCAGTGATAATAAATCACTGGGTCAGTTTAACTTAGATGGTATTCAACCAGCACCGCGTGGTATGCCACAAATCGAAGTTACGTTTGATATCGATGCTGATGGTATCTTGCATGTATCAGCGAAAGATAAAAACAGTGGTCGTGAGCAAAACATTACCATTAAGGCTTCTTCCGGTCTGAACGACGAGGAAATCGAAAAAATGGTACGTGACGCGGAAGCGAACGCTGAAGCAGACCGTAAATTTGAAGAGTTAGTTCAGGTTCGTAACCAAGCTGACCAACTGATCCACGGTACGCGTAAGCAAATTGAAGAAGCAGGCGATAAACTGCCAGCAGAAGATAAAGCGAATATCGAAAAAGCAACATCTGAGCTAGAAGTAGCAATCAAAGGCGAAGATAAAGCAGATATCGAAGCGAAGATCCAAGCTTTAGTAACTGCTTCAGCTAAACTTCTGGAAATTGCACAACAACAAGCTCAAGCTGGCTCAGCAAATGCTGGCGCAGGCGCAGAAGCGAAGAAAGATGACGATGTTGTTGATGCTGAGTTCGAAGAAGTTAACGATAAAGACAAAAAATAATGCCCTTAGCGGGCGCAGTGACCTTGCTAATGGTTATTAATGGTTACTGATACCGAACACGGGCGTCGAGGAAACTCCACGCCCGTGTCGGCATGTTAAGGGTAAAATAAATGGCGAAAAGAGATTTTTATGAGGTCTTAGGCCTCGAAAAAAATGCTTCAGATAAAGACATCAAACGCGCATATAAGCGTTTAGCAATGAAGTATCATCCTGACCGTAATCAGGATAAAAAAGATGAAGCAGAAGCTCAATTTAAAGAGATAAAAGAAGCTTACGAAGTCCTGTCCGATGAGCAGAAGCGCGCAGCTTACGACCAGTATGGCCATGCTGCCTTTGAGCAAGGTGGCATGGGCGGCGGCGGTTTTGGCGGCGGTGCTGATTTTAGCGATATCTTTGGTGACGTCTTCGGTGATATTTTTGGAGGCGGCCGCAGACAGCAGCGCCCAAGCCGTGGTTCTGATTTACAGTACAACATGGAGCTGACCCTTGAAGAGGCTGTCCGTGGAGTGACCAAAGAGATCCGTATCCCAGCTTTGGAAACCTGTGATGTCTGCCATGGTAATGGTGCTAAACCGGGAACCAGCGTAGATACTTGCCCAACATGTCATGGTATGGGTCAGGTACACATGCGTCAGGGCTTCTTCTCTGTACAGCAACCTTGTCCAACGTGTCATGGCCGAGGCAAAATTATTAAAGATCCATGCAACAAGTGTCATGGTCATGGCCGCGTTGAACGCTATAAGACCCTATCAGTGAAAATCCCAGCAGGGGTAGATACTGGCGACCGTGTTCGTTTATCCGGTGAAGGTGAAGCTGGGGAAAATGGGGCACCAGCAGGGGATCTGTTTGTTCAAGTTCGTGTGTTACCACACAGTATTTTTGAACGTGATGGCAACAACTTACATTGCGAAGTTCCGATTAACTTTGCGGTTGCGGCATTAGGTGGTGAAATAGAAGTCCCGACCCTTGATGGTCGCGTCAAACTGAAAATCCCAGCAGAGACCCAAACCGGTAAAATTTTCCGCATGAAAGGCAAAGGCGTGAAATCTGTCCGTGGTGGTATGCAGGGTGATCTCATGTGCCATATTGTCGTTGAAACACCAGTTAAATTGAATGAGAAGCAAAAAGAGCTACTCAAAGAGTTTGGTGAATCACTCGGTGGTACGAGTGGCGAAAAGAATAGCCCACGCTCAAAAAGCTTTTTAGACGGCGTGAAGAAATTCTTTGATGACCTAACTAACAAATAATAAATTAAATGGCCCGCTTAGTTGCGGGCTTTTTTTTTGAGATTAGTGCCTTTCTTTGTATTAATGGCTTAGCTTCGCGAGTAACACCCCAGCTAAAATAATCACACAAGCAGTAACGCGCATGAAGTTGAACCTCTCTTTTAAGAAAACGATAGATAAAAACATCGCGAAAAGTACGCTGGTTTCTCTGACCGCAGCAACCAAAACGATGGGGGCTTGGCTCATTGCCCAGATAGCAATGCCATAACTCACTAACTGCATTAATCCACCAATTAAACCAGAGCGCCAATACTGTTTGATACCTTGAAACAGGTTTTTTTGATATTTCAAAGCGCCCGAGAGAGTAAGTACTATGCCGTTAAGCAAAAATAGCCATAACGTATACACGATAGGATCTTCGCTAGCCCGAGAACCTTGCCCATCGGATAAGGTATAGCAGGCGGTAAAAAAAGCAGTGCACAGTGCGTAAAAGAGTGCTTTTCCTGTGATATTGAGCGTCAGCTTTCTTCCGGCAAACGCAATAATAATCACCCCACTCATAATGAATAGGATCCCAAGTAGCCCAATTAAAGAGATCATTTCATGGAAGATTAGCAAACTGAGTAAGGCAGTAATAAGCGGTGCAGAACCTCGAGAAATGGGATATATCTGCCCTAAATCACCATGTGTATAGGCTTGGCTTAAAAAATAGGCATAGCCAAGATGAAAAAGGAGTGATAAGGCTAACCAAGGTATGGCATGAACGGAAGGCAACCCCAACACAAACAGTGCCGGTATTGCTAACACCGCAGAAAATAATGAGATCATGACTAAACCGAAAAAACGGTCATTACCGAATTTTACGATGGCGTTCCAACTGGCGTGACAAAATGCTGCAAATAATACAGCGAGCAAAACATAGGTTGTCATAATACGAATAGGTGAAATAGGTTGTCATTCAGTATTACGTAATGAGGCTTTTTTGTGAAGGGCTTACGAGGTTGATTGTCACTCACTGGATGGTGAAGCTTTATTTTGTGAGCCAGCACGAAAAAGAGCGTTTACTCTAAAAAAGTGGCTAGTGGTTGATCTGTTAAGCATATTATCTTAATAAACGGGATGTGTACTGCGATTGCGTAAAAAAGAAAAATATGGATTCAAATAAATTTGTCTATATTTAAATTTAACAGTAATTAAACAAAAAGAGTGAGTAATTTCTCATATCACTCGAGAATATCGAATCATTACTGATAAATAAACGACTTTTTACGAACTAATGATTAGCATAATATTAACACTCTGTTTATTTTGGGGTTAAATATATGACAGCAATCATCCGTAAATTTTTAAGGTTAGAAGCAGCGGGAGGGCTACTCCTAATTATTGCTGCCATAGTCGCATTAATTATGGCGAATTCGCCAGCTCAGGGACTATACCAGCAGTTTTTAGATATACCTATCTCCGTTAAGATCTCATCACTAGAGCTCGATAAGCCATTAATTCTATGGATTAATGATTTTTTGATGGCGATTTTCTTTCTTGTCGTCGGTCTTGAGGTTAAACGAGAACTGCTTGAGGGGTCGCTTGCAGGGAAAGATAAAGCTATTTTTCCTGCTGTTGCAGCGCTAGGTGGGATGTTAGCACCTGCACTCATTTATTTGCTGTTTAATGGCGCTGATGATATTACACGCCAAGGTTGGGCAATACCCGCAGCAACAGACATCGCCTTCGCCCTAGGGGTTATGGCGCTTTTAGGTAAGCGAGTGCCAACAGAGTTAAAAGTCTTTTTATTGGCGCTAGCGATTATTGATGACCTTGGTGTCATTGTGATTATCGCATTCTTCTATACCAGTTCGTTATCTTTAGTCGCGCTTGGTTTAGCGGCTTTATGTGTAACACTACTGGTTATCATGAATTGGCGGCGAGTTGAAAATACCGCAGCTTATTTAGTTATCGGGCTGATCCTTTGGGTTTGTATTCTTAAATCAGGCGTGCATGCAACTCTCGCGGGGGTCATTGTCGGTTTCTTGATACCACTGCATGGCACAAATAATACAAAACCGTCAGAAGAGCTTGAGCATGTGCTACACCCTTGGGTTGCTTATATGATTTTACCGATATTTGCTTTTGCCAACTCAGGTGTTCAATTAAACGGCGTCACGTTTGATGGATTGATGAGTACATTACCTTTAGGGGTTGCGGCAGGTTTACTTTTTGGGAAGCCTTTAGGGATTTTTCTCTTTAGTTGGGTTTCGGTAAAACTTGGGTTTGCAAAATTACCTGAGTCCATTAATTTGAGGCAAGTATTCGCAGTATCTGTTTTATGTGGAATCGGTTTTACTATGTCTATCTTTATTACCGGACTGGCATTTGATGGGTTGGATGATAGCTATAGTACCTATTCAAGACTAGGAATTTTACTTGGATCAACATTAGCTGCCTTTTTAGGTTACTTTTTGTTAAAGGTAGTGTTACCGAAACCTCAACAAAAATAGTGATTGTCTGAATTCCAATAAATTCAGAAATAAATAGTAAGAAATTCCGAGTTAATGGACTATGATATACCCGCAACACACCTTTTTTGTGTTGTGGGTATATCTATATAACTCCTGCAAAAGGAGCAGTGAAAAATAGTATGGTCAGTATTGATTATTATTGGCGGTACAGAAGGAATCGATATGCGGGTTTCACACCTTAATTTTAACCACCTTTATTATTTTTGGCATGTCTGTAAAGAAGGGTCTGTCGTTGGGGCGGCTGAAGCGTTGTATTTA
The DNA here is from genome assembly GCF_028482435.1 of Providencia sp. PROV119. NCBI lineage: Bacteria > Pseudomonadati > Pseudomonadota > Gammaproteobacteria > Enterobacterales > Morganellaceae > Providencia > Providencia sp. PROV119. The sequence continues at coordinate 193,687 of NZ_JAMPQL010000004.1, forward strand.
ACCCCTCAAACCATTACCGGGCAAATAAAAGCATTAGAAGAGCGGCTAGGCGGTAAATTATTTAAGCGTCAAGGGCGCGGTTTAGTTCCCTCAGAGCTTGGGCAACTCATTTTTCGCTACGCTGACAAAATGTTTATGTTAAGCCAAGAAATGCTTGATATTGTCAATTATAGCCGAGAATCAAATTTGTTGTTTGATGTCGGTGTTGCTGATGCCTTATCGAAACAGTTAGTAAGTCGAGTTTTAGAAACGGCGGTCGTTGAACATGAGCAGATCCATCTTCGCTGCTTTGAATCGACTCATGAAATGTTGCTTGAGCAACTGAGCCAACACAAACTTGATATGATTTTATCTGATTGCCCAGTCGATTCATCACAGCAAGAAGGCCTATTTTCTGTGAAGTTAGGCGAGTGCAGTGTGAGTTTCTTTTGCCGCGACCCTGCACCTAAAAAGCCATTCCCTGAATGTTTAGAAGAGCGTCGTTTGCTGATCCCTGGTCGCCGTTCAATGTTAGGGCGCCACTTATTGACTTGGATCCGTAATAAGAATTTGCAAGTTGAAGTACTTGGTGAATTTGATGATGCTGCTTTAATGAAAGCCTTTGGTATGCATCACAATGCAATCTTTGTTGCTCCCTCATTATATGCCGCGGATATTTTGGGTGGGGAGGATGTTATCGAACTCGGTCGGTTAGATAGCGTTAAAGAAGAGTATTTTGTCATTTTTGCGGAACGCATGATCCAACATCCTGCGGTTCAGCGTGTCTGTAACAAAGATTTTTCCAATCTGTTCTCAGCGCCATTTGATAAGCTTGAGAAAAAAGTTTAACAGACAAAAAAACCGGCAGAAGCCGGTTTTTTTAGCTAATCAAGAAGCAAAATTACATAGCTTTGATTTGAGCTGCTAAGTTAGCTTTATGACGCGCTGCTTTGTTTTTGTGGATCAGGCCTTTAGTGGCGTGACGATCAACAATAGGTTGCATGTCATTGAATGCTTTCTGAGCCGCTTCTTTATCGCCAGCAGCGATAGCAAGGTAAACTTTCTTGATAAAAGTACGCACCATAGAACGACGGCTAGCGTTGTGCTGACGACGTTTCTCAGATTGTATAGCGCGTTTCTTAGCTGATTTGATATTAGCCAAGGTCCAACTCCCAAATGTATTCTATTGAGGACAATTCAAAGGTCGAGGAATATGCCCTTTCGCCCTTCATTTGTCAATGGATTTGTGCAAATAAACGTCGTGTACATCGACGTAAGTGCGTTTGTGAATGGTGCAAGATTCTACCAGCAAATGCTAGAGGAATACAGATCTTCACGCGAAAAAAAAGCGTATTTGATGGCACATAATAAAAAATTTTTTTACTGAAAAAATTTTTGAGTTGAAGATAATAGCAGTTAGTATAATTATCACGCAATAATTGTTTGTTTATTGGTCATTGAGAACAATGGCTTGCATAAGTCTGGACGAAAATCAGAAAAATTTACGATTTTTCGAGACCTCAGCGCAATTTTGTTGTATTGATAATCCATTGGTTATCCCTATATTTTGATCTTTATATTCAGCAACAGCTAAATTTTTTTCGTTAAAACCGCTTAGTCGGGGTTTTATTCAGGCTAAAACTGGGCTGTAGTTTGTGTATTGATCAAAAAATGGCGATTGAATGAAACCTTTTACGAACTTGGGTTAACCTTAAGCGTCGTACAAGGTATAATCCAGCAATTTCCTCGGTATTGAGCCTGTTATGGAGCTAATTCGCGGTATACAAAATATCCGGGCGTGCCATCATGGTTGCGTGCTGACTATTGGTAATTTTGATGGTGTCCATCGTGGGCATCAGGTTTTACTTCAAAATTTGAAGCAAAAGGGTGAACAGTTGGGGTTACCCTCTGTCGTGATGATTTTTGAACCACAACCCCTTGAGTTTTTTATTGGTGACAAAGCGCCTGCTCGTTTGACGCGTCTGCGAGACAAAGTGAAATACTTGGCAGACAGTGGGATTGATTACCTACTGTGTGTTGAGTTTAACCAACATTTTGCCTCTTTAACGCCAGATGAGTTTGTCGCTGAACTACTGGTAAAAAAATTGGGCGTAAAATACCTCGCCATAGGCGATGATTTTCGTTTTGGTAAGAATCGTATGGGCGATTTTGCTTTCCTACAGCAAGCAGGTAGCCAGTATGGGTTTCAAGTCGCGGATACAGAAAGTTTTTGTGATTCGGGGTTGCGTATCAGTAGCACTGCGATTCGCAAAGCAATACAAGATAACGATCTGGCATTAGCAGAAACGTTATTAGGCCACCCATATCGTATCAGTGGGCGTGTTGTGCATGGAAACCAACTTGGGCGTACCATCGGTTTTCCAACGGCAAACCTGCCATTAAAACGATTAGTCACACCTGTGACGGGTGTGTATGCTGTAGAAGTTTACGGTTTAGGGGATAAGCCCTTGCCTGGTGTAGCAAATATAGGTACTAGGCCAACAGTATCTGGTAAAGGGCAGCAATTAGAAGTCCATCTGATTGATGCCAATATGGATTTATACGGACGTCATATTGATGTCGTGTTGCGTAAGAAATTACGCGACGAACAGCGGTTTGCTTCATTAGACGCGCTTAAGGAGCAAATCGCTAAAGATGTGATTGCGGCTAGGGATTACTTAGCGGCAATAAATGTCAGATAATTTAGCGGAAAATGGAACTGAGAATCGATGAGTGACTATAAAAATACCCTGAATCTACCAGAAACAGGGTTTCCAATGCGTGGCGATCTCGCCAAACGCGAACCACAGATGTTAGAGCGCTGGTACAAAGAAGGTTTGTATCATGCTATCCGTAAAGCAAAATCGGGCAAAAAAACATTTATTCTGCACGATGGCCCTCCGTATGCTAACGGCAGTATTCATATTGGTCACTCAGTCAACAAAATTCTCAAAGACATTATTATTAAATCCAAAGGGCTGGCGGGCTTTGACTCCCCATACATCCCTGGTTGGGATTGCCATGGTTTACCTATTGAACATAAAGTTGAGCAAATAGTAGGCAAGCCAGGGGAGAAAGTTTCCGCCGCTGAATTCCGTGCACAATGCCGTCAATATGCTAAAGAGCAAATTGAAGGCCAAAAAGCTGACTTTATTCGCCTTGGTGTTTTGGGTGAGTGGGATAAGCCGTATCTGACGATGGACTTCAAAACAGAAGCAAACATTATCAGAGCATTGGCGAAAACTATCGCTAATGGTCACCTAGTGAAAGGGGCAAAACCAGTTCACTGGTGTACTGCTTGTGGGTCTTCACTTGCTGAAGCAGAAGTTGAATACTATGACAAAACGTCACCATCTATCTACGTTCGTTTCCCTGCCGTAGATAGCAACGCGGTGTACGAAAAATTTGGCATAGTGGGTGATAAAACGCCAGCGCTAGTCATTTGGACCACAACGCCTTGGACGTTACCAGCTAACCGTGCTATCTCACTGAACCCTGAGTTTAAATACCAGTTGGTTGAAGCCAATGGCGAAGTCGTTATCCTTGCGGCTGATCTCGTTGAAGATGTCATGAAAACAGTGGGCATTGAGTCATGGAAAGTGCTGAGCGAATGTGAAGGCAGTGCCCTTGAATTATTGCGCTTCGAGCATCCATTTATGGGCTTTGATGTGCCTGCTATTTTAGGGGATCACGTTACTCTTGATGCCGGTACAGGGGCAGTGCATACCGCCCCAGGTCATGGTCCAGAAGACTATGTAGTCGGTCAAAAATATGGCCTAGAAACTGCAAACCCAGTAGGTCCAGATGGTTGCTTCCTTGCGAATACCTATCCAACCTTGGATGGTGTGTTCATCTTCAAAGCTAACGATGTCATCGTTGAGTTACTGAAAGAAAAAGGCGCATTGCTGTATAAGCAAGCTATTTCACATAGCTATCCATGCTGTTGGCGTCATAAAACCCCAGTCATTTTCCGTGCTACACCACAATGGTTTATTGGCATGGATAAGAACGGCTTGCGTGAGCAATCACTAAAAGAGATTGATATCGTTCAGTGGATCCCAGGTTGGGGTCGTGCACGTATCGAATCAATGGTTGAAAACCGCCCTGACTGGTGTATCTCGCGTCAACGTACGTGGGGAACACCAATGTCACTGTTTGTGCATAAAGAGACCGAAGAGTTACATCCTCGCACGTTGGAGTTGATGGAAGAAGTCGCTAAACGTGTTGAAGTTGATGGTATTCAAGCATGGTGGGATCTGGATGCTGCTGAGCTATTAGGTGATGAAGCTGAAATCTACCGTAAAGTGCCAGACACACTGGATGTATGGTTTGATTCAGGGTCGACACATTTTGCCGTTGTGGATGCACGTCCTGAGTATCACGGCAATTCAGCGGATATGTACCTTGAAGGTTCAGACCAACATCGTGGTTGGTTTATGTCTTCATTGATGCTCTCAACGGCAATGAAAGGCAAAGCACCTTATCGTCAAGTACTGACTCATGGCTTTACTGTCGATGGTCAAGGCCGCAAGATGTCTAAATCTTTAGGTAACACAATTAGCCCACAGGATGTGATGAACAAACTGGGTGCTGATATTTTACGTCTATGGGTGGCATCTACCGATTACACTGGTGAAATTGCGGTATCGGATGAGATCTTAAAACGTGCGGCAGACTCTTATCGCCGTATTCGTAACACTGCACGTTTCTTACTGGCTAACCTGAACGGCTTTAACCCTGAAACTGATATGGTTAAACCTGAAGAGATGGTGGTGTTAGATAGATGGGCAGTAGGGCGTGCACTTGAGGCTCAAAAAGAGATCACTAAAGCTTATGACGAATATGACTTCTTGTCAGTCATTCAGCGCCTTATGCATTTCTGCTCTATCGAAATGGGCTCATTCTATCTGGATATCATTAAAGATCGCCAGTATACCGCGAAGAGTGATAGCCTTGCTCGTCGTAGCTGCCAAACAGCGTTATTCCATATTGCGGAAGCCTTGGTTCGTTGGATTGCACCAATACTGTCGTTCACTGCGGATGAAATTTGGAACGAGCTGCCAGGTGAGCGTGCTAAGTTTGTATTAACCGAAGAGTGGTATGACGCATTATTTGGTTTGGCAGAAACAGAAAGCATGAATGATGATTTCTGGGCTGAGCTACTTGCTGTTCGTGGTGAAGTTAACAAAGTTCTTGAGCAAGCACGTGCAGATAAACATATCGGTGGCTCATTAGAGGCCTCTGTCACCTTGTATGCGGATAAAGCGCTTGCAGAGAAGCTCAATAGCTTAGCGGATGAGCTCCGTTTTGTGTTGTTGACCTCTCAAGTACGAGTTGCTGATATTGCTGAGGCACCAGCGAATGCACAACAATCAGAGCTAAGTGGCTTGAAAATTGGCTTTAGCAAGGCTGCTGGTGAAAAATGTCCTCGCTGCTGGCACTATGCTAATGATGTAGGTTCCGTTGCTGATCACCCTGAATTGTGTGGTCGCTGTGTCACTAACGTAGCCGGAAACGGTGAAATACGTAAGTTTGCATAATGAAGAGACCTATTTGTTCTACTGGGTTACGTTGGTTGTGGTTAACCGTTGTGCTGATTGCATTGGATTTAGGCATTAAACAGTTAGTCTTGAAAGAGATGAACCTGCATGAATTATATCCAATCATGCCTTACCTCAACTTGATGTATGCACAAAACTTTGGTGCCGCATTTAGTTTTCTTGCTGATGAGGGAGGCTGGCAACGTTGGTTCTTTGCTGGCATCGCGGTGACGATATCTGTCATTTTAATGGTAATGATGTATCGCCAAAGCGCGCAAAAACGACTAAGCAATATCGCTTATGCGTTGATTATCAGTGGAGCAATTGGCAATCTGAGTGATCGTTTAATACATGGCTTTGTCATTGATTATATTGATTTTTATATAGGCAATTGGCATTACCCAACATTTAACCTTGCAGATGTTACGATTTGTATTGGTGCCGCTTTAGTGATCTTAGAAGGCTTCTTGCCTGACAAGGACAAAAAGAAAGCAAATTAACTGATATAATAACCCTCAGCCCGGTTCTGCCGGGCTGATTTTTATAATAGAAATAGGTTCGATTTATGTCTACTCAGGTACAACCACAAAGCGCGGTATTGTTGCATTTTACGTTGAAACTAGAAGATGGTTCGACAGCCGATTCTTCCCATAGTCAGGGTAAACCTGCGTTGTTTAGTTTAGGGGATGGTTCACTTTCACCTGAATTAGAAGCGCAATTAGTTGGGCTGAATGTGGGTGAAAAGAAAAGTTTTTCATTACCGGGTGATACGGTCTTTGGTAAACATAATCCTGATTTAATTCAATACTTTTCTCTGCGTGATTTTACGGAAACAGGGATACCTGAGATTGGCACAATCATGCTTTTTACTGCAATGAATGGCAGTGAGATGCCTGGAGTAGTAAAATCAATAGAAGGTGAATCTGTGACGATTGATTTTAATCATCCGTTAGCAGAGCAACAAATCACTTTTGATATTGAAGTACTTGAGATTGACCCGCAATTGGAGAGTCAAAATGCAAATATTAATGGCTAACCCTCGTGGCTTTTGTGCAGGGGTAGACCGTGCGATCAGCATTGTAGAAAGAGCACTTGAGCTTTATGGTGCACCTATTTATGTACGCCATGAGGTTGTTCACAACCGTTATGTGGTAGATGATCTGCGTCAGCGCGGTGCTATTTTTATTGAAGAGATCTCTGAAGTACCCGATGGCTCGATCCTGATTTTTTCTGCTCATGGCGTCTCTCAAGCTATTCGTCAAGAAGCGCGCTCACGTGATCTGACGATGTTATTTGATGCGACTTGTCCATTGGTGACCAAAGTACATATGGAAGTGGCGCGTGCTAGCCGAAAAGGCAAAGAAGCTATTTTGATTGGTCACGCAGGCCATCCAGAAGTAGAAGGTACCATGGGGCAGTACAGTAACCCAGAAGGTGGAATGTACCTTGTTGAAAGCCCAGAAGATGTCTGGAAGCTGCAAGTAAAAGACGAAAATAATTTGTGCTTTATGACCCAAACAACGCTCTCGGTTGATGATACCTCTGACGTTATTGATGCATTAACTCAACGTTTCCCAAGCATTGTTGGCCCGCGTAAAGATGATATCTGCTATGCGACGACCAATCGTCAAGAAGCAGCGCGTGAACTTGCTGAGCGTGCAGATATTGTGTTGGTTGTGGGGTCTAAAAATTCGTCAAACTCGAATCGTTTGGCGGAATTGGCTTCCCGAATGAAAAAACCAGCTTATCTCATCGATGGTGCTGAAGACATTAAAACAGAGTGGCTAGTCGATAAAAAAATTATCGGTTTGACTGCGGGAGCCTCAGCGCCTGATATTTTAGTTCGCCAAGTGATCGATAAACTGAAAGAGTTTGGCGCCGATGAGGTTGTAGAGCTTCAAGGCCGCGAAGAAAATATTGTGTTTGAAGTGCCTAAAGAGTTACGTGTTGAGGTTAAGCAAATTAGCTAATGGCAAGGCGCCTAGTTATTTATTATAGAATACCTCTGAACTGCCTAATAGAGGCAGGTTGGAGGCAACGCAGCGTTTTTGGAGTTTTCATTCGTGCCCAACAATACCGCCCATGCCGTTAATGTACTTTCTGTTTTTGATTTCGATGGCACATTAACATATCGTGACAGCTTTATCCCATTTTTAAAATTTGCGTTCGGGAAATATCGTTTTTCCCGCAAAATTATTAGATTGGTTTTGCCTACTTTGCAATGTGCTAGGCGCAAGCTCACGCGTGACGAATTAAAAGAAGTGCTGATTAAGACCTTTCTCACGGGGGTTGACGAGAAGTGGCTAAAAGAGAAAGCCGAACAATTTTGTAAGATTTATTGGACGAAATTGATGCGCCCTGAAGGGGTGTTAGGTGTTGCCGCTGAAGTTGAAAGTGGTGCTGAAGTGACGATTTGTTCCGCCTCACCATCTCTGGTCCTTAAGCCGTTTGCAAAAAGGTTAGGCATCAAGTTGATCAGTACTGAACTTGAAGTGGTGAATGGTAAATTAACGGGGAATTTGGTTGGCCAAAACTGCCGCCGTGAACAGAAAGTAAAACGTTTAGAGCAGGTATACGGTGACTTGGGTCAATATCACCTACGCGCTTGGGGTGATACTCGTGGGGATTTTGAATTATTGCAAGCTGCGCAAGACGCACACTGGCGCCATTTCCATAAAAAGCACTACCGATATAAACATAAACAGGTGGTTAGTAGAGACTGATTTTATTATCAGTCTCTTGGGAAAATAAAGTCATCAAGAGAGAGATGAGAGCTTGATGACTGCCAGTAATCTTTATAGATGAGGGCAGTGCTCATCTTAGTTAAGGTGAATTAGATATTGACACCGTGTTGAGCTGCTAATGCACTCAAGCCACCCGCGAAGCCTTGGCCTACCGCTTTGAATTTCCACTCGTTACCATGGCGATATAGCTCACCAAAAATCATTGCTGTTTCAGTTGACGCGTCTTCAGATAGGTCAAAACGTGCAATTTCAGCATTGGTATCGTTGTTGTAAACACGCATAAAGCTGTTGCTTACCATGCCAAAGTTTTGTTTACGTGTTTCTGCATCATAAATCGTGACAGAGAAAACCAGTTTTTTCACTTCAGCAGGAACTTTAGTCAGGTCGATTTTGACTTGTTCGTCATCACCGTCGCCTTCCCCAGTACGGTTATCGCCTTGGTGTTCAACAGAACCACATGGGCTTACTTTGTTGTTGAAGAAGATAAAATTTGCATCAGAGAGAACTTTACCGTCTTCTCCAACCATAAATACAGAAGCATCTAAATCAAAATCTGCGCCGTCAGTAACACGAGCATCCCATCCCAGACCGACCATAGCAACATTCATTGTCGGTGCTTCTTTAGTCAGGGATACATTACCACCTTTAACGAGGGAAACTGCCATATAAAGCTCCTTTGCTGTTGAAAATTGGTAGCGTTTTTTCGCTACCAATACTTATTACTGATTTTACTGATATCAAGATGCATTGATGCCGTATTGAGCGCATACAGAGGCTAGGCCACCTGCATAGCCTTGACCGACGGCACGGAATTTCCACTCATTGCTATGACGGTATAATTCACCGAATAGCATTGCCGTTTCCGTTGACGCGTCTTCAGTCAGGTCATAACGAGCGACTTCAATTTGGTTGTCATCATTGACTAAACGGATAAATGCACCAGAAACTTGGCCGAAACTTTGGCGACGAGCTTGTGCATCATGAATAGTGACAACGAAGATGATTTTATCGATGTCCGCTGGGATCAGGTCTAATTTGATTTTCAGCGCTTCATCGTCACCATCGCCTTCACCAGTACGGTTATCACCGGTATGAGTTACTGAGCCGTCGGCAGATGCTAGGTTGTTATAGAAAATAAAGTCTGCATCACCACGTACTTTTCCGTTAGCGGCTAATAAAAACGCAGAAGCATCTAAGTCAAAGTCCTGACCGTCTGTTGAACGAGCATCCCAGCCAAGTCCAACTAGGACGTTTTTCATCGTTGGTGCTGCTTTGCTTAACGAAACATTGCCGCCTTTAGATAGAGAAACGCTCATTGTTATAACTCCTTGAAAATTTATGCAAAAATATGTTGTGAAAGAATGTTAGCTATGCTTTTCATCCTCAGATTTATCTTTTTCTGGAAAAAGTACGCTTGCGATAATGCCTAATGCAAGTACCCCAAGTACCACAAACAAGCTTGTGCTAGCAGAGATACTAAAGCCATGATGCCAAATATGATCCGTTGCATTCAAGCCAAGTTTAACGGCAATAAAGAACAGAAGAACGATGACGGCTTTTTCTAAGTAGACAAGATATTGCTTCAATGCTTCCAGAACGAAATAAAGCGTACGCAAACCTAATATTGCAAACATCATTGCGCTGTAAACAATCAGTGGCTCACGGCTTACCGCGATAATAGCGGGTACAGAGTCAAAAGCAAACATCACATCAGATAACTCAACGACAGCCACACATAACATAAGTGGGGTTGCGTAAAGTGCTGCTTTTTTACCGCGGCCGATTGTCACATCTTTGTTTTCAGGTTTGGCTAGCTCTGCATCAACTTCTTTTTGTGTTAATAAGAATGCGTGCCCCGTTATTTTAGGCCAAATTGGGAAGAAACGTTTGACTAAACGATAGGCTAAGTGCTGAGAATAATCCTCAATTTCATCACTGTCATCGCCGCTACGTAACATCATTACCGCTGTCCAAGCAACCACAAGGGCAAAGATGATTTCAACGTATGGTCCTAAGCTGAGAAGTCCTGTACCGATGGCGACGAAGATCCCACGGAAAATAATGGCACCGATAATCCCCCAGTATAGAACCCGGTGGCGAAAGCGATCCGGTACGGCAAACCAAGAGAAAATCGCCATCATGACAAACAAGTTGTCGACCGAGAGGACTTTTTCCAACGCATAACCTGTTACGAATAGGCTGGCAACTTCCGAGCCATGATGGATATATAGGAATCCAGCAAATGCCATAGCAATGGCAACCCAGAATATGGACCAGAAAATTGCATTTTTTAATGTGATCGGTTTATCAGCACGGTGCATAAATAAATCGATAAAAATAGCTCCGATTGCTAATACCACAAACACAATTACGGTTTCAGTCGGAAAGCCAATATGAGTGGATACCATAATAATTCCTAAACGGGGTCCTTAATTAAAATTACAGACCAAAGTCTGCTGGTGAAAAGCCTAATGCAGTTGCAATATCACGTACCGCGGCTTTCTCATCATTGTCAAAATCACCATCACTTTTGGCGACCGCAATACCAACGCGGATAGCTAACTGAGCGGCTTCAGGTTGATCTTTTAGTGCAAGGATGTATTTCATTGTTTCACCCTTGCCAATTTCTGAGTCGAAATCAAAGCTTGTAATGAGCTTATTAAAAAACTCAATCACTTCAGTGGTATCAAAAACTTTTAACTCATCAGAGGCTTTTAAGAAGCCAAGCATTTTCTGCTTCTCTTCAGAGCTAACGCCATCGCTGGCAATAGCAATACGAGCACAAACAGCCACGGTGCCTTGCATAAATTTTTTGTTTTTAAAACGACCGACTTGTTTGGTTAACTCTGCTCGGCCTGTATTCAATGCATCTTTAACTTTATTGAAAAAACTCATGGTATATCCCCTAATTTCCTTTTGATTATTTAGAACCGGCAGTCCAGCGAAACCCCCAGCCAAAGGCGTTATCCATATCTTTATGACCTTTAAAGAACTGGTTGATACGCTCAACTTTGATAGCGCCTTGCTCGTTCACGAGTCGCGCGATAGCGCACATGCCGCGACCATTATTTCCTTCGGTTAAACGTGTTTCAATTGGTGGTTGATCTGGTACATGAATAGTGACCACACCGTCCGTTTTATCCCAGCTTGGTACACCTTCGTAAATAAAGGCATAAATCAGTATTTGCTTGATATTTTTCCACTCACGACCATTGATATATATCCATTCGCCACCTGAAACATCACCAGTGCGGTCATCCCCTTGTAACTCGACGAACGGTGGAGAATTAAAGAAGCCGAAAGTGTTTCCAAGCGCTTGGATAACCCCTTTTTCACGGTTCTGTAGCTCAACAAATGCACCTAAATCAAGGTCAATTCCTTTATTTCCACCACCAAATAAGCCACCTAAGAAGCCTGTTGACCCAGTATTACTACCACGGTGCCAATCAAGGTTGATCCTTATCTTCCCAAAATCGTCTTTTTTAACGAGGCTAATTGAAGGTTTTTCTTTAGTTAGAGACACTTTGCTCAGATTCACGGAAGCCGGAGCAGGGGGCGGTGTTGGTGTTGAGGCTGGTGCTGGAGTGGGGGTCGGCGCGGGTGTCGGTGTATCTTCAACATCAACACCAAAATGCTCAGCGAGAGGTTTTAGTCCACCATTAAACCCTTGAGCAATAAAGCGGAACTTCCAACTGTCATTACGGCGATAGAGTTCACCGAGAATTAATGCCGCTTCTTGGCGTCCATTAGTTTCCACCGTGCCGTTTAACAAAACTTCATTATTAGCATCAACTTGAATAGCAAGACGCTGCAAGCCAGCAATGGTTTGGTTGCCGTCACAAGTTGCTGTAAATGCAACTTTTTGCACGCTAGGATGTAAACGATTTAAATCGACGGTAAAGAGGCTATTGTTGCCTTCAGGACGAAAGCTAATGGTTTGATCATCATTCGTTGTTTGACCATAAAAAACCATATCCGCATCGTTTTTAACTTTACCTGTATCGTATAAACGGAAAGCCGAGGCATCAACAGCCATGCCAGATTGAATACGGATCGTCAGGGTTTGAGAAGGAACGGTAGCATTAGCACCTGGAGTCATATTCATGGGCGTACCACCACATTAACGATGTCAGATTGCATATCTTGAATAGTGCGACCTGTAGAAGGCGAACCGTGAGCGGTGAAATCCCACTGACCGTTATTACGACGCAAAGAAGCAATAATGATCCCTGTATGCGAGCCTTGTTCCGTTAATTTATAGTTTGCCAGCTCCTTTTTAGTAGCGTGATCAACAACGCGGCAAAATGCGTTTTCGACTTCATTGAAGGTTTGACCACGGAAGCTATTGACTGTGAATGCGAGGTATTCGGTATTGGCTGGCAGTTTATTGAGTTCTACAAAAATGGTTTCATCATCGCCATCACCTTCACCGGTAAGGTTATCGCCTGAATGAATGACAGAGTTGCAGCTTGATTTTAATTTGCGGAAAGAGACTACATCAATTTGCTTTCCTTGTGCATCAAGTAAAATGCAGCTAGCGTCCAAATCGATTGAATTACCGCCACCAAAAAGCCCACTTAAAAATCCTTTTTTCTTAACCTGAACCGGATCCCAGCCCAAACCAAACATCAGATGATTCAACGCAGGTGCTTGCTTGCTCAGGGAGATGGTTTGATTTTTGCTCAATGAAACCATAATAAAATTCCTTCAAAGTTACGATGAAATAGTGGTTTTTACATAACTAAAATCCAAAATATAAAGTTAATCATATCATGATGAAGTAGTTGGGCAACGCTATTTTTTTCAATATTATTTCTTTTTATTTTAACGTGTTGAATATAAATGATTAATTCATTTTTAGTATATTGATTAATGAGATTTTTCCGAACTAAATGTAAATATATGTAGTTCTAAACTATTAACGGTAATAAATCACAATATGATTGACATGTTGCGGTTTAAATCGCATTATTGCCGATCTTATTATTGGGTGCTTCGGATGGATGTAGGGATTGATGAACAGTAAAATATGGTTTATGGAAGGCTTGTCTTCGCAGCGAGACCTTATTCAAGGTGCTCGTGAGTTTGCTCAACAACAACTGAAAAACATAACGATATTTGCTTCTCATCGTCATGCCCGAAATGAAATTTTATCTCAGGCCGACTATGCACGATTAGAGCCAGAAGATAGTGCTGAGCGATTGGCATTTATCACTCGGCTGGTTGAAAAAGAGAAAATATCGGCAATCCAAGCTGGCCGAAATAGTGAATGGTTTGAATCTCACCGCCAGCAAATTGAGTCTCTTGGCGTTAAATTAACAACGGGGGCGATGAGTGTTAGTGCACTTCAGTTAGCCGATGATAAATATGCTTTTGCACAATCAATGGAAAAGCACGGTTTGCCCGTTGTCCCCTCTATTCAGATTGACTCAATTGATGAATTAAAAGCATTTATCGTGAATAACCCTTTTAAAAATGTGCCATTATGTGTGAAACCTATTAAAGGGATTTATGGTATGGGATTTTGGCGTTTTGATGATTCCGTTTCTGCTATGGCGGCATTTACTCACCCTGAGAGTCGTCGAGTTAACCCTCGCCTCTATTTGCAAGCGATGGAACAAGCAGACGGCTTTGAACCTTTAGTCTTAATGCCTTATTTGCCGGGGCCTGAATATTCGGTAGATATGGTTGTCGAACAAGGTCGTGTTATTGCTGCGGTTGCTCGTCGTAAAGAAGGCTCTTTGCAGCACTTAGAAAACTCAGGGGAAGCTTATGAGTTAGGCTGTGCTTGCGCGCAAGTGATGCAAGCCGATGGGATTGTTAATGTGCAAACACGCAATGATGCTCAGGGGAACGCCGTTTTGCTTGAAATCAATATGCGTCCTTCTGGTGGAATAGGTTACACACAACATAGTGGTATCAACCTACCTGGTATTTTTGCTTTGCGGCAGCTTGGTTTAATTAGCCAAGAGGAAGTCGTTGCTGAAAAAGCAAAATTCACACCTTCGATTATACGGCCTATCACAAATTCAATCAGTTATAGTTCAATAACAACCAATTTAATCAGTACGGATAAAAACTAATAATGAAGAGTACGACTGAGCCTGTAGTTTACCGCCGCAATCTGACGACTGGCACTTTGAGTGTTATTCCCACTTGTTCTTTGGACACGCTAGATGAACTCTTTGAAATTGCAGAGAGACGTAACCCGAAACGTGCCTTTCTATTTGTGAGTAAAGTGTTGGGCAGGCATATTCCTGTCCAGCCAAAATTGATGCGTAAAACATATCAGCAATTATGCCAACAATTTCCGTCAACACTTGAAGGGCCTGTTTTATTTATAGGCATGGCAGAAACCGCCGTGGGGTTAGGGGCTGGCGTGTTTGATGAGGCGAGAAAACATTATAAAGATTCTGTCTATTTGACGTCGACGCGTCATCCTGTTGAAGGGGGTGAGTTATTGTGTGAGTTCAAAGAAAATCACAGCCATGCGACGGATCATCTGCTTTATTTACCCCATGACCCTGAATTAAGACGCCGTGTATTGCATGCGCAAACCGTTGTCCTTGTTGATGATGAGGCAACCACGGGAAATACCTTTATTAATTTACTTTGTGCTTTACGTGACGCTGGCGGTTTGACTGAGATTAAACAGGTGATAGCCGTCACCTTAACCGATTGGAGTGGTGACGCTTTACAAGAGCGTAGCCCCTTACCGATACGTACTCTATCGTTAGTGCAGGGGCAATGGCAGTGGCAGCAAAATAAAGATGCGCCTGTCCCCATCATGCCAAATGTGAATATTACAGGAACAGGTCATTTCCCAATTACAGGTAAGCAAAGTTGGGGAAGGTTGGGGATAGCAGCACCGGCTGGAGATTTGGGTCGCCATATCCAAGCCTCTTCCGACGAAAAAATATTGGTGCTTGGCTCAGGGGAATTTGTTTGGGAACCCTTTTTGTTAGCAGAGAGGTTAGAGCAACAAGGTGCGGAGGTAAAATATAGCTCCACAACGCGTTCACCAATTTCTGTTAATTATGCAATTCAATCTGCTATTGCCTTTAAGGATAATTACGGCTTGGGGATCCCTAATTTTGTTTATAACGTTGCCCATCAACATTTCTCACGCATCATACTGTGCATCGAAACACCCAAAGAGAGTGTGGACCCCGTACTACTTGAAGCACTGAACAAAGTGGCCCCAATAGTTGAGGTATTAAGTTATGAGTAGGCCGGTGATTTTTACCGATTTAGATGACACTTTGTTTCAGACCCGGCGGAAAATGGTTGATGAGCTAGACTTAATGCCTTTTCAGGTTGGCGCCTTAGACAGAGACCTAGAGCCACGTAGCTTTATGACCCAAGAGCAAGCCATACTAGTGGATTGGATGATTGAAAATGCTGATCTGATCCCTGTTACCGCGCGTGGAACGGAAGAGATCCGCCGTGTCACCATCCCCTTTCGTTCTTGGGCCATTACGACACACGGGGCGGTGATCTTAAATCCACAGGGTGAAGAAGATAGGCAGTGGCGAACACAAATATTAGCGAGCCTGCAAAATTACACTGAACAACTGATCCAGATGCAGCAAAAGATCACCGCGTTAATGGCTGAACGCAATATCGATGCTTGGGCACGAATTAATTATGAATATGATAATACGCCCATTTATTTGGTTATGAAGCACCGCGATAGCACTAAATTAGATGAGCTGTATGCCATTGGCGATGAAATTGAGCAGCTATTTTCAACCAAAGGTTTCTATATTCATCGTAACAGTAACAATATTGCTTGGTTGCCTGAGTCGATAGAAAAAGGGCATGCGGTGACTTATTTACTTAATAAATTGAGAAGTGAACGAGGCGTTTTTCCTGTGATTGGTTTAGGTGATAGCTTAAGCGATCATCGTTTTATGAAGCTGTGTAGTTGGTTTGGAATGCCAAAACAGAGTCAGTTTGCTGCTCAAATTAATACAAAGATTTTTGAGGGATTAGACGATGCGTGATTTTGAACCTTTTTCTGGTAGCTATTTGCCTGATGATGTCCATTTTTTGTTGCAGCCCGTCACCATCGAAATGACACCTGTTGAGCTAAAAGAACAACTTATACAGTCAGGGGCAAAGCACTATTCAGATATGCTAAGCCAAGAGCCTGAACCGACTCCGTGGCACCTTGATTTATTTGCGAAAGCCCTTGATTCAGGCGCGGCACGTTTAGCTAGCGAGGTTGTGATGCTAGCCAAAGCGCTAATTCAGCAGTTCGATAAGACCCCAATTGTGCTGACGAGTCTTGTGAGGGCAGGTGTGCCGTTAGGTGTTATGTTGCAACAAACACTACGTGCGATGGGGAAAGAGTCTTATCACTATGGTATCAGTATTATTCGCGATAGAGGAATCGATACCACGGCATTAGAGTGGATTGAGCAGCGTCATGGCACCGAAGGTATTGTGTTTGTTGATGGCTGGACGGGAAAAGGGGCCATAACCGGTGAATTAGTGCGCTCATTAACGGGGCGTGAGGGCTATCCTGCGCAGCCTAGACTCGTCGTACTAGCTGATCCTTGTGGGTGTGCATGGTTGTCTGCGAGCCATGATGATTGGTTGATCCCATTTGGTATCATGGGAGCACCTGTCTCAGGGTTAATTTCACGCTCAATATGGACTGAATCAGGCTTTCATGGCTGTGTTAAATGTGATCATTTAAGCCAATTTGAGTGCAGCCGCCTGCTTGTCGATACCGTTGCCAAACAACGAGATGCTTTAGAGATGGCTTCAATTGCCACACCGTCTCCAAACTCCCCATTATGCGCATCGCTCAAACAGCGTAGCGAGCAGGTAATCAACACGTTGGCAGAGCAATACAGTATTACCAATATTAACCGTATCAAACCAGGGATTGCAGAGGCAACTCGTGCGGTATTACGTCGTGTTCCCGATCATGTTTTAGTGCGCAAAATGAGTGATCCTGATGTCGCTTTGTTGGTTTATTTAGCACAACAGAAAAATATTACTATCACTGAGGTTGGCAATGACATCGGCCAATATCGTGCAGTAACGATTATTAAGAAGGTAAAGTAATGGAGCAGAGACTCTCACCTTGGAAACTAGGTGCTACGCTTTATATGCCAGCAACACGTACTGATATTGCTGATGTTATTTTGAATCACAAAATAGCAGGACTACGTTCATTAATCATCTGTTTAGAAGATTCGGTGAGTGAATCGGATATTCCTCTGGCGCTAAATAACCTGCAAGCTTTACTACTTGAATTATCTGAAGTTAAAAAACAAACGGGTAATCAGGCGTGGCCGTTAGTGTTTATTCGCCCAAGAGAGACGGAAATGGGTGAATGGATAGTGCAACATCTTGATCTCAGTGCAATTGACGGTTTTGTACTGCCAAAATTTACCCAAGAATCACTCCCGGTCTGGTGGAATATCATCGAAAATACACATTTGTGCATGATGCCGACACTGGAAACAGAAGAAGTCTTTGATGTAATACAAATGACTGAACTTGCAAATCATTTACTAGTACACCCTTGTCATGAGCGAATTATTGCGCTACGAATTGGTGGAAATGATTTAATGAATGTGATTTCATTGCGACGTAATCGCCATTTTACGTTATATGATGGACCGATGGGGTATGTGATCAAAATGCTCGTTGCGGTTTTTGGCTCCCGTAATTTCTTTTTAACGGCTCCAGTTTGCGAGCATATCGACGACCATCAAATCATGGAAAAAGAGTTGATGCTTGATATTGCTAATGGCTTAGTGGGGAAAACGGCGATCCATCCTAAGCAGATCAGTAAAATAGAACAAGCACTGATGGTCTCTCAGTCAGAACATTCGGACGCTTTACGTATTTTGAACTCAACCCAAGCGGTGTTTAAATCTCAGGGCGCTATGTGCGAGCCTGCGACTCATCGGCGTTGGGCAATCGGTATTTTAGCTCGTTCAAAAATCTACGGTATCGCACAAGAGCAAGGCAAAATAGGTTCACCGCGTTTAAATGCAACACAATGATGAAGTTGATGATTGACGTTTTAAATAATTCGATAGTATAGGAAGTATGGCTTGTGTTATCGACATTATTTTAAGTAAAATCGTTAGTTGGGTTGAAAATGGTTATCATACATGGATTTTCGCATGTTATCGCCAATAGGTGAGTTTTCTTTTGATATAATATATGTTATTAATATTTAAAGATATTATCATATATAAGTATCAAATCTATTTTGTATCCTTAATTTTCGATTTTATTCAAGTAAGTGACAACAATCATGCAACTCAGTACTCGCCAAATCAGAGTTTATACATTAGCCGCGCTTTTAAGTCCGGGGAAGCCAGTTGCTACGACAAAAATAATCTCTTCGCTAGAATGCTCAGAGCCAACGTTGACACGCGTATTGAAAGAGCTGCGTGAAGCTTATGGCGCAGAGATAAAATACAGTAAATCGAATCGTGCTTATCAAATGACCGAAAGAGGGCAATTGGATAATAAAACGATCCGTCGCATGCGCGAAGCATTAGTGGCTAATGAAGAAAGAATGCATCAAGAAATTACTAGTCGGGTAAGATTAGATAAAGACAAAAAGAAGTCAGTTTCATTGTCATTAAAAATGCTTACGTTAAGAAAGATTGACCGACTATCACGTTTAAATAAATCAACTCGTAGTGATGCCGTTGAATTACTGGTTGATAATTTTATTGAGCAGCTTATTCAAAAAATCTCCGCAGAAAATAAAAAAAGCTAACTTATTAAGTGTATCTATTCGTTATGCTTTAAGTTATCGCATTGTTAATGATGCTTTTCCCTAATGTGGGCGAGAAATATAGTCGAGGCGTATCATTAGCATTCATTGAGATTTACTGAATTATGATTAATCCGAATAATAGCCGACTAATTTTAGTCGGCTATTTTTTTACTTAATTTTCAACTATTAACGGGATTGTTCTGATTGCCTTGCTACGAGTACTAAGTGCAATATTGATTGAATTCATGTTGAGATGCATTAAGATATTGTATAAATAAAAAACATAATTTTGAATAGGACTCATTCATGCGCCGATTGCCCGTTTATCTTTTACTTGATACCTCTGGTTCTATGCACGGAGAGCCGATTGAAGCGGTGAAAAATGGTGTGCAAACGCTGTTATCGACACTAAGACAAGATCCTTATGCACTCGAAACAGCCCATGTATCCATTATTACCTTCAACTCAACGGCACAACAAATTGTTCCATTAACCGACCTTATCAATTTTTCCTTACCTGATTTACAAGCGAGTGGCACGACAGCATTGGGAGACGCTCTCTCCGTTGTGGCTCACTGTATCGAAAATGAAGTGCAAAGAACAACCGTAGAGTCAAAAGGTGATTGGCGTCCGTTGGTATTTATTATGACGGATGGGGCACCAACTGATGATTGGAAGGCCGGATTAAACAAATTTAAAGCAGCAAGAACGGGGCTCGTCATTGCTTGTGCAGCGGGGCAATCAGCACAAACAAAAGTGTTAAAAGAGATCACCGAGGTTGTTCTTCAGTTAGATACCGCGGATTCAACGACGATTAAGTCTTTCTTTAAGTGGGTATCTGCAAGTATCTCCGTAGGTAGTCAGAAAGTGGATTTGAGTAAAAAAGATATTGCTGATCTCAATGACTTACCACCACCGCCACCAGAAGTTAATGTGGTACTTTAAAAAGGATTAATTTATGTCAGTTAGCTTAAAGAAAGGCCAAGGCGTCAGTTTAAAGAAAAGTGAATATGATCTTTCCTCTGTCACCATTGGGCTGGGTTGGGATATTAAAGAAGAAAAAAAAGGTTTTCTAGGAAGTCTTTTCGGTAAACAAGAAGAGTACGACTTAGATGTCATTGCTTTTTTATGTGACGCTAATGGTAAGGTTGCAGATTTAGGCAGAATGGAAGGCGGTCAAGCATCTCTTGTTGATGGCGACATTATTTTCTTTAATAGCCTAAGACATAAATCAGGGCAAATTTGGTTGACGGGTGACAACCGTACAGGCGCTGGTGATGGTGACGATGAACAGATTATCGTAAAACTGAACACCCTCGATGACAAATATGCCAAAATTGTCTTCATTGTGCAGATTTATAACGGTAAGCAGTTACAACAACATTTTGGCAAAGTACAAAATGCGTTTATTCGTGCAGTCGATGCGAAAAATGTTGAAATGGCGCGTTTCGATTTATCTGGTGGTGCAGAATTTAATCACCAGCGCTCTATGCTTTTTGCTGAGTTGGTCAGAGAAGACTCTGGCTGGAAATTGAATGCGATAGGTCAACCTTCAGACTCAGATTCATTCGTCTCTTATTTGAAGGATTATTGCTAAATGAGAAGGTTACCCGTTTATCTTTTGATTGATACATCTGGCTCAATGCGAGGTGAATCAATACATGCCGTAAACGTTGGGATCCAAGCTATGCTTAATGCACTAAGGCAAGATCCTTACGCATTAGAGAGTGTTCATATCGCGATCATCACCTATGATAACGAAGCACGTGAATTTATTCCTCTTACCGCATTAGAAAACTTTCAATTTACCGATATTGTCGTGCCTAGCTCTGGAGGAACCTTCACTGGCGCTGCATTGGAATGCTTAATTCAATGTGTTGATAGGGATATTAGACGTACTGACGATACGCAAAAAGGGGATTGGCGACCTTTAGTTTTTTTAATGACAGATGGTACTCCGTCAGACAGCTATGCTTATACCGAAGCCATTAAAGAAATCAAAAAGCGTTCTTTTGGTTCCATTATTGCTTGTGCCGTGGGGCCAAAAGCAAAACATGACCACCTGAAACAGCTAACCTCTCAAGTCGTTGCACTTGAAACACTCGACTCGAATGCCTTTTCCGGTTTCTTTAAATGGGTTTCAGCGAGTGTCTCTTCAGGGAGTTCCAGCGCAGGTATTAATAGTAATCAGGATACCTTGCCTCCTCCACCTCCTGAAATACAACTTGTATTATAGGAATAAAGCAAAGTTTCATTATGAAACTTTGCTTTTATTGGGCTATCCACTGTTTGATGAACAACAGGACAGCTTGAAAGGAATTTACTTGTAATAAGGTTTAGTGATGAGAAGACTGCCTATTTTCTTCGTGCTTGACTGTTCTGAATCCATGGTGGGAGAAAACCTAAAAAAAATGAATGATGGTCTACAGATGATCGTCAACGATCTCAGAAAAGACCCTCATGCATTAGAAACAGCTTGGATTTCCATTATCGCTTTTGCGGGTATTGCTAAAACAATTGTGCCGTTAACGGAAGTTGTTTCCTTCTATCCACCTCAATTGCCCATAGGGGGTGGAACCAGTCTTGGTAGCGCCCTGAAAGAATTATCCTATCAAATAGATACTCAAGTCCAAAAAACCACTTATGAAAGAAAAGGGGATTGGAAGCCTGTGGTCTATTTACTGACAGATGGGCGACCTACCGATAATGTGGCACCGGAAATTCAGCGTTGGAAAGAAAAATATGCCTCTAAAGTCAATTTAATTGCGATTGGCTTAGGCGCCTCTGCCGACTTAAACGTATTATCGCAATTAACGGAGAACGTTTTATTGTTTACGGAAGCTCAGGAAGGGGATTTTACTAAATTTATCAAATGGATTACGGCATCCGTTGTTTCCCAAAGTCGCAGTGTGGGCGATGAAGCACCACCACTATTGCATAAGACAGAGCAAGTGGTGCGGTTAGCTAAAGATGAAATTGCGGCAAGTTATGATGATACTTGCGTCACTTTTGTCGGGCGTTGTAACCGTTCTAAACGGCCTTATTTGATGAAATATGAACGTCCACCAACACATCTACCTAACCTGAACTTCAAATTGAACCTCAGTCACTTTAACCTTACAGGGTGTTACACCATTGATGAAAGTTATTTTGCGTGGAGCGATGATAGCGCGAATATGTCACAAGTGAACACTAGCGAGCTAAATGGTACGCCAGGTTGCCCATATTGTGGTAATGCGACCGCTTTCGCCGTCTGTGCCTGTGGCAAATTACTCTGTGTCAATGGCCCTGAATCTGTCATCTGTCCTTGGTGTGAAAGGGGGATCTCTTTTAACAATAGTGATGACCAGTCTGATTTTGATGTGACTAGAGGAAAAGGGTAATGGATCAAAATGCACTATTGATTAAATTGCTGCTAGAGCACGCAATTAGAAATCGTAATATGCCTATTTCTGAAAGCGCTTTGGTGGCAATTTATGAAGATAAACAGATAGCTGAAGCCATTTTTAACATTCTTGAGCAAATCCAAGAAAAATGTGCAGATATTAAAGAGCAGGCACAGTTTGCTGATAGGTTAAATGAGTGCCAATTCAGTGATTCACAACTGACTCTATTATTGCCTTATTTGCAAAGCCAGTCACAGCAGGTCACCGAGCCTGTATCTTTGGAAAAAGAGCCCGTGCTTAAACCGGGGCAGATCCCCGCAGCAGGCAATGCGAATATCACGAAAGAACCCGTTTCTCTGCCTCCTACTGCGAGCATTGTGATCGCAAATGGGCGAGTTGGGCTTGCCTTTAATTCTCAAGTTCAAGTGTTATTGAGTAATGGTGAAACGGCAACCGTTGAGCGTGTCGATTTTTCAGATGAGATTGGCGTTACCTTTGATGCTGAAACATCAATGTTATCAGGCGTACCAACACAAAGTGGCAACATTAAGATGTCGGTAGTTTGGTCAAGTGAAGGCCGAGAGCCTTGTACCACAGAGGGGATTTTTATTATCAATCCTGATCCTCGTAGTCTATGGCAAATTAATGAGCCACCAGCAGATAGCCCTTACCCTAAAAAGCATATTGACCATCAAATTATTTCAGAAGGCCCATTGCGTATTGCAGCAGCAAGCCGCCGTGGTCGCTCTCATGAACACGCTGGATCATTTCGTGATGATGATTTTTATATTCACCATGATGATAAAAGTGGTTGGAGCTTAATGATTGTTGCTGATGGCGCAGGCAGTGCAAAAAACTCACGTGAAGGCTCACGTATTGCGGTCAATACGTTCGGTGAATACCTTAACGGGCGGTTATCGAGTGCTAGCGATGAAGAAAGAGCACAATTTATGGGAGCGCTGACGTCATGGGATGCGGAATCAACCAAATATATCGGTGCCTACTTTGCTAAGTTGTTCCATAACGCAGCACAATTGACGATCAATAATATTAAAAATGAAGCTATTCACGTTGAACAACCGATTAAATCATTCTCAACGACATTACTGGCAACGGCCTCAATGCGTGTTGGCGATGAGTTATTCGCGGCTTCGTTTTGGATGGGGGATGGGGCAATTGCGGTTTATGGTCCAGCAGGTAAAGTACGTCTTCTTGGTGTACCCGACAGTGGGGAGTATGCAGGGCAAACCCGTTTCCTCGATGAGAGTGAAATCAATGATAACGACTTTAATCGGCGGATCGGGATTGGTAAATGGCCTGAAATCACTCACCTGATCCTGATGACTGATGGGGTTTCTGATCCTATTTTTGAAACCGATAACGGCCTGAAAGATCCACAGCGATGGGATGATCTTCTTGAGCAAATAACGCCTTGTTTAGAAAGCCCAATAGAGGCTGATAAAAAGCTTGCCGAATGGTTAAATTTTTTCTCAGCAGGTAATCATGATGATCGCACCATCATTGTTGCTTGGTAACCGTTCTGAAATATAAATTTGGTGGTTTTTATGGCAAATATTATTACCTGTACAACTCAGGATGGGAAAACCGTTCAATACGTTGACGAAATTATTGGTTCAGGCTCAATGAAGGATGTCTATTTTTCGCCAGACAGATCCTATGTCGTCGCATTTTATAAAACGCCCCAAAATGCGCAAGCGCTTGAACGTATTGATATGATCACAGGGCAATACAGAAAAAATATTTTTGAGCAAATTGGTGGTGAATACTGGAAGGGTTTGTTTTGTTGGCCAACCGATATTGTGAAGCATGAAGGTAAGGTTGGTATTGTTGTTCCAACTTATCAATCCCATTTTTTCTTTAAATATGGCTCTAAGAATAATGACTTCCTAGCGATTAAAGGCCGTGAAAAAGAAGGAAAGTGGTTTGCCAGCGCAAATAATCAAAATAAATTCTTAGATCCGCGTGAACGCGGCAATATGCTGAATTACTTGAAAGTGTGTCTTTTGTTGGCAAGAGCCGTTCGCCGAATGCACGCTGCGGGTCTGTGTCACAGTGATCTAAGCTATAAAAACGTGCTAATCGACCCTGAACAGGGGCATGCGTGCGTGATTGATATTGATGGGTTAGTGGTTCCTGGAAAATATCCCCCCGATGTGGTCGGTACGCCAGATTTTATTGCACCGGAAGTGGTCAAAACGGCTCATTTAGCCAAATCCGACCCAAATCGTATTTTACCGAGTATTACTACAGATAGGCATGCGTTATCAGTTCTGATCTATATGTATTTATTTTATCGACATCCACTGCGTGGCGGTAAAATTCATGATATGGATGATGAGATGAATGATGAAAGCTTATTAATGGGGGAAAAAGCGCTTTTTATTGAACACCCTACCGATAGAAGTAATGCCGTTAAATTAAATCAGGTTAAACCTTCATCTTTGCCTTGGGCTGATCCTGAAAAAATCCCTTATACCGTGATGGGGCCTTATTTAACGCCGTTATTTGAAAAAGCCTTTATTACTGGTCTGCACGAACCCTCTCTCAGGCCTACTGCGGATGAGTGGGAAACGGCACTAGTAAAAACTGTCGATCTCATTCAACCGTGTCAAAACCATGATTGTGAGCAGCAATGGTATGTTTTTTCTGGGAAAATGCACCCTGTTTGCCCTTATTGTGGCACTGCATACTCAGGTAAATTACCGATCTTAAACCTATACTCTTCACGTAAAGCGGGAAATTATCGACCAGATGACCACCGGTTGATGGTATGGAGTGGGCAATCACTTTATGCTTGGCATGTTAATCGACTTATTGCGCCTAATGAGCGAACAACGGATGAGCAAAAGAAACGTGTTGGTTATTTTATTTTCCACAATAACCAATGGTGGCTAGTGAATGAACGTATTGATGGCTTGATGGTATTACCAGAAAAAAGACAGATACCTATTGGCGATAAGATTGCATTGACTGATGGCTTGCAGTTTGTGTTATCGACAGAAGAAGGCGGCCGACTAGTCGTCGTTCAATTAATTTCTAATGATTAGCTGACTTATCTCACACGCTAGCCACAGAGGACCCCCTTCTGTGGCTATTCCTATTTTTCCCACAACTTTTTCTGATAATTTCTAGCCATTATACGCTTTTGTTAATAATTCAAGATTAGAGCTAGCAGAGTCTCAAGAGGCTCGCTAAGCTATATCACAATGATTTTTCACATGACGATGTTGTGGTGGCGAGTGAAGTGGTATTAGGCCTCACATTCACCGCAAAACGGACAAAAAGGATAGCAAATGGCAAATTCAATGGTACGTGTTGCAATTGTTGGTGCAGGAGGGCGCATGGGGCGTCAGCTTATTCAGGCAACACAAAATCAAGAGGGTATCCGGTTAGGGGCAGCAATTGAGCGCGTCGGTTCATCATTAGTTGGAACGGACGCGGGTGAGCTTGCGGGAGTCGGCAAACTGGGTATTGCTGTCGTTGATACATTGGATAAAGTTGTTGATGATTTTGATGTCGTGATTGATTTCACGCGTCCCGAAGGTACGTTGAATTATTTAGCTTTTTGCCGCGCTAACCATAAGGCGATGGTAATTGGTACAACCGGTTTTGACGATCAAGGCAAACATGCCATCGCCGAAGCCGCTAAATCGATCCCTATTGTGTTTGCAGCAAATTTCAGTGTTGGCGTTAACTTAGTGCTGAAATTGCTGGAAAAAGCAGCGAAAGTGATGGGAGATTACACGGATATTGAGATCATCGAGGCTCACCATCGCCATAAAGTCGATGCCCCTTCAGGTACGGCACTGGCTATGGGGGAGTCGATTGCTCATGCACTAGGTAAAGATCTTAAAGAGTGTGCAGTATATGCGCGTGAAGGCCATACCGGAGAGCGCGAAGCTGGCACAATTGGTTTTGCGACTGTACGAGCGGGTGACATTGTTGGTGAGCACACTGCAATGTTTGCCGATATTGGTGAGCGTGTAGAGATAACTCACAAGGCTTCCAGTCGAATGACCTTTGCTAATGGGGCAATTAAAGCATCTGCATGGGTAGTTGCTCAAAATGCAGGATTATATAATATGAAAGATGTTCTAGATTTAGAGAATTTATAGATTTATGTTTTAATATTATTGATGCAAATCATGATGTTATTTACGTATTTGTTGTGATTTGCATCTATTGTTATATGTTTTATAAATTAACTTTGTTTTTTGATGTTTAATTGTTTTTTCTAAGTCTTTTTGCTTAAAAAATAGACTTTATTCGATACTCTTCCTGCTTTACCATAAGATATTCACTTAATTCAGTTTGCAACCGTTTACTTAGGTACTATTGGTGTTAGTTTTGCTAGCCATCGCACTAAAAATCGGGCTGATCACTAAAAAAGTAACAAAAAAATGAAAAAAATGCGTTTTTTCCTAGACAAGACCTCATCTCATCATTAGAATGCGCGCAATTTGCCAAAAATTTGCTTAAAAACGCATTTTGGCATTGATTTAGATCCTCAAATCTGAATTAATATGCACTAATTGTGATTTATTATTCCCTGGAGGGTGTTTTGATTAAGTCAGCTATACTGGTTCTCGAAGACGGAACCGAATTCCACGGGCGCGCCATTGGTGCTGAAGGGGCCGCTGTTGGAGAAGTCGTTTTCAATACGTCAATGACCGGATATCAAGAAATAATTACCGACCCTTCCTATTCCCGCCAAATTGTTACTCTCACCTATCCCCATATTGGTAATGTCGGCACTAATGCTGATGACGAAGAATCCCCAAATGTTCATGCTCAAGGTTTGATTATTCGTGACCTACCACTGGTTTATAGTAACTTTCGCGGTCAGGAAGGCCTATCAGAATACCTGAAACGTCATAATGTCGTTGCTATCGCCGATATTGATACACGTAAATTAACGCGTTTATTAAGAGAAAAAGGGGCTCAGAACGGCTGTATCATTGCCGGTGATGCACCAGATGCGGCGTTGGCGCTGGAAAAAGCTCGCGCATTCTCTGGCCTAAACGGCTTAGATTTGGCGAAAGAAGTGTGCACGAAAGAAGCATACAGTTGGACTCAAGGCTCTTGGACTTTGGCTGATGGTCAACTGAGTGCGAAAAGTGAAGATGAGCTACCGTTACATGTAGTCGCTTATGACTTTGGGGCTAAGCGTAATATTTTACGTATGCTAGTGGATCGTGGGTGCCGTTTGACTGTCGTTCCTGCAACAACACCAGCAGAAACCGTATTGGCGATGGATCCAGATGGTATTTTCCTTTCTAACGGGCCTGGCGACCCTGCCCCTTGTGACTATGCTATCAAAGCAATTCAAGATTTCTTAAAAACAGAAATTCCTGTTTTTGGTATCTGCCTAGGGCACCAGCTACTGGCGTTAGCAAGCGGCGCAAGTACGATGAAAATGAAGTTTGGTCACCATGGTGCAAACCATCCAGTTAAAGATTTAGATCAAAATGTTGTCATGATCACAGCACAAAACCATGGTTTTGCTGTCGATGAGTCAACATTACCCGACACATTACGTGTGACACATAAGTCATTGTTTGATGGCACTCTGCAAGGTATTCACCGTACGGATAAGCCAGCGTTTAGTTTCCAAGGGCACCCTGAAGCAAGTTCTGGCCCTCACGATGCGGCGAAATTGTTCGATCACTTCATCGAACTTATCCATGAATATCGCCAGAACCAACCTCGTCATAACGCAAAATAATCGGGAGCAGAAAAATGCCAAAACGTACAGATATAAAAAGTATTCTGATTCTAGGGGCTGGCCCGATTGTTATCGGCCAAGCGTGTGAATTTGACTATTCAGGTGCGCAAGCGTGTAAAGCACTGCGTGAAGAAGGCTATCGTGTTATTTTAGTCAACTCTAACCCAGCAACCATCATGACTGACCCTGAAATGGCTGATGCAACGTATATTGAGCCAATTCATTGGGAAGTGGTGCGTAAAATCATCGAAAAAGAGCGTCCAGATGCGGTGCTGCCAACCATGGGTGGGCAAACTGCTTTGAACTGTGCACTGGAGCTTGAGCGTAAAGGCGTATTAGCTGAGTTCGGTGTGACAATGATTGGTGCCACCGCCGATGCGATTGATAAAGCCGAAGACCGCCAACGTTTTGATAAAGCCATGAAAAAAATTGGCTTGGATACAGCGCGCTCCGGTATCGCACACAATATGGAAGAAGCCTACGCGGTAGCTGAAGATGTTGGGTTCCCTTGTATTATCCGTCCTTCATTTACGATGGGGGGAACTGGCGGTGGTATTGCTTATAACCGTGAAGAATTTGAAGAAATCTGTACGCGCGGCCTTGACCTCTCACCAACCAATGAGTTACTGATTGATGAGTCACTCATTGGCTGGAAAGAGTACGAAATGGAAGTGGTACGCGACAAAAATGATAACTGCATTATTGTTTGTTCAATTGAAAACTTTGATGCGATGGGGATCCATACGGGTGACTCTATCACCGTTGCGCCAGCCCAGACACTGACCGATAAAGAATATCAAATTATGCGTGATGCCTCGATGGCGGTATTGCGTGAGATTGGTGTTGAAACTGGAGGCTCTAACGTTCAATTTGCCGTCAATCCCAAAAATGGACGTTTGATTGTTATTGAAATGAACCCTCGTGTATCGCGCTCTTCCGCACTTGCTTCGAAAGCGACTGGTTTCCCAATTGCCAAAATTGCCGCTAAGCTTGCTGTTGGCTACACACTTGATGAACTAATGAATGATATTACAGGTGGTCGTACACCTGCATCATTCGAACCTTCCATTGACTATGTCGTCACAAAAATTCCTCGTTTCAATTTCGAAAAATTTGCGGGCACGAATGACCGCCTGACAACGCAAATGAAGTCCGTTGGTGAGGTGATGGCAATTGGTCGCACCTTCCAAGAGTCAATGCAAAAAGCATTACGTGGCCTTGAAGTTGGCGCGACTGGTTTTGATCCAAAAGTTAGCCAAGATGATCCTGAAGCACTAACACGTATTCGTCGCGAGTTAAAAGACGCGGGCGCAGAGCGTATTTGGTATATTGCCGATGCCTTCCGTGCAGGACTATCCGTTGACGGTATTTTCAACCTAACTAACATCGACCGCTGGTTCTTAGTGCAAATCGAAGAGCTGGTGCGCTTAGAAGAACAAGTTACAGAGCTAGGCATTAATGGGTTAACCAAAACGTTTTTAAGCGTTTTGAAACGCAAAGGTTTTGCTGATGCACGTTTAGCAAAACTTGTTGGTGTCTCTGAAGCTGAGCTACGTAAACTGCGTCAAGGTTATGGCTTACACCCTGTTTATAAGCGTGTTGATACCTGTGCGGCTGAGTTTGCAACAGATACCGCTTATATGTACTCCACCTATGAAGATGAGTGTGAGTCTAACCCTAATTTCGACAAGCCTAAAGTTATGGTATTAGGTGGTGGTCCAAACCGTATAGGTCAAGGTATTGAATTTGACTACTGCTGTGTTCATGCTTCGTTGGCACTACGTGAAGATGGGTATGAAACCATCATGGTTAACTGTAACCCTGAGACGGTTTCAACAGACTATGACACCTCAGACCGCCTCTATTTTGAGCCAGTTACCTTAGAAGATGTACTTGAAATTGTACGTATTGAGCAGCCAAAAGGGGTTATTGTTCAATATGGCGGGCAGACGCCATTAAAACTGGCTCGTGCCCTAGAAGCGGCTGGTGTACCCGTCATCGGTACTAGCCCAGATGCCATTGACCGTGCAGAAGACCGTGAACGTTTCCAACAAGCGGTTAATCGCTTGAACTTGAAGCAACCACAAAATGCGACTGTAGTGACGATTGAGCAGGCGGTTGAAAAAGCGTCAGGCATCGGTTATCCGCTGGTGGTACGTCCATCCTATGTTTTAGGAGGACGTGCGATGGAAATCGTTTATGACGAATCTGATCTACGTCGCTATTTCCAAACTGCCGTGAGTGTTTCTAACGATGCACCAGTACTACTCGACCGTTTCCTAGATGATGCAGTTGAAGTAGACGTTGACGCAATCTGTGATGGTGAAATGGTGTTGATTGGCGGCATCATGGAGCATATTGAACAAGCTGGGGTGCACTCAGGTGATTCAGCATGCTCATTACCTGCTTATACACTTAGCCAAGAAATTCAAGATGTGATGCGTGAGCAAGTGCGTAACTTGGCATTTGAGTTACGTGTTCGTGGCTTGATGAACGTCCAGTTTGCCGTAAAAGATAACGAAGTTTATCTTATCGAAGTGAACCCACGTGCAGCGCGTACTGTTCCATTTGTATCTAAAGCGACTGGGCTGCCTCTGGCAAAAATTGCTGCGCGAGTGATGGTTGGTCAATCATTGACAGAACAAGGGATGACGAAAGAGATTATTCCTCCTTATTATTCTGTAAAAGAAGTGGTGCTACCGTTTAATAAATTCCAAGGTGTTGACCCAATTTTGGGGCCAGAGATGCGCTCAACAGGGGAAGTGATGGGCGTTGGCCGTACATTTGCGGAGGCTTTCGCGAAAGCAATGTTAGGCAGTAACTCGACAATGAAAAAATCCGGTCGTGCATTGTTGTCTGTGCGCGAAGGGGATAAAACTCGAGTCGTTGATTTGGCGGCTAAATTGCTTAAGCATGGTTTTGAATTGGATGCGACCCATGGTACGGCTATCGTCTTAGGTGAAGCTGGGATCAACCCTCGTTTGGTCAACAAAGTGCATGAAGGTCGTCCTCATATTCAAGATAGGATCAAAAATGGTGAATACGATTATATCGTGAACACTACGGCTGGTCGTCAAGCGATTGAGGATTCTAAGTTAATACGCCGTAGCGCATTACAATATAAAGTACACTATGATACGACGTTGAATGGCGGCTTTGCGACCACAATGTCATTAAGCGCTGATCCAACGGAAAAAGTGATTTCAGTGCAAGAGATGCATGCTCTAATTAAATAATGCAATAAGATAAGTTTAAAGCCCTGTCCTTAATCTTAAGTGGCAGGGCTTTTTTATTTTAAGAAAATGCTATTGTGTTGCTTCTCTGTGTTTTAATATTTTGTATTCAATATCTTTTATCCACGAAAGTTTGAGATCATGGAATTGCTGGTCGGCAGCATAGAGCGCGGCTCCCCGCAAAGAAAGCTCTCGGAGGTTACTTTGTGGAATGTTGGCAACACTCATTTCTCGGTTGTATTGGCGAAATGACTCTATCTTTTGATCACAGTAACCAAGAGCCGCTTCAGCTATTTGGCTGGCAGGTTGGTCATATTGTCTTGCGATATCAAAAGCATATTGGTCAATACACGCTTTAGCTTCCTCGGCTTTCTCATACCCAGGCGTACTCGGCTCTCCGGTGTTTAGGGGATTTGCTAACCCTAAAGAAGGGAGTAAAAGCAATCCTATACATATTGCTTTCATACTCATTAATTTCACCATTATTATTCAGTGTGGGTTATTCCGCGAAAATTATAATCAGTGTGTTTGTGAAGATAAAGATGATCTAGAAAGAGAAAAAAAGATAAAATTCTTGTCAGAAACGGTTGACTCTCACGTAACGTGAGGCACTAACCTGCACATCAATCACAGGAGGTTCGATATGCTATTTCAAGTGGGTGAGATTGCACAAAAAACAGGGCTAACCATTCGCACACTTCATCATTATGAAGAGATAGGATTACTCGTTCCAACTGCGAGAACCGATGCGGGTTATCGACTCTATAACGTACAGTGTCTTGAGCGTTTAACTCAAATTCAAATGCTCAGACAAGTGGGCGTTAAACTCAAAGACATCGGTAAGATCTTAGATGGCCATAGTGGGAATATGGCGCAATTGTTACAGGAGCGTATTAGCGCGCTTTCTGAACAGATGAAACAGATAGCCAAACTACGCTATCGGTTAGAGCAGCTTCAATTACAAATGCAAGCTGGCGATATTCTCACTCAGGCTGATTGGTTTTCCATATTGGAGATGATGTCTATGTACGACAAGTATTTTACACCGAAAGAATTAGAAAAAATGCCATTATATACGGCGAATACGTTAAAAAGCCAAGAGTGGCAGCAACGCGTAGAAACCGTTAAAAACCTTATGCAAGAAGGTGTTACACCTGACTCTGAACAAGCGCGCAAAGTGTCAGCGGAGTGGATGATCGCTTTAGAGCGTGATACTGGTGGGAACCCTGACTTTTTCGCTAGATTGAATAAAATTCATTTGTCGGATAATGAATTTGCATTGTCTTCAGGTATTACTGAGGAAATGATTGAATATGTGGCGAAAGGGTTTAGCGAGCACCAGCTTGCGATTTTTAAGTCTTATTTAACGGATTCACAGTTTGCATTTGTGCGTGAACACTACTTTGAATCAGGTAAAGTATGGCCTGAATTGATTGCGGGCTTATACAGAGCGCAGCAATCAGGTGTATCGCCTCAATCACCAGAAGTGCAATCCTTGGCTAAAACATGGTTAAACATGTTTAATCAATTTACTGGGGGAGACCCTGAATTACAGGAAAAAATTCGTCAAATTTATCGCGAAAACCCTGTTATTTCACAAGGTACGTGGATGACCCCTGAAATTGGTCAATACTTATTTGCGGCCTTAACAGCGCATTAAAATAAGCCATCATAACTAAGTCTAATGCCGCCTCAATGATGAGGCGGTTTTTATTATTTCGATTTATTATTGATAGACTTGCGATGTTTCCAATACATCATGATGGAGCCGATAAGCCCACCGATGAGCAAAAGTACAGGTAAGATCATTAATACGCTAATGACGATTTGTTCATGTTGCTTCACAAAAGGAATTTGGTTCAGTGCATATCCTAATGTCACGATAATGCCTACCCAAAGTAAGCCACTTAACCAATTGAAGAGTTGAAAACGTCGATGGCTTAGCTCAGACAGCCCAGCTAATACCGGCAATAGTGTGCGGACAAAGGCTAAAAAACGACCGATGAGTAAGGCGTAAAGGCCTTGTTTATGAAACATATGGTTGGCTTTATCATGATATTCATGCGGGATCTGTGAGAGCCAACGCTTAACGATTTTTGTTTCACTCAACCACCTTCCTTGAAGAAAACCGAGCCAACACCCCAAGCTTGCCGCTGTTGTTAGTAGCAAAATGGTCGGAATAAAGTGCAGCACTCCTTTTGCAATTAAGGCTCCCGAAAGGATCAATAAGGTATCACCAGGTAAAAAAGCGGCGGGGAGTACCCCATTTTCTAGCACAATGACTACAAAGAGAACTGTGTAAATAACCCAAAGCACTTCTGGATTGGAGAGTTTAAGGAAATCATGATGCCAAAGCGCCAGCACGATTTCGCGTAGTACTTCCATAATTGTTCCTGTCTATCTACGAAAAAGCGAATTTCTTTTCTTATATTACAGGAAAAAACCATACCAAGTTTGATTTGTTTACTAAATGAGAGGATTAGTTGATAAATAAGATGATTGAATTTTCACGCTTTCATCTTGGGTCGATGATGAAAGCGTGTAACAAAACACCATTATTGGATACGTTCAAATGCCAATGTGAGGTCATCAATTAAATCTTGGGGATGCTCCAGACCAACATGAATACGGAAAAAAGTACCCTCATTGGGGGTAAAATCATACTGACGCATGCTGATAAGATCTTCTTTTTGGTATCCCAAAATCAAAGATTCATAACCTCCCCATGAATACCCCATCTTAAAATGGCTGAAGTGATTTAAGAAATTTTCAAACTGTGTTTGGGATAAGCGTGATTTTAATTGAAAAGAGAATAGCCCGTTGCTGCCACTAAAATCACGAACAAAGAATGAGTGCCCCGGACAAGAAGGAAGCGCGGGATGGAAAACCCGTTCAACTTCAGGGCGCTGCGCTAACCACTGAGCAACAGCTAAGCCATTGGTTTCATGCTGTTTGAGTCTCGTTGCTAACGTATGTAAGCCGCGACCGGCCATATATACCGTATCAGGATCGGCAGTCTGACCGAGTAAATAAGAGTTTTCGCGAAGGGGTTCAATGCAGCGCTCATTAGCAACGGCAACGCCTAACATACCATCCGAGTGACCATTAATATATTTAGTCGCAGACTGGATAGAGATGTCGATGCCTAATAATAAAGGTTTTAATAACACGCCCGCGGCCCAAGTGTTGTCAATCATAATAATAGTTTCGGGGGCTTTTTGACGTATCGCTTGCACAATAGCAGGGAGATCATGAATCTCCATAGTGATAGAACTGGGCGCTTCTAAAAAGACTATTCGAGTATTAGGACGGATAAGCTCAGCGATACCAGCTCCAATCATCGGATCAAAATAGTCCGTTGTAACGTTTAGTTTTGTTAGGATCTTATCGCAAAAGTTTTGTGTGGGATCATAAGCTGAGCCTGTGACAAGAATATGATCTCCCGAAGAGATAAAAGATAACAGTGCATTGGTGATTGCGGCCGCCCCTGAGGGATAAAGTACCGCACCTGCACCACACTCTAATTCCGTCATCGCCTCTTGAAATGCAAAGTGAGTTTGTGTTCCACGACGCCCATAAAAAAGTACAGAATTGGCTCTGTTTTGTGTCGCATGGCGCTTCTCAGCAAGGGTGTTGAATATTACGGATGAGGTGCGCTGGATTATAGGGTTCACGCCTTTTTGAGTAAAAGCAGGGTTTCTACCAAGGTGCACGAGTTGAGTTTCTGGTTTGATCTTAGCCATATTGCGTCCTTTAGCTGCTCCTGAGCGATACGAAACAAAAAGAGAATACTTGAAGTTAAATGATTTTGTTGAAGATGTACAAGTGTAAACGTCCAATCGGATTTTTTTTCATGTCACTCAGTAATAGTCTCACTGTTGTTGAGGGCATATTTGTTAAAGCGCAAGAAATATGAAAAAAATATTGAATAGTAATGATAATTACTATCAATTCGCGCAGCGTTTGATATTATCTGCACCATCTTTTGAAAAAAGAGATGAATTGGGCGAGTCAATTTCGCTTTTATAGGTTAGTCGGTGAACGTGAAATCATCGGCACGAATTTATTAATAGAACACAGAAAAAGAGAGTATAAGGCCAACTGATGCGTAAACTAACAGCTTCTATTCTATTGGCGATAGGCCTGTTGGGGACAGCAAATGCTGAAACCACACCAGCAACAACCCCAGCGACATCCACAGCGTCAGCCCAAACAACACCAGCGGCACCGGCGACTGAAACAAATACCCCATCGGCAGCAGCACCGGCACAAACTCAAGCCGCAGCAGAAAATGGTGCAACAACACCAGTGGTTAGCGAAAGTATTGAGATTGCGACCGAAAACCAAGGTGGCTTTGATAAGGACCTATCGGTCTGGGGTATGTACCAAAATGCAGATAACGTTGTTAAAACAGTCATGATTGGTCTGGTTTTGGCATCAGTGATTACATGGGCCTTGTTCTTCTCTAAAGGCATCGAGTTATTGGCAGCGCGCCGTCGTTTAAAAGCTGAAGTAGCACAGCTTAATAAGGTCAAATCGTTAGATGAGGCAATGAGCATCGCTGAAGGTTTTAAGGCAAACAGTGTAACCCGTTTATTGTTAAAACAAGCGGTTGTGGAAAGAACACTGTCAGCACAAAGCACAGATCTTTCTGGTATTAAAGATCGCACAGGGTTCCGTCTTGAGCGTTCAATCGCTGCAATTAGCCGCCATATGGGGCGTGGAAATGGTTATTTAGCCACCATTGGGGCGATTTCTCCGTTTGTTGGGTTGTTTGGTACGGTTTGGGGGATCATGAATAGCTTCATTGGTATTGCTCACTCACAAACCACTAACTTAGCCGTTGTTGCTCCAGGGATCGCGGAAGCATTATTAGCAACAGCAATTGGTTTGATCGCAGCAATCCCTGCCGTTGTTATTTATAACATTTTTGCCAGAATGATTAATAACTACCGTGGTCAGGTCGGTGATGTTGCAGCACAGGCTGCGTTACTATTAGGTCGCGATCTGGATCTGGCAAATAGCAAAGCAAGGTAACGATTATGGCAATGCGTTTAGGTGACGAACAAGATGATAGTGGTGAAATGCACGAGATCAACGTAACACCGTTTATCGATGTTATGTTAGTTCTGTTGATTATCTTTATGGTTGCCGCTCCTTTGGCAACGGTTGATATCAAAGTGGATTTACCTGCTTCGACAGCGAAACCGCAACCACGTCCAGAAAAACCGGTCTTTCTGACGGTAAAAGCGGATAGCCAATTATTCATAGGAGACCAAGCTGTAACAAAAGAGCAGTTAGCGGCCTCTCTTGATCTGGCAACAAATGCGAATAAAGATACCACAATTTTCTTCCAAGCGGATAAGAGTGTTGATTATGAAACAATGATGGATGTAATGAATGCATTGCGTCAATCAGGGTATCTTAAAATTGGCCTAGTAGGCATGGAAGCGGCGGCGTCTAAGTAGTTCGCTAGTATCTTTTTCTATAGCAAGCGCACTTTATCCCTTTACATATAGTGGGGTGATAAGGTGCGTTTTTTATTGAGGGTTTAAATCTACAGGCACCAAACTGCATCATTGAGGTGCCTAAGTCACAATTTTTTTCTTGATTCGGTATGACGTATTGCGAGTAATGATTAGTTTTTTGAATTAATTTTATGACTTCTTTGTGATTTATCCGTTGAGTTGTATGGTTTTTTTTGTCCACTAACACATCTTTTTTTGCCTAGTTCCTCAATAAGTGATTATTAAAAATAAACTATTTTTCTATTAGGATGTTATTTTATTTTGTGAGTTTTTAAGTAATTACGCGTATTTTTTATTTTTGCGTAGATAAAGGGTTTTTTATTTATCTTTTATAACCTTTTGTTTTACATATAAAATTCTGATTATATTATTGGGAGTATAAATACAGATTATATTTATCCATTACAAGTGTTATTGAGTAGAATAGATAATGAAATAAATTAGATTAATGCTTATTCAAATTATGATATCTATATAAATAAATCTAACAATTAAATGTTAATTATTATCTAGATAAGAAGAGTTAATTGAATAATTTGTTTTGTAACATTTTAAAGATGTCGCTATTTATGTAAATTATTATTAAAAATATATAATTATGTTTTTTATATTTAACGATAATAGTGTAACAATATGATTTTATTCATTAAAATTGAATTTACGCTGAAATTTTAGTTAAATGAAAAAAACACTTGCGCAACAATTATGTTGAGTTATAATGCGGTCAATAACATTTAGAAATACTTTTAAACACTTTTCATCTTTCAAATTTTTTTATTTTCTTTATTCGCCAAACTAGGGAAAAATAAAGTCATCTTGATAATTTGAGTTAGTAAAAATGATCTATATCGTATTATTTTTTAACTTACGGATGAATGCGTTTTTAAGTTGATAAATGTTATTACTGGAGTCAAATGGGCTGACTTCAGACTACGCATAGCATGCAACGCCGTTATACGGCAATTTCATATTATACTCCTCTACTATAGATAAAATAAGACTACACATTCCCGCGTTATCTCTGATAACGCTTTTTTTTTGCTTAAATTTCTTTTATAAAACATAAAGTTAATGTAAGTTTTCAAAAATCTTCATGTTAATGGCAAAACCTGAGATGCAATATAATCAACCTAGGGTATTGCGAGCCATCCTTTTATTTTCGATAGGTTATTATATCTGCTGTAAAAATCAGCGATTGAAGGGATAGACCGTGAAATATTTATAGCATATAGCTTCCCGAAACTAATTATCGGAGTATGATGTTATCCCTATCTGCTGTGGGGAATATGCCAATTTGCTTTCTTGCAACCATTGAGGGGCTTGTGAAGCGGGCATGCTATACAACGGCGGGGTTCTCTGCCAGGTTCTGGCGCGAATGAATTGGACGTTAAAATGACTTGGTCTGAGTTTAAATCTCACTATCTCATCCGTTTTTGGAAACCTCTACCTGCGGTTATTGCGGCAGGGATCTTATCCACCTATTACTTTGGTTTAACAGGTACATTCTGGGCTGTTACTGGTGAATTCACCCGTTGGGGTGGGCATATCATGCAGTTATTCGGTGCTGAACCCGAAAACTGGGGATATTTTAAAGTCATTGGCTTAGAAGGTAGCCCCCTAGATAGAATTGATGGTGTGATGATCATCGGTATGTTTGCGGGGTGTTTTGCGGCTGCGTTATGGGCAAATAACGTAAAATTACGTATGCCACAACACAAGATACGTATTTTCCAAGCAATTATTGGCGGTATTATCGCTGGTTTCGGTGCGCGTTTAGCGATGGGGTGCAACTTAGCCGCATTTTTTACTGGGATCCCTCAGTTTTCTCTGCACGCATGGTATTTTGCTATCGCAACCGCAGTAGGCTCCTATTTCGGTGCTAAATTCACATTAATGCCGATGTTTAGGATCCCTGTTAAGCTCAAAAAAGTCTCTGCCGCTTCTCCATTAACACAACACCTAGATGTGGCAAAAAAACGCTTTAAATTAGGGATGACTATCTTTTTAGTCGCGATCGCGTGGGGCTTTTATACCTTATGGGATGCGCCCGTATTAGGTATCGCCATTCTATGCGGTATTGGGTTTGGTTTGCTTATTGAACGAGCACAAATTTGTTTCACCTCCGCTTTCCGTGACTTATGGATCACCGGAAGAACACATATGGCAAAAGCCATTATTATTGGTATGGCGGTGAGCGCAATTGGTATTTTTAGTTATGTACAATTAGGTGCAACGCCAAAAATTTTATGGGCTGGCCCGAATGCCATTATTGGCGGGTTATTGTTTGGGTTTGGTATTGTGCTTGCGGGGGGCTGTGAAACGGGCTGGATGTACCGTGCCGTAGAAGGGCAAGTCCATTATTGGTGGGTCGGTTTCGGTAATATTATCGGAGCAACCATCCTTGCTTACTATTGGGATGATTTAGGCCCTTGGTTAGCAACAGACTTCGATAAAGTGAATTTGCTAGAAACCTTTGGTCCACAAGGGGGATTAGCGGTGACTTATCTGTTGTTAGCTTTAGCATTTATCTTGATGTTGGTGTGGGAACGCTATTTTTTCCGTAAACGTCAATCACCAGTTTCAACATCAGCGGAGGTTGTATGAGTCATAAAGAAATCATTCCTGACTATCGGTTAGATATGGTCGGGGAGCCTTGCCCTTATCCGGCCGTAGCGACATTGGAAGCGATGCCATCCTTAAAAAAAGGGGAAATATTAGAGGTGGTCAGTGATTGCCCACAATCAATTAATAATATCCCTTTGGATGCCAAAAATTATGGTTATACCGTGCTGGATATTCAGCAAGATGGACCAACTATACGTTATTTGATCCAGAAATAACGATACTTGCCATACTTTAAGTTGCAGCGCTGTTGGCGGCTTCCACAGACCCTAGTGACATACTTATGTATGCTTCTAGGGATCTGCTCGTTTGCCGCCTTGCTGCAACCTGAATGAGTTAGATGATCTGCTGAAGTGAGCTTCGAGGTTCCCGCCTCAGAGAGATATTGGCATTATAGGCTTATGAATTGCCATGTTAATCATTAAATAATAATAGGTGGCAATCCCCTATTTGCTAAATCACGGTTCTTCTTGCCAGTTAGTTAAATCAAGAACAAGTTCACATTCATCATCTAAATAAGCTCCTGTAGGAATAAAACCAAGCTTTTTATAGAATT
This sequence comes from Providencia sp. PROV119, assembly GCF_028482435.1. Classification (NCBI taxonomy): domain Bacteria; kingdom Pseudomonadati; phylum Pseudomonadota; class Gammaproteobacteria; order Enterobacterales; family Morganellaceae; genus Providencia; species Providencia sp. PROV119. The sequence goes on from NZ_JAMPQL010000004.1 coordinate 233,780, forward strand.
CAAACGGGCTTTCTTCTCCTTCGCCACAGCTATTATAAAGTCGTGGATAACCTTTCTTTTTTAAATAGCGGATCACTTGAAGAAGGGCTTCGCGACCAAAGCCTAATTTTTGATAAGGCTCTGCTATCATAAAGCGCCATAGCATAATTCCATCATATTCAAGCTCGTCATCATCTAGCCCCGAATGCAGCATAATAAAACCAACGGGAACATCGTCAGCATATATACCGCGATACCATGCACAATCGGAAAATTGAGCTTCAACAATAGAATAGGCATTATCCGCTACCATACCGCGTTGTGCTTCGCTGAGCGTATGGCTGAGTAGGCAAATTTCCGAAAAATTATCTGCCGTAATTTTTTGTAGCGTGACAACTGAATGTTCATCCACTTCGGGTTCGATGAGCTCTTTCATAACAATTCCTGCGATTGAAGTTGACCTTATTTTGATAGTTAACGTGATTCGTTTAGTTATTTTTATTTAACAAATAAACGTTGCGATAATTTTGTTATCAAGATGTAATTCAATTCACCAGAGATTGAGTAGGCAGTCAATGAATTAATAGTGGCAATGCTAGCGAGGTCTAAAAAGTGATGGCAACACGGTGGATCGTCTGCTGCCATCTGGGGATATGGTATCGATTAATGTTCAGCTTCACCGCCGAGAACATCAATAAGGCGTGCAATCAGGGCGCTCAGTTCCCCTGTCATAAGTACATAATCGGCATCAAAACGCTGAGCATAATCTTCTTTACCGATATCATCGTTTTGTTCTTTTAATGTATCACTGAATTTTAGTCTTTTCAGTGAACCATCATCAGACAGCATAAATTGGATCCGTTCTTCCCAGTCTAAAGCCAGTTTAGTCACTAATTTCCCAGCCTCAATATGGGTCGCAATTTCATCAGAAATCAGATCCTGCTTTTTACAACGAATGATGCCACCTTCCTCTAAAATGGCTTTTAACTCTGCTTCATCCATTACGGCAAAACCTTGAGGCAGAGAGCCTGAGCGGATCCATTCGGTTAACGTTAGCTCAATAGGATCTTTAAAAGTTAGCGGTACAACAGGCAGTGAACCGAGGCTTTTACGCAATAGTGCTAAATTATCCTCTGCACGTTTAGCGCTGGCGGCATCAACAATAATCAATTGATTGACGGTATCAATCCAAATGTAGGTTTTATTGTATTTGCTGAATGCTCTTGGTAATAAGGCATGGACAACCTCATCTTTAAGAGAATCTTTTTCTGTTTTTTTCAGTTTACGGCCTTGGTCTGCTTCAAGTTTTTCGATTTTTTCTTGTAGCTCCTGTTTGATGACAGGGGAAGGCAGCATTTTTTCTTCTTTTTTGGCACAGATCAGTATTTGGTTACCCGCGGCATGGGTCAAAGCATCAGAACCTTTCATGGGTGACACCCATCCCGTTTTCATCATGTCTTGACTACCACAAGGATGATAGGCCAGAGGGGCAAGCTGTCTTTCCAGATCGTCAGCACTGAGAGCCAGATCACGATTCAGACGATAAATCAATATATTCTTGAACCACATGAAAAACCTACCTTTGTTGATGGATTACCTGTTTTAGCCGGTGGCTATGATAACGAATTGTCGGTTATTAAGCGAAAAAAAATGCCTTTTGGGCGTATTTGTTGTGTTTATAGGCCTCAGTTTTGTCGCTAATCGCTTGAAATCGATAGGGTATACAGGCAATGATACAGAAAATAGCTAAGTAGTGGGTGTGATGATGAGAATTGGAATTGACCTTGGTGGTACAAAAATAGAAGTGATTGCATTAGATGATAATGGCGAAACTCTATTTAGAAAGCGTGTGGCGACGCCCAGAGGAGACTATCACGCAACGTTAAATGCGATTGCAGGTCTTGTTCATGATGCCGAAGTGGCCACGGCGAGAAAAGGAAGTGTGGGAGTTGGGATCCCCGGGACACTATCACCTGTGACAGGTAAAGTGAAAAATGCCAATTCCACATGGCTCAACGGTCAATTTTTTGATGTAGATTTAGCGCGAATACTTGAGCGGCCTGTAAAAGTCGCCAACGATGCTAACTGCCTTGCTGTTTCAGAAGCCGTTGATGGTGCAGGCAAAGGGGCAAAAGTGGTATTTGCAGTGATTATTGGTACGGGATGTGGTGCTGGTATTGCGATCAATGGTCAGGTTCATTCTGGTGGTAATGGGGTCGCGGGGGAATGGGGCCATAATCCATTGCCTTGGCAAGACAGCCAAGACGCATTGTTTCTTCAAGAAGAGCAATGCTATTGCGGGCTAACAGGGTGCACTGAACTATTCGTATCTGGAACAGGTTTTATGGCGGACTATCGTAAATTGTCTGGTGAAACCAAAATAGGTTCAGAAATCATCGAATTGATGAAGTCTGGGGATCCACATGCAATAGCCGCAATGACACATTACCAATCTCGGCTTGCTAGAGCATTAGCTCAAGTTATCAATATGCTCGATCCCGATGTCATTGTGCTCGGTGGTGGAATGAGTAATGTCGAAGGCTTATATCAAACATTACCTTCACTGGTGAAAAACTGGGTATTCGGTCGTGAATGTGATACGCCAATTCGGCAGGCCATTCATGGTGACTCAAGTGGGGTGCGTGGGGCTGCATGGCTTTGGCCTAAATAGTTATGTACCGTCAATAATTTTGTGACTTATATATGATTAAATAGTGCTTATTAAGATAAACAGTGACTTCGATGGACAAGAGAGGCACTGTTTATCAACGCTTATCGAAATATCAACGAATAGAACGCACACATTCACTATATGTAATGCTGTTTGTACTATTTTTACAGAGAATATAAGCAAGGGTTATTTTGCACAAATCAACGTAAGGGGAATTACGGTGAATACTATTTTTAAATTATCAGCATTAGCTTTATTCGTGGCATTCAATGCCAATGCCGCAACAGTTGATTTACGTGTTATGGAAACGTCTGACATACACAGCAACTTGATTGATTTCGATTATTTTAAGGATAAACCAACGGATCAATTTGGATTGGTGCGTACTGCAAGTTTAATTAAGGCGGCTAAAGGTGAAGTGACAAATGCCGTCTTAGTTGATAATGGTGATTTAATTCAAGGCAGTCCTTTAGCGGATTATATGGCAGCAAAAGGCCTTGAGGAAGGGGAGTCACATCCTGCTCATAGTCTAATGAATACAATGGGCTATACTGTAGGTAACTTTGGTAACCATGAATTTAATTTTGGTTTAGATTATCTGCAAAAGGCAATTGCAGGGGCAAAATTCCCTTATGTTAACGCCAATATCATCGATGCTAAAACGGGTAAAAACTATTTTACTCCTTATATTATTGTTGATACTCCCGTCAAAGATCGTGATGGAAAAACCCATAACTTAAAAATTGGTTATATTGGTTTTGTTCCCCCACAAATTATGATTTGGGATAAACCCAATCTTAGTGGCAAAGTGACGGTCAACGATATTACGGAAACCGCCAAAAAATTTGTGCCTCAAATGAAAAAAGAAGGTGCTGATTTAGTGGTGGCAATCCCTCACTCCGGTTTTTCACAAGAGCCTTATAAGGCAATGGCTGAAAACTCTGTTTATTATCTGAGTGAAGTACCGGGAATAGATGCGATTATGTTTGGTCACTCTCATGGGGTATTTCCAAGTAAAGATTTCGCCAATATTAAAGGTGTTGATATTACCAAAGGTACCGTTAACGGGATCCCAGCGGTGATGCCAGGCCAATGGGGTGATCACCTTGGTGTCGTCGACTTAGTCGTCAATAATGACGATGGCAGTTGGAAAGTTGTTGATGCGAATGCGCATGCTCGACCCGTTTATGATAAAGCCAACAAAAAAGCGCTGGTTGAGCGTGATGATGAATTAGCGAAGATCATTGATAAGCCTCATAACGATACACGTCAGTTTGTCGGGAAATTGATCGGAAAAGCCTCCGATAATATGTACAGCTATTTGGCATTAGTTCAAAGCGATCCAACGGTACAGATAGTGAATGATGCGCAAGTTGATTATACGAAACATTATATTCAAGGTGACCCTGACCTTGCTGACTTGCCTGTATTGTCTGCTGCTGCTCCATTCAAAGTAGGTGGACGTAAAAATGCGCCTGACGAATTTGTTGAGGTTGAAAAAGGAGATCTAACCTTCCGCAATGCTGCTGATTTGTATTTATATCCAAATACACTAGTGGTTGTGAAAGCGACAGGTGCCGAAGTGGTCGAGTGGCTGGAGTGTTCAGCGGGTATGTTTAACCGTATTGATTCTCAATCAACATCACCGCAAAGCTTAATTAACTGGGATGGCTTTAGAACTTATAATTTTGACACTATCAGTGGGATAAATTATCAAATCGACCTCACTGAGCCTGCAAAATATGATGTAGATTGCCAGCTAGTCAATAAACAGGCGAATAGAATTAAGCATGTTACTTATCAAGGGAAACCAATAGACCCGAAAGCTACCTTCTTAGTTGCAACCAATAATTATCGAGCATACGGCGGTAAATTTGCCGGAACGGGCGATAATCATATTGCGTTTGCTTCCCCAGATGAAAACCGTGCCGTATTGGCCTCTTATATTGCGAAAGTTTCTAAAGAACACGGTGAGGTTACCAGTAGAGCTGATAATAATTGGTCATTCTTGCCAATTAAAACAGATAAGGCTCTCGATATTCGTTTTGAAACCTCTCAGAGTGATAAAGCTGCGAAATTCATTCAGCAGAATGCCCAATACCCATTAAAACAGGTAGGCACTGATGATATTGGTTTTGCTATTTACCAAATAGACTTAACTGAGAAATAAGCAGTATCGAATTTAGTACCATTATTAAAATTTGATCATTAAAAGCCTCATTATTGTTAATTTCATTTTAATAATAATGGGGCTTTTTTTATTGAAGGTATAAAAATCACTACCTCGTTATTAAAGATAAAAGCTGAAAAATGTCATTAATAGGCGGTGAAAACAGGAGATACAATTCTGATATATAACAAAAGGGTTAGTCTAATTATGTTTGTGTTTCTATCTAAGAATGAAATAAACAATAAGAGAAATATTAATTTTTTTATATATTTTTAATGTTAATTAATTTTTTTTCATTACAAAAAGTGCTGTTCAATATATTCATTTTTTTAATATGAAATTTTTCTAAAAAAAGAAGGTGAACTCATTTTTTATAATATCATTCAAAAAATGATTTTCTATAAAGGACGCTTTTTCAAGATGAAATCAAAAGATAATGTAATGTAAATATTAGTTATGTAATTAAATAGGTAACTTTACACAATTTTAAATTGTGAAAGGGGGCACTTTTTTATTTTTAGTTTCTATTATTGATGATTGATTTATGATTAAATTTTAATATAAATGAGTTACTCCAATCGCGAGTATTAATGATGATAATCTAAAAATGCAAATAGGTTGATATATATTAATACATAAAATTGATTTTTTTGGTGTTAATGTCGATTTTTCAACATTAAGTAGATTTTTTATCTTCTTTAATTGCTTGTTGATTTCTAAATCAGATGTTAATTCTGGTTTGGGATATTTGATTAACATTATGTTTTTATTGGCGTTGTTTGACTTTCGATAATTCTAGTTTCTATTTTTATTTTCATAATATATTTTACTCTTTCGTGAGTGGTGTTATTTGTTTTTAAATTATGGATACGTAATATATTTGACAAGAACTAATCTGAATCAATGTGTGAATAATAAATTCAGAGGTACCCGCATATGGAAAATGAAAGATATAAATATTCATTGTCTGTTGGGCAAAGAATAAAGTCACTGAGATTGCAAAATGGTTGGAGTGGAGAAGCATTAGGTAAAATAACAGGAATAAGCCAACAGCAAATTTCTAGATTTGAACGTGGAGTTAATAGAATTGATGTCGAATCATTAGCAAAATTTGCTAATGCCTTTAATGTAGATATCGTCGTGTTATTGTCTGATTATGACAAAACTATTTACGATAAAAATATATTTGTCGCGAATACTTTAGTTATTTAGTTTTTGGAATGTTGTCTTAAATGGATTTAGCTCTTACTTAAATGTGTAGTCAGTTGTCCTTATTTTTAATAATAAAGGATTGGAATTGTTTTATCTTAACAAAGGTTAAATATGAAAAAATCACTTTTAGTTTTATTCATTGCATCGTCAATTTCGGCATCAGCATTAGCGGCAGATGGTACTATTACGTTCAACGGTGAAATCACTGCAACAACTTGTGATGTCACTACGGGTAATGGTGGTGACTTCACAGTCACTCTGCCAACAGTATCGACTACTGCATTGAGTTCTGCTGGTGCAACAGCAGGTAATACATCATTCACTATCGAACTGGCTAACTGTAGCGTTAGTGGTGTTGATGTAGCAGCAAACTTCGAAAGTTTGACAAGTGGTGATGCAGTAACTGGTAATCTTATCCCAACAACTGCACCTGCTAACGTACAGATCGGTTTAGCAGACCAAGCTGGTAACGCTGCGAAAGTAAACGGCGCGCCAGCAGGTAGCCAGCCAATCGTTAATGGTGCAGCTACATTGGCATACCAAGCATTCTATTATGCGAAAGATGTAGTAACCGCTCCAGGTGCTGTTACAGCACAAGTTAACTATACATTGACTTATCCATAATAAGTTAATTCTGCCGGGGGAATTCATTCCCCTGGCAGATCAATAAAAGACTAAATTATTACAACTTAGAGTAGGGTTAGGTCATTATGATAACTAGGCTATCTATCATAAATAAAATCGTTTTATTTATTTCATTATTCATTGTATCAACATCCATGTATGCCAGCGTTATTATTAATGGCACTCGTGTTATATATAATGAAAAATCTAAAAGTAAAACAGTACAGTTGGTTAATGATAATAAATGGCCAGCTTTGGTGCAAGTTTGGCTAGATAATGGAGATCCTAATGAGTTACCTGAAAATATTAAAACTCCATTTTCAATTACACCACCGATATTTAAAATGTCTGCTGGAGCAGGTCAAAATTTAAGGTTAACTTATCTTGGTGATTCTTTACCAAAAGATAAAGAGTCTATTTTTTATTTGAACGTGTTAGAAATTCCACCTGAGAATGAAGATACTGCTTCTCAAAATAAGAATACAATGCAAATTGCCATTCGAACAAGAGTGAAATTATTTTATCGACCAACAGACATTAAAATGCCTGCACAGGTTAATGAAAAACTTTCTTTCTCAATAAAGAAAACGGCAAAAGGAAATGAGTTGCTTGTTAAAAATAACTCGCCATGGTTTATTACTTTTCAGGATGTTACATTATCTGAAGGGAATAGAAAGTTAAGCTTAGAAGGGAATATGGTTGCGCCATTCTCTGATATTTATCTGAATAGAGGAAAAGGTGTAGCAATACCCAATGATTTTATTAATGCAAAAAAAGTTAGCTACTCAGTCATTAATGATTATGGTGGCTTAGATTCCTACGAGTCTAATTTATAATAAATGGTATTGCTATGAAAATAAAATTACTTTTTGTTCTTGTTTCTTTGTCTTTAGGGTATGGTAGATTTGCATTAGCGGTAGAAGAAAACCAAAATGAAAAGAAATACTCTTACAATGAGGGGTTCTTATTAGGTAATGCTAAAGATATATCAATAGATAAATTAACAGAAGACCAAATTACTCCAGGTAATTGGTATGTCGATTTATATTTAAATAATGAATTTCTTTATAATAAAGAGATTAGATTTTATGAAAATGAACAGGGACGTGTTGTTCCTTGTTTAACCAAAGAAGATGTTGATGGGTTTAACATAAAACCAGAATATTTAGGGCTAATAGAGTCTAATGGTGAATGTGAAGACTTAAAATCATTATCAAAAGATGTTCAAGTTAATTTAAAGCAAGATATATTACGATTAGATATTTTAATTCCTCAAGCAATGGTGGAGTATTCAGCACGCGGCTCTGTACCAATCAGTGCTCTTAATGAAGGGGTTCCTGCTTTTTTTATGAACTATAACCTTAATGGGTATAGTACTCGTAGTCATGGTAAGGACGAACATTCTGCTTACGGAAATATATCGGCTGGGCTTAATTTAGGCTTGTTTAGAATTCGCCATCAATCTAATTTGCAATACAATGAAGATGATAAATTTCATCATGAAAGCATCAGAACGTATGTTCAGAGAGCTATTCCACAAATAAAAAGTGAATTAACGGTTGGGCAATCTTTTACCGATGGAAGCCTATTTGATAGCTTTTCGTATACCGGTGCTGAATTAGCGACTGATAACCGAATGCGTCCACAATCAATGCAAGGGTTTGCGCCAACAGTTAGGGGGGTTGCAAATAGTAATGCTCGGGTAAGAATAATACAAAATGGTTTTGTAATATACGAAACGAATGTCTCTCCCGGTGAATTTACGATCAATGACCTTTATGCAACAGGTTATGGCGGTGATTTAACTGTTGAAGTGACTGAAGCAAATGGCAGTGTTTCCACGTTTGTCGTGCCATTCTCAACGGTACCAGGTTTATTAAGGCCGGGTCAGATTGATTATAGCATTGTGAGTGGTAAGTTACGGGGTGATCATACTTCTTCCGATATTTTTGCTCAATCAACAATAAAATATGGTTTAAGTAATATTCTAACGCCATTTGCAGGGGTGCAGTACTCCAATAAATACCAATCTGGGTTATTAGGTTTTGCGGTTAATACACAAGTCGGTGCATTTAGCTTTGATATGGCAAGCTCAAAAGCTGAATTAGACAATAAACGTACCTATAACGGTGCTCGTGCGCGAGTCACGTGGAATAAAGACATTAATGCCACTGGTACAAATATTGCGTTAGCTGGTTACCGTTATGAATCGCAGAACTATTTAAGCTTATATGAAGCAAGTTCTTATCGTGATAGTTATTTGTTTAATGGCGAAAGCATTAACCCAAGACGTTCCCAATATGTATTAACGGTTAACCAAAATTTAGCGGATTATGGTACTGTGTATGTCAGTGGTTCATTGCAAACTTGGCGTGATAATTTGCCAGATACTAAGCAATTGCAAGCTGGCTATATGAATAACTTTAAAGGTATTGGTTATAGCTTCACCTATATAAAAATGTATCGAAATGGCGATCAGGGTGGAGATAATAACTATATGTTTAACGTCTCTGTACCATTCTCACTTTGGTATCCAGAACAGAATACGTTATTAAGTAGCTCCATAACACGTTCTGATTCAGATCATCGTTGGTCAAATAATACGACAATTAGTAGCTCTTTCGGTGAAGATAATTCTATTTCTTGGAACGCGACAGCGAGTGATATTGGTAATTCAAACAGTAGCTTCTCTGGAAATATTCAGAAAGATTTCTCTTCGGCTTCTGTAAACGCGGGTTATTCACAAGGTAATAATTACAAGTCATTATCGGTGGGAGCAAGTGGTGCATTAGTGGCTTATCAAGGTGGGGTTATTCCATCTCGCTATTTAAGTGATACTTTTGCGATTGTGGAAGCTAATGAAGCGGAAGGTGCATCAGTAGCCTCATGGAGTAATATTGTTATTAATGATAGCGGAAAAGCCGTTGTACCTTCATTAGTACCTTATCAATATAATACACTGTATCTTAATACAGAAAATATGGATACAGATGTTGAATTAGATAATAACTTAGCCAAGATAGCACCTTATGCAGGGTCTGCGGTATTAGTGAAATTTAATACACAAAAAGGTAACAACATTACTTATCGTATTATTTTACAAGATAAAAAAGCAGTGCCGTTTGGTGCCGATATTTATGATGAAAATAATAATAAAATTGGTTTAGTTGGGCAAGGTGGCTTAGTACATTTTAATTCTCAATCTGAACAAGGAACAGTTATTGTTAAATGGGGTGAAGGTAGTCATCAACGTTGTAAGTTTGATTATAACATCTCAAGTAATAGTTCTATTTCTGAATCTGTTTGTTATTTTTATTAAGGTTGTATGTTGTTTAAGAAGAAATGATTTCTTAAAGTGCTACTGTGCCTTATTTAATTTACGGTTTTTAGGGTTAATAAGTTCCGATACTTTTCTAAAATATGAAAATTAGTATCTTTTAAAGATTAACTATTCAGTGTTGGGCTTATTAATCATTATGTTTTTTATTAATTTACCCATAAGTTTTTAAAGAAGACTTATTCGTTAACAAGTATTTTGGGGGCGTTATGTTTATATCTAAACGAGCCATAACATCAATTGGTTTTATGATTTTATTTTTCGCTGGAACAGCAAATTCCACTTGTATTATCCAAAATGGTGGGATACCTGGAACACAAGTGAGTATTGGCTCTAAGGTTGACGTCAGTATATATGGGTTACAATTTCAGCCTGCTGGAACAAGAATTGCTTTTGATTCTATAACGAGCACTCAAATGGCATCATTAATGGGCGCTCCGCCAGATCGTGTCGTTTTTAAATGTGATATCGCTGATGCATCCTCTATTTTTGAAATATACTATTTACCTAAAACTTATATTTTCGATAACGCCGCTCCCGCGTTTACGTATGACAATATAAAATATTGGGGAACGAATATTCAAGGAATGGCTTTTGAACTATTTCTAGGTATGAATAGAGATGCTTCATATCAATTTGATAATGTGGTGAATGCGAAGCCTATGGCATATGACATAGATCCTGATAACCCACAAAAAATTAATATTAAGCTGAAACATTTTTCGGGTCTTTCTATTGAACAGGTTCGCTCTCAGCAAAATGTCAGTGGTAACTCGTTAGGTACCGTTGGGGTCGTTAATAGAGGGGTTGTTGGGTTCAAAGGCCCTGGGATCAATAATACGATAAATAATAACTATGAACCCGCAGGCTACACTTTTTTTAAAATACGTCAGCGTCCAGTCGGGGGACGTCAGGTTACAACTTGTGGTTTGAAATCGTCGACATCAACCGTTTATTTAGGTAGCCATTCATCAAATGATATTCCATCAACTCCTACTCCTTTTTCTTTCACATTAGAATGTCAGAAAGGGGCTAAAATTAGTTATGGTTTTGCACCTGGTGAAGAAAATAGGGCTATGAATGAGGTTGACTATTTATTATTAGATCCTAATTTAGGCTCGACAGCAAAAGGGGTCGCGATAGAAATATTAAATTCATCGGGGCAGAGAAATAAACTACTTCGTTTAGGAGCAATTGATTCACCAATTCCTACAGCAAATAATTGGACTAGCGTTTCTGTGCCAACGACAGGCGCTGCAACACATGAGCTGCTATTAAACTTTACAGCACGCTATGTTCGTTATGGAACTGAGCCAATTAAACCAGGTAAAGCAAACAGTAAAATGACCATAACGTTAAATACTAATTAAATTTAACTATCAAATAAAAGCTTAGTTAATTTAGTATCGTTGAAAGAGTTAGCAAGATTTCGCTAACTCTTTTAATAAATAAAGAGCATTAATCGTAGGTCACATTTAGAGTGGGTTTATTGTTGAATTGATTATATTCGACTTTTACAAAATCAGAACTGAGTTTTTTGGCATTTTTAAGTGAACTGGTTTTGGTGATATTTTTACCATTGCGGAAACATTCAAGATCAATTTGTTCGCTACTGGATACTTTAACTGCGCATTGTGGCTCATAGACATAGCCAATAAAAGTAATGGTTCCACCTCCGATTCGATTGGTTGCAGCATGGGTAAAAGTAAAACTGGAAATGAGTAAAGCAGTCACTGTTACAATTGAGGATAAACATTTCATTGCTTCTACCTCCTAGTTGAACTAGCGCTAGTTAAATAACACGAGTAGCGCGTTACAAAATTCTCACTGACTAGTTTAGTTCAAATACGAGTAAAAAATATGATTTATGCTAATAAAATATCGATTTTATTTAGTTTATTTTGTAACAGTATGAAATTTAAACGAATTTATTTAGTGTAATATTCTAAAAAGATGGCTAAAAATAGATAGATACCGACAATGAGTCGGTATCTAATAGAGATTATCAATATGAAATTTTATTAGATTGCTATTAATTGATTTTATATTCTAAAGGATTAGCGTTTGATAGCATGGGTTGTGGAATAACTAATTGATATTGCATATCAATAATAATCGGATCCCTTGGTGTTGGCTGGTATTGAAAAGTGATATATCACATTATTTGGCAGGTGATTTGCCCTTGTTTTAATCAACAAGGGCTTTTTATTCGAATTTTATTCTGATTATTTAAAGATTTTGAAACGAATTTCATCATCCATAAAGTCTTTATCACCCGCAGGAGCATTAATTGACCCAAATACCATTTGAGCACGTAGTACCCAATTATCAGGTGTTCCCCACTCTTTTTGTACCTGAGTATCAATGAGTGGATTATAGTGTTGCAGTGATGCCCCGACGTTTTCTTGCGCTAAGGCTGTCCATACCGCAAATTGTGCGATACCGCTGGCTTGTTCTGACCAGATTGGGAAATTGTCGGCATAAAGTGGGAATTGCTCTTGTAAGCCTTTCACGACCGCCATATCTTCGAAAAATAAGATAGAGCCAGCACCCGCAGCGAAGCTATCAATTTTTTGTTCAGTAGCTGCAAATGCCTGTTCTGGCACGATGGCGCGCAATGTTTCTTTGGTGATGTTCCACAGTTTTTTATGCTCTGCGCCAAATAAGATCACAACACGTGATGTTTGTGAGTTAAAAGAAGAAGGTGAATGTTTTACTGCTTCTTTAATTAATTTTGTAACATGCTCTTCAGAAACTGGTAATGCATCGCCGAGGTTATAAATAGTGCGACGATTTTTAATCATTTCAATAAATGCGTTTGACATGTGAGTCTCCTAGCTATTTGTTAAGTATTACTATAGCGCTGTGAAGGGAAAATCATAGAAAAAAAAATTAACGGTAAGGTTCAAATTTTTCGGCTGAGTCAATTTAATTGTTTTTTATTAAAATCAATTAAATACAAATTGTTATTTTTTATGATTACATTGGGGAGCATCTATCAGCCCTTCATGATAGAAAATTGAAAGAAATTTTTGATTGATGTGGTAAGGCGCTTTTATCTAGGAATGTTTTGTTCCTATGATAAAGCGCCATTTATATTTTAACGGATACGATATCGGCTAGGTAATTCACTAAAGCCAAAACCGTTGGTCTTTTTCACGGGGATCTGTACAGAAATTCGCTCTTTCATCGCTTCAACATGGCTAATTACCCCAATCGTTTTTCCGGATGCATTCAGGCTTTCTAACGCATCTAAGGCAATATCTAATGTTTCAGGGTCGAGTGTGCCAAAGCCTTCGTCGAGAAATAAAGACTCGAGTTGAGTTTTGTTACTCACCATATCCGATAATGCGAGAGCAAGCGCTAGGCTGACTAAGAAACTTTCTCCGCCAGAGAGGGTTTTAATATCCCTGATAGTATCGGCCTGCCAGCCATCAATCACTTGTAATTCCAGATCTGCATTATGATTACGTTTTAGCAAATAGCGACCATGTAGCTTATCCAAGCGCAGATTAGCGAGAGAAATGAGGCAATCAAAGGTTAACCCTTGCGCGTAACGGCGGAATTTATCTCCTTCTGCTGAGCCAATCAGTTCGCAGAGATATCCCCAATCTTCATAGTGGGATTGGCTCTGCTCGATTTCTTGTAATAAGCCACGTTGTTGGTGACGTTGTTGTTTGTCTGCTTCGAGTTGGCTGAAGATCTGCCCCTGTTGTTTATTGAGATTTTTAATCTCCTCATCAAGCTGAATAATTGCTTGCTGCCACTCCTCCAAGCTTGCCTCAATATGATCATCGGGCTTTTGGGCCAAATGTTCTTGTCGTGCGCGCTCACCTTCTTTATAACGGGTTTGCGCTTGTAAACGTGACTGGAGTAATCGTTGTTGCAATTGTTCAAGTTGCAGCTTTTCATCCGGCGCTAATAGTGCGGCTAAGAATGCTTGCTGTGTTGCAAATGGGCTAGTCGAAAGGGTATGCTCGAAGCGCTGCTGTGCTGTGGTTAACTGATATCGTGTCTTTTCTATCGTCGTGATGACCTCGTTAAGGCTGCCTTTTAGAGAAGCTAAGTGTTTTTCATGATGCGTGACCTGCTCATTAAGTTGTTGTTGCTGATGAGCCAGTTTGTTTTGCTGATCTTGCAATCTACCCATAAATTGTGAAATAGATTGCCCATCAAGTAATAGCTGCCGTGCCGCCTGTTTTTGTTCAACCTGTTGTTGTAACTGTTGCAATTGCTGTTGCGTATTTTCTAGCCGTTTACTTAAATGGGTTTGTTGAGCTAACTCAACTTGCAACGTCGCCTCAGCGACCGCTATTTTTTGGCTAATATCTTGCGCACTTTGTTTTTTCGCAGCATATAGCTGACCACGCTGCTCTAGTAACGTAAACCACGGTTCAAAACTTTCGCTTTCAGGCAACCTAAATTCAGCCAAAGCCTCGTGGAGCTGTTGCTGCTGCTGATTATGGCGCTGTTGGTGTACGACATGCTCTTTTTGTGTTTCATCAATAAGTTGGTGCTGATGCTTAATTCGTTCAGTAAGCAAGGCGAGCGAGGATTGTTGCTGTTTATTTAATGACTGCTGCTCATGTAATCGGTGTTTAAGTTGTTGATATTCACGTTCGAGGGCGGTGAACGCCTGTAATGACTGCTGTTTCTCTGATAACTGTTTTTGGATATCCGTGAGCAACTGCTCTACGGCAGCATGAGTCGTGGTCAGTTCAGGGGCGAGAGCCTTCTGGCACGCGGTCATCCATTGTGTTCGCAGCTGACGCTCTTGAGCTATAAGCTGCTGTTGTGCCTGTTGATTTTCTGCTTGGCGCTGCATTTCTCTTTGCAGTAGCGACTGTTGAGTGACTTGCGTTTGCTTAAGCTCTTCTAACTGTTTGGTTAATGCGATTAAGCGCTGTTCAGTTTGCGTTGGCTCTACAGATTGATATTGTTCAATTGCAGGGTGTTCGGTAGAGCCACAAAGTGGGCAAGGCTCACCCGCAATAAGTTGTTGGCGCTCCTTTTCTAAACTGACGATTTTCTGCTCTAAGCGTAACCGCGCATTCAAATCTGTTAAATGAGGCTGAAGGTGCGTAATTTGTGTTTCAGTTAGCTGGAGCTGCTTTTCAGCCTGAGAAATTGATTGGGTTAGTTCCTCTTGCTGGTGTTGTTTGATTTTTAATTGGTTTTGCTGCTCTTGCCATTGAGATAACAATAAAGGTAAAAGTTGGGCATGTTGTGATCTGGTGTGTAGCTGTTCTATTGATTGATTAAGTTGTTCAATATCTTGTTTTTCTTGCCACTCTAGATAGCGACTTTCAACGAGTTGATATGCCGCAGTATCCTGTTCAAGTTGGTGCTGCGTTTGGGCATTTTGCTCAATTTGCTGTTGTTGCTCGCTAACTAATGCTGACTGCTCTTGTTGCAGTAGTTGTTGTTTTTGCTCTAAGGCTTGTACTTTTTGACTCAATTCATCAATAAATTGACCTTGTTGCCGCCATAAACCTATTTGTTGGGTAATAGCCGCATCTTGGGGATGTTGCTGTAGGTAATGTTCAATTTGCTGTAACTCTTCACGGTCCAAATGAGCTTGATGTTGGGTTCGAGTAATTAAGCTGTGCTTCGATTGATATTCCGTGTGATATTGCTCTTTTTGTTCTGAAATTTCTTTAATCTGTTGGTGTAGATGAAGAATCGCATTATCTAATGGGCGAACGTGGGTATCGATCAACACGGTTTGCTGCTGAACATAATTTTGGTGCTGGCTATGCTCATGTTGGACTTGAGCAAGTTGTGCTTGTAAAGGCGCAAGTTGTTGAGTGTTATTTTCACACTGTTGCGAAAGGCTCTGTTGCTTCTCTAATAATTCATTTAATGCCTGTTGTTGGCGTTCCACATCCTGCCATAAAGGACGCAAATTTTCGGCAGGCAGATTGTCTGAGAGTTTTTTAAACTGAGGCTCAGCGTCTTGATATGCCTTTTCAGCCTGCTGTTGATCAAGCTCTAACTGATGTAAGCGGGCAGTTAACTGTTGTTGGCGTTGCTGCCAATACAACGCTTGTTGGTTTCGCGTTCGTTTTTGATTAAGCTGCCTTTCTTGGTCTGCTAATACGGTTTGTTGTTCGATGAGGGCTTGATGTTCGCTTTCGGTGAGCAAATGAATGCTTTGCGCTCGAGCTTTTAAAATCTCTAAATCATTTTTGACCTGTTTGTGCTGGCGATAGATATAGCTGGATATTTGACTATAAATTTCCGTGCCGGTGATCTCTTCTAACAGATCGGCTCGCTCTTTTTCGCTCGCATTTAAAAAGGCGGCAAAATCCCCTTGTGAAAGCAAAATAGACTTTGTAAACCGTCCGAAATCTAGCCCTGTGATCTGAACAATTTGTTCTCGTATGTCACTGACTTTTTCCGCGATGATTTTGCCGTCACTGACAGTCGCTAGCTCGGCTTTTGGCGGTTGTAATTTTCCTTCTGGCTTGTTGCTGGCTCGTCGTTGGCTCCAAAATGCGCGGTAAGCGATACCTTTGACCTCAAATTCCACTTCAGCCAAGCACTCGCCAGTATGGCGTGTCATAAGCTCATTTTGTTTAACGGATAGTGTACTTAAACGAGGTGTTTGGTGATAGAGTGCGAGACAAATAGCATCTAGTAAGGTGGTTTTACCCGCCCCAGTAGGGCCTGTGATCGCAAACAATCCTTGGCTAGCAAACGGCTCTTGGGTGAAGTCAATTTTCCATTCGCCTTTTAGAGAGTTAATATTTTTTAGGCGTAGACTTAAGATTTTCATGAATTTCCCTCTAACTCAGCACGCAAAGCGTCATAAGATTGCCTAAAGAGTACTAATAAGCGCTGCTCTTTTTCTTTATCATCTAGCGACTCTTCCGCTAAACGACGCAAAAATACCTCTTCGGCGGTAAGCTCATTTAAGGTTTCATTAGCGAGAGCTTGTTGGGGGTTTTGTGGTTTACGTGCACGGCGTAACAATACAACTTCAACGGGTAAGTCTTTGATAATACTTTCGATACGTTGTTGGATATCAGCAAGATAGTCCTGTGAAGCGACTTCGATATTTAACCAAACTGGGGGCGTATCTGGCTCGATAGAGAGTGCATGTAACTGCTTTTGAATGTCTGCAAGTGACCCTTTTAGTGTTTGCAAAGGTTGAAAAGTTGGGATCGCAAGTTGGTGGATCTGCGACAGTTCGCGGCCATCAAACTCCACTAAGCAAACACTTTTTTGTTGGTTCGCTTCATCAAAGCTTAATGCAATCGGTGAACCAGAGTAACGAATATGTTGCTGTTGACCAATAACTTGCGGACGATGAATGTGCCCCAAGGCGATATAGTCAGCCGGAGGGAAAGCGGCAGAGGGAAATGCGTCTAAAGTACCAATATAGATATCACGCACAGACTCCGTCAATTCAGCCCCGACAACCGTTAAATGCCCCGTTGCGATAATTGGGATATCTAACCCCATAGTTTGCCGCTGCTGCTCGGCAAGCTGATAGCTAGCTTGGTAATAGTCACGAATGGCTGTTTGTAATGATAGCTGCTTCTCTTCACTGCTCTGTCCTGCAACACTTAATTGAATATCTCTAGGGCGTAGAAAAGGGATCGCACACAACAGTGCTCCGGGTTGCCCTTGTGCATTCTTTAATGTGATCACATGGGGCGTTGCTCCTGAAGTGACGACATCCGTATTCAAATAGGCAAGCAGTGAACTGGTTTCATTTAAGACGGAAACAGAGTCATGGTTACCACTTAGGATCACCAATTGGCAGCCTGTTTGCTGTAGCGAGACGACAAATTGATTATAAAGCTCACGGGCATAACTTGGAGGGGAGCCGGTATCAAAAATATCTCCCGCAACAATCATGGCATCAACTTGATGAAGTTTAACCTGCTCAATAAGCCAAGTTAAAAACTGTTGATGTTCGGCTGCGCGGCTTTTAGTGAAAAAATACTGGCCAAGGTGCCAGTCAGAGGTATGGATAATACGCATGAAGGCCCCTTCCTACGACTTTATATGTATACTATGCTCAGTATACCCTATCATGACCCTTTAAGGGGATCTCTGAACAAGCAGACAATTCAATGTGATAACGATAGGCGAAGCAGCAGGCGCGACGATGTAAAGTATGACGAGAATGTTTCACTTAAATGACAATTTACCGCTAATATAGAAAGGATTATTGTTATTTGATGACGGTATTCATAATTCTGTCATAAAAGTGACGCATAATGCTTTCACTTTTAATGATCTCTTCTTATTTACAGGATTAATCATGGCAAGACGCATTCTAGTGGTTGAAGATGAAGCGCCCATCCGAGAAATGGTTTGTTTTGTACTAGAGCAGAATGGTTTTCAGTCGATTGAAGCTGATGATTATGATTCCGCCATCGCGCAGTTAGTTGATCCATTACCCGACCTTGTTTTATTAGATTGGATGATCCCTGGTGGTTCAGGCATTCAAGTGATTAAACACATGAAACGTGACAGTGATACGCGCGATATTCCTGTGATGATGTTAACCGCAAGAGGGGAGGAGGAGGACCGCGTAAAAGGCTTGGAAGTGGGGGCGGATGATTACCTAATAAAGCCGTTTTCACCCAAAGAGCTCGTCGCTCGTGTGAAAGCCATTCTACGCCGTATTTCCCCGATGGCAACAGAAGACATTATTGAAATGAACGGGTTAACACTAGACCCAACGTCTCATCGGGTCAGCAGTAATGACACTCCTATTGATATGGGGCCGACGGAGTATAAGCTGCTGCATTTCTTTATGACTCACCCTGAACGAGTATATAGCCGCGAGCAGTTACTCAATTATGTATGGGGAGCGAATGTGTATGTTGAAGATAGAACGGTTGACGTGCATATCCGCCGCCTCAGAAAAGCCTTGGAGGCTGAAGGGCATGATAAAATGGTTCAAACAGTGCGTGGTACTGGTTATCGCTTCTCAGTGCGTTACTGATCAATAACAGGAGATACCAGTGCTTGAACGCCTATCATGGAAACAGCTAATTTGGGGGCTGTTTTTATTCATCTTACCTGCATTAATCTTATCGATTTTTATCGGCCATCTTGCATGGCTTTTAGTCATCTCATTGACCGCAGCGCTGATTTGGCACAGTTATAACTTGATGAAGTTGTCATATTGGTTATGGCTTGATCGGAGCATGCTGCCCCCTGATGGTAAAGGCGGCTGGGAGCCAATCTTTTATGGGATCTATCAGCTTCAGCAGCGCAACCGAAAACGTCGGCGTGAATTAGGGCAGTTGATCAAACGCTTTCGCAGTGGCGCAGAATCTCTCCCTGATGCCGTCGTAATGATGACTCTTGAAGGGAATATTTTCTGGTGTAATCGCCATGCTCAACATTTATTAGGTTTTCGTTGGCCGGAAGATAGCGGGCAACCGATTTTTAATTTATTACGCTATCCAGATTTCAGCCGTTATTTTACATTACAAAACTATGAACAAGCGTTAACGATAGAGCTAAACAGTGGCGCTATTGTTGAATTTCGTGTCTTACCCTATACCGAAGGTCAGCTATTAATGGTTGCGAGGGATGTCACGGAAAAGCGCCGATTAGAAAAAGCACGTAGAGACTTTTTTGCGAATGTCAGCCATGAACTACGCACACCACTAACGGTGATCCAAGGTTATCTTGAAGTATTAGATGATCAAGAAAATGCCTCAGCTGCCAACAAAAAAGCGTTAACGGTAATGCAAGAGCAGGCGCATCGAATGGATAATTTGATTAAACAACTGTTACAGTTATCTCGCATTGAAGTGGCGCCTCATATTAATTTAGATGAGCAGGTAAATATTCCTGTAATTTTAAAAATGATTGAACAGGAAGCGATGAGTTTAAGCCAAGGGCGGCAACAGTTTAAATTTATGGTTGATGAAAAGCTGTATGTTTACGGTAATGAAGAGCAGCTTCGTAGTGCGGTGGCTAACTTGGTCTATAATGCCATTATGCATACACCGGAAGGAACAACGATCCAAGTCAGTTGGCAGAAAACACATAATGGGGCACGTTTTGGCGTTGCTGATAATGGGTTGGGGATCCCCCCAGAGCATATTCCACGTTTAACTGAACGTTTCTACCGTGTTGATAAGGCGAGGTCTCGCCAAACAGGGGGAGGAACGGGGCTTGGTTTAGCGATCGTCAAACACGCTTTGCAGCATCATAATAGCCAATTAATGATAACCAGTCAGTTAGGCAAGGGGAGCGAATTCTCTTTTACCCTGCCTCCTGTATTGATCGTATCAGACAAAAAAACAGCTAAAACACTTCATTAAAGACGTGACATACCTCGATGAGAGCGGCAAACAGCCGTTCTTATCGACCCAATCCAACATATCATTATCACCGCCAGATATGTCGCTCCTTCTTATTTAAAAAATGAATCTCTCTATATTTGTGATGGGTTATTAAAAATTTCTGTTTTCTAAAAAACCTATATTTCGCTTTGCAAAACCATAATCGATTTAAAAGATAAGATAAATAATGGTTTAATTGGTTGTTTTTTGTTCAAATCATATAGCGCATATTCTTATTTTACTGACAGTAATCACTAGTTATAAAAAATACTTTAGAGATTTATTCTTGTTTTTAGGTTTGCTATTGCCTTTTTTCCCTATAAAAGTTTTACTTGTAGCCAGTTATTGGCGATTTTTTCTGTTTTTTGATTTTTAATCTTGCCTGATGTGATAAATCGTACACATTGTATTGTTTATCAACTTGTTAATTAGAATTCTATACCGCCATTTATAATTCAAAGAGTTACTGATTAGTTACTCTATATTTTCTAACACCGTTACAAAGATTTAACATAAAATATGGCTCATCGTTTAACATCCAGAGATATTCTTGCCTTAGGTTTTATGACCTTTGCGCTCTTCGTTGGTGCTGGAAATATCATATTTCCACCAATGGTTGGCTTACAGGCTGGCGAGCAAGTGTGGACTGCCGCGCTAGGCTTTTTGGTTACAGGTGTGGGGTTGCCTGTTTTAACCGTTGTGGCATTAGCCAAAGTGGGTGGGGGTATTGAAGCCCTAAGTACACCTGTTGGTAAAACGGCGGGGCTATTGCTTGCTGTTGTTGCTTACCTGTCCGTTGGCCCGCTATTCGCCACGCCTCGCACTGCGACGGTTTCTTACAAAGTGGGGATTGCACCGCTACTTGGTGGCGAATCAGATATATCATTATTAATTTATAGTGCAGTCTATTTTGTGCTAGTCATCGGTATTTCTCTATACCCAGGTAAACTGCTGGATAGTGTAGGTCACATACTGGCACCTGTAAAAATGTTAGCCCTTGCTATCCTTGGTGTTGCGGCTGTGCTTTGGCCGGCAGGTCAACCTATGTTATCAACAGATGAATACCGCGATATGGCCTTCTCAAATGGCTTTATCAATGGCTATTTGACGATGGATACATTGGGGGCAATGGTCTTTGGTATCGTGATTGTTAATGCGGCTCGTTCGCGAGGTATCGAAAACTCCTCACTACTGACCCGCTATACCATGTGGGCGGGGCTGATTGCGGGGGTGCTACTGACACTGGTTTACCTTTCACTATTTAAATTAGGTGAAAACAGCGCATCCATTATTCCAAACCCTCAAGATGGTGCTGATATTCTGCATGCCTATGTTCAGTATACATTTGGTAACTATGGTAGCTTCTTCCTTGCCGTATTGATTTTTGTTGCCTGTATGGTGACGGCTGTTGGTTTGACCTGTGCTTGCGCGGAGTTCTTTAGCCGCTATGTGCCAATCTCTTACCGCACGCTAGTCTTGGTACTTGGTGCATTCTCCATGGTCGTTTCTAATCTTGGATTAAGTAAACTGATTGCGTTTTCTGTTCCTGTATTAGTGGCGATTTACCCACCTTGTATTGTGCTTATTTTATTAAGCTTTACTTTAAAGTGGTGGCGTAACCCAAGTGTGGTGATTGCCCCAACCATGTTGACCAGTTTTATTGTGGGGTTAATTGGTGCAGCGAAAGCGTCAGATCATCTGAAAACGTATATTCCTGATTGGATGACTGGAATTCCGTTATATCAACAAGATTTGGCATGGTTATTACCATCATTTGTGGTGTTAATTGTAGCGGCAATTTGTGACCGAGTGATCACACCCGCAGCCGAACATAAACAAGCCTAAAAATATCAATATTCAATAATAGAAAAAGGAGCTTATTAGCTCCTTTTTTACTTCTTATTCTGACGGAAAAATATCATAAAAAGAAAGGTTTAAAATAAAAATAGTGCTTTTAATTGCAGTTATTACTTATTGTGATATTAATAATATAAATATGTAGACAAGAGTCATCTGTGATCTTTTGTTTATAAGAAATAATCTGCTATTGGAGCCTTGCATGAAAAAAAATGTTGCTAGCGTGATTGTTGATATTCTCCAAAATTCAGGTGTGAAGCACTGTTATGGCATCGTGGGTGATACCTTAAATTATGTCACGGATGCGATACATGAAAGTAAGATGGAGTGGATCCATGTAAGGCATGAGGAGGTTGGGGGATTTGCCGCCGGTGCCGAATCCTTTATTTCAGGCCAACTCACCGCATGTGCAGGCTCCTGTGGACCTGGAAGCTTACATTTTATTAATGGATTATATGAATCACATCGCAATGGCGCGCCTGTTATTTTGATTGCAAGCCAATTAGATACTAATACAACCGATAGTTCTTTCCCTCAATACGTCGATTTTAAATCCGTTTATAGTGAATGCTCAGTATTCTGCGAAGAAATTATTAGCCCTGATAAAGCGATTGAAGTGACAAAAAATGCCATTAGTGCAGCTTTAAGTCAAAAAGGTGTCGCTGTTATTATTCTTCCAGTAAATATAAGCAAGTCTGAAATAGACTATCCAAATAAAATAGCCGTCAATTATCATCAACCGCGAATTATCCCGGCTCAAGAAGATATTAAAGCGCTGGCAGATGTATTAAATAAAGGTAAGAAAATAGGTATTTATGCGGGAATTGGTAGTAAAGATGCCAGAGGAGCACTTCTTCAATTGGCAGAAAAATTAAAAGCGCCAATTGCACATACCTCACGAGCCAAAGATTTTATTGAATATGATAACCCATATAATGTGGGAATGACGGGAATGATCGGTATTGAGTCCGGTTTTACCATGTTAAAAAACTGCGATACTTTGCTGCTGTTAGGTACTGATTTCGCATGGCCTCAATTTTTCCCTGAAAAAGCAACCATCGTACAAGTTGATATTAATTTAGAAAATATCGGTAAACGCCACCCTGTCAATTTAGGGCTTAATGGTGATGTCAATGAAACCTTATTGCAATTATTGCCTTTAATTGACAATAAAACCGATGATGATTTTTTACGTAAATCTGTCGATTTGCACAAAAAGACACTCGAAAAAATTAGCTGGCTAGAAAAAGGGGCGAAAGCTCATGTCATCCACCCTCAATACCTTGCTCAGCTACTCGATAAGCATGCAGATAGCGACGCTATTTTTACGGCAGATGGGGGTTCTGCAATGGTTTGGATGCTGCGCTATATCAATACCAATGGGCAGCGAAGAACATTAACGAGCTTAAAACATGGCACCATGGCTAACGCAATGCCTCAAGCATTAGGATTGAAAAAAGCGTTTCCTAATCGCCAAGTGATCTCTATGTCAGGTGATGGTGGGTTAGCGATGCTATTAGGCGATCTACTCACTATGACGCAAGAAAAATTGGCGGCAAAAATCGTTATCATCAACAATAAATCGCTTAACTTTGTTGAATTAGAACAAAAAGTTGAAGGGTTATTGAATAACTATACCGATTTAGAAAACCCTGATTTTGGTAAGCTGGCGAGTGCGTTAGGGATGTTTGGTGAATCAGTTGAATCCCCAGAAGCATTGGAGGACGCTGTTATCCGCTTCCTAAATTATAATGGCCCAGCGGTATTAAACGTGCATACTTCACCGAATGAATTGGTTATGCCACCGAATGTAGAGCTTAATAGTGTTGTCGGTATGGGGCTTTATACGGCAAAAGCGGTTTTACATGGTCGTAGTGAAGAAGCGATCAGCCTTATTGTGGATAATTTTATTCGTAAATAACGCAAGGTAATTTCAGGCCGTGGGTCAACATCAAGGTGTTTGGCTGCGGCCATAAGAGATTGTGAAAACCATTAAAAATATCAATTTGTTGATTTTTTAGTAGATAATACTAAGCGGGTCTCCCCGCTTAGCTAATTATTTAAATGGCGGGTTATCCCGCCATTTGTTTTAAGTGTGGATTTTAATCGACACCAACGGCTTTACCGGCTGGACGACGAACATCATTTGAACCGTAGATATAGCCTTGGCGAACTTTGCCTGAAACTGCGGCATCATTGCCTGATGAGTCTGTTTTATCTCCTTTAGCATCCGGTACGGGCACCATAATTAACTCTGCTGCACCCCATGGTGTTTGTTCTACCATTTTGTAACCCATCTTATCGAGCAACGCTAAGGTATCTTTAGAGACACCACGCTCCTCATAGTAAACTTCATCGGGTAACCATTGATGGTGGATACGCGGTGCGTTCACGGCTTCTTGAGGAGGCATTCCATGGTCAATGATATTCAGGGCGGTTTGCAATGTGATTGAAATAATCCGTGACCCGCCTGGGGAGCCGAGCACTAAGAACACTTTACCATCTTTGGTCACTATGGTTGGGCTCATCGATGATAGTGGGCGCTTACCAGGAGCAATCGCGTTTCTTTCACCTTGAACTAAACCATACATATTTTTCTCACCGACTTTGGTGGTGAAATCATCCATCTCATCATTTAAAAAGAACCCTGTACCAGGTGGGATCACCACGGAGCCGAAACGGCCATTGATGGTATAAGTCGTTGAAACCGCATTACCTTTGTCATCGACAACAGAGTAATGAGTTGTTTCTGGTTTTTCATGTGGCCCTACACCGGGTTGGACTTGTGTTGATGGCGTTGCTTGGTTAGGTTTGATCTCTTTACGTAGCTCTTCTGCGTAGGCTTTACTCAATAACTTGTCGGTTGGGTTATCGACAAATGCCGGATCGCCTAGGAAAGTGTTTCTATCCATGTAGGCATGGCGCATTGCCTCTGTGAGAGTATGAATATATTCTGCCGAATTGAACCCCATCTCTTTGAGGTTATAGCCTTCTAAGATATTGAGTGTTTGGCAGATGGTTACCCCACCCGAGCTAGGCGGTGGTGCTGAAATAAATTTATAGCCTCGATAGGTACAGCTAATTGGTGTGGTGTCGGTGATCGTATAATTAGCAAAATCTTTTGCGGTTAAGATCCCCCCATTCTTTTTAGACGCTTCTTCTACGATCTTCGGTATTTCGCCTTCATAGAAAGCTTTAGGGCCTTCTTTCGCAATTTTTTCAAGGGTATTGGCTAAGTCGGTTTGTACTAACAGATCGCCAGGTTGAAAGGCACTACCATTAGGTTTTAAAAAAATGCGTGCGACTTCTGGGTCTTGCTTAAAGCGATCGACAGTGGTATCTAGGACATCGGTATCTGCCCGCGTTAAAACAAAACCTTCTCTGGCTAATTTAATTGCCGGCTCCATGACTTGCTGGCGGCTCATTGTGCCATATTTTTCGAGCGCATAATCAAGCCCTTTTACCGTTCCCGGAACCCCCGATGCGAGGTAACCATAGAGGCTGGCATCTTTTATTAAATTACCATTCTTATCTAAGTACATATTAGCGCTAGCGGCTTCTGGGGCGGTTTCTCTAAAGTTGATAAAAAGATCTTTGCCATTAGCAAGGTGAATGGTCATAAATCCGCCGCCACCAATATTACCACAGCATGGATTAACCACGGCTTGGGCATATCCCACAGCAACAGCCGCATCAACTGCATTACCGCCCGCATTAAGGATGTCGGCACCAATTTGAGAGGCTAGGTGTTGAGAAGACACAACCATTCCTTTTTTGGCCTCGACAGCAGGTTCTGAGGCGGCAAAGAGTTGAGGTGAGATAAGCAGTGAAAGTAATAGGACAGAGGGGCGCCATGATGTTTTTATCATTCGTATCTCCCGATGAATAAAATGGAATGGGCTTTTTATGAAATTGAGTAACACAATTAACTAATGTGATTCATTTGTTAATTAATTGTGTTCTTTATGTATAGCATAAAATAGCTGGAGAGACTGAAAGATACAATCGAGAAATGTTAACAATGTAGTGAAAAAATTAACTTAAAAATATAAAACAATGGGTTAAGCAGAGCCTGATCGTGGCTCTGCTTAGGGAGACCAATTTATTTTTGGTTGAACAATGCAATATGGATCCAGCCGTTATTGGTCAGTACCAATGGGCTTTGTTGTGATTTTTCAGCACGCTCTTGGGTTGATTTGATTTGTGGGTAGGCGGCAATGACTTTTTCATTTTTGGCCCAAGGTGCCACATCTTCAATTTTTTGTTTAAAGTTAGCGATAGAGATTTTTTGACCACCGCGCTCAGCTGGCTCTGTGAAATTCGTGACTTCAGTGACCACTAACTTACCTGTACAGAAGCTGCCACGCCCAGAAAATTCGGCTTTTGCTTCATCAAAGAATTTTTGACCTTCACTCGTTAAGGTAAATTCAACACCTTCACCTGTTTGTTCTGTTCCCCACATATCTTTGATAACGACTTTTTTTTCTGATTTGTTTAATAATCCAGCATCAACCAAACTATCTAATTGTTCTATTTTTCGAGTATTTGCTTGTGCTAAAAGCTCAGCAGGGAATGGGCCAGTATTGATACAAATAGCCGATTTAGTATCGAGATAATCTTGAATGGATTTTTTGAAATTACTTTCAGAGGCTGTTTGGTTGTTATCACAGCCTGCAAGCAAAGTACCAGCTATAACAACCGATGCTAACAGTTTAAATTTCATCGTTTTTTCCTACTTTACGATTGACGCTATATTGAGTTAAAAATGTAACTATTTATGGATAAATGTAACCATATTATAAATAGCAGTCCTGTAAAAGTATGGTGCGCTATATATCCTCAGATATATTGTTCTTTAGCATCAATTAAGAACTTTCTAGCAATAATTATTTGAAAAAAGACGAATAAAAAGCAGAGAATAAAGTAAAAGCGGGCAAATGGGATTGTCAAAAATAAAAAATCGGCATAAACCGAAGTTTATGCCGATCCATAAAAACAGTAAACGCTATGAATTATAGGCCAGTTGCGTTTTTAGTCAGGTAGTCAGCAACACCTTTAGGTGATGCGTTCATGCCTTCTTTACCTTTTTCCCATTGCGCTGGGCAAACATCACCGTGCTCTTCGTGGAATTGCAGCGCATCAACCATACGCAGCATTTCATCGATGTTACGACCGAGTGGTAGGTCGTTAACGACTTGGTGACGCACAACGCCATTTTTGTCGACCAAGAAAGAGCCACGCAGAGCAACGCCAGCTTCTGGGTGCTCAATGCCGTATGCTTTCATGATTTCACGTTTGACGTCAGCAACCATTGGGTATTTCACTTCACCAATACCGCCGTTATCAACAGGAGTTTTACGCCATGCGTTGTGAACGAATTCAGAGTCAAAAGAAACACCGATTACTTCCACACCACGCTTTTTGAATTCTTCATAACGGTGGTCGAACGCGATAAGTTCTGAAGGACAAACAAAAGTGAAGTCCATTGGCCAGAAGAAGATCACCGCTGGACGGCCGTTTAGGTGATTTTTCAGGTTAAAGTTGTCAACAATTTCACCGTTACCTAGAACAGCTGCAGCAGTAAAGTCAGGGGCTTGACGTGTTACCAGAACCATAATTTACTCCTATGAGTTTGAATTAAAGGTTTTATATCCATAATAGTTTAAACCACTTATTGGACCGCGTTAGGTGCCTAGTGATAGCGCTATTTTGCTGCTAGGAAGCCTTTCGCTGGTTGCCAACAAACCGTTCAAATTATTTAGGCAATATATCAAGAGAGAATATGAAATTCCCTACAAAGAATAAAGGTATAAATACCAATTTCTGTGATAGTTTTTATCTATCAATTATACTTATTTAACAAATTGATATCAATACAATAGTTTTATTACGGTAAAGTACAAGTGATAATTGATCAAGGCTTCAGTGTTGTGAGGTGACCGACAAATATTCCTTGTTCAGCCTGTTGTATCATTTGCGGATAAAACTGGAAAAAAATCTGTTCAAGTGGCTTATATTGCAATAAAAAGTCATCAAAAGAGCCGCTAAGCGCATGTAGTTTAGGCCGCCGACGTGCCATTCCATTCAATGATTGCCCTATATATGTTTTATCTGCATAGCGAATTAACCAATTTTGGGGCCAGAGAAACTCATTTAACTCCTGAAACTTTTCAGGCGTATGACGCAGATTAGGTTCAATTTGGCGACGTGCATAATAGATGAAATCGGCCAATCCGATAGTTTGTTCGATTTTAGACCAATGTAATGAGAGGAAATGATCCCATACAAGGTCAAGTGTGATCGGCGCGACCCGACGGTAATCCGGCCTGAACAGTGCGCGCGCTTCTTTGACTAAAGGGTGAGAGTCTGTCGCCTTATCAACAGCTCGATGCATAGTGATCCCCGCGACAACATCGGGCGCATAATGGCCTTCTGGGTTGCCACGAACGAAGTCGGCCATGATATTGCCCAATAGGGAGCTATTCGCTTTATAGGCAAGATGCAAGTGAGCAAGAAAGTTCATGTTGATATCATATACTCGATGCTTGGTAAATTATAGCCCGTTTACTGTGCACGCATCTTTAGATGTCTATGGTCTGTTGTTTTAACACGGATCTGAAATTGCCTAGAGATATCCGTTTAGCACGAAATCGAATAGCAAACAGCGATGCAGCGATGACATAAGGAAGAAAATTTTCGTGACTTGAGAAATATTTGTTAAATATTGAAGGTTTTTTCGGCAAAAATACGCTTATTTCTTGCGCCTTTGAGTGCTCAGCACTAGACTAGTCGCCTGTTTTTTTAGATTGAAGTTAAGACAATGCGTGTTTCCGATTTTACTTTTGAGTTACCTGAAGAATTAATTGCCCATTATCCTCAAGCGCAGCGAAGCGCATGTAGACTGCTAAGCCTTGATGGCCCAACGGGGCAGCTCACGCATGGTATTTTTACGGATATCCTTGAGAAACTGTCACCCGGTGATCTGCTGGTGTTTAACAACACGCGTGTTATTCCAGCAAGGCTATTTGGTCGTAAGGCGAGCGGTGGCAAAATCGAAATGCTGATCGAACGAATGCTGGATGAGCATCGCGTACTTGCTCATATTCGGGCATCTAAAGCCCCGAAAGAGGGTGCAGAGCTGATTTTAGGTGAAGATGAAAGCGTTAATGCGACTATGGTTGCGCGCCATGGGGCTTTATTTGAAGTGCAGTTTGATGATCAGCGCGATGTATTGAGTATCCTCAATGAAATCGGGCATATGCCATTACCACCTTATATCGACCGCCCTGATGAAGAATCGGATAAAGAACTGTATCAAACCGTTTATAGCCAACGTCCTGGCGCGGTTGCAGCTCCTACCGCTGGCTTGCATTTTGATGAGCCTTTATTGGATGCACTACGTGAAAAAGGCGTTGAAATGGCGTTCGTCACCTTACACGTCGGCGCGGGAACCTTTCAACCCGTGCGTGTTGACACTATCGAAGATCATGTCATGCATTCTGAATATGCAGAGGTGCCACAAGAGGTTGTGGATGCCGTATTGGCATGTAAAGCGAGAGGTAACCGTGTGGTCGCTGTCGGAACCACTTCTGTACGCTCATTAGAAAGTGCGGCAAAAGCGAGCCAAGATGCGCTCATTGCCCCATTTTTTGATGATACCCAAATCTTTATTTATCCAGGGTTTGAGTATCAAGTGGTTGATGCTTTGATCACCAACTTCCATTTGCCAGAATCGACACTGATTATGTTAGTTTCTGCATTTGCTGGATATCAAAATACTATGCAGGCCTATAAAGAAGCAGTAGCACAAAAATATCGTTTCTTTAGTTATGGTGATGCTATGTATATCACGCGTAATCCTGATGCTCGTTTTGAGCAGATTGGGCAGTAGCGTGAGTTAGATAGGCGGTGGATAAGCTGCTCGCCTGTGAAAGTTAATATCAGCAACAGACTGTTTTTCTGCTGCTAGGAGAAATAAACGTGAAATATGAATTACAAACCACGGATGGCAATGCGCGTCGTGGGCGCTTGATTTTTGAGCGTGGCGTGGTGGAAACCCCCGCTTTTATGCCTGTTGGTACTTATGGAACAGTCAAAGGGATGACCCCAGAAGAGGTCAAAGAAACAGGTGCACAAATTCTGCTTGGTAACACCTTCCATTTATGGTTGCGCCCAGGGCAAGAGATCATGAAATTGCATGGTGACTTACACGATTTTATGCAATGGCAAGGTCCTATCTTGACTGACTCAGGCGGTTTCCAAGTCTTTAGCCTTGGTGCTATGCGTAAAATTAAAGAAGAAGGTGTGCATTTCCGTAACCCTATTAACGGTGAAAAAATCTTCTTAAGCCCTGAAAAGTCAATGGAAATTCAATACGATCTCGGCTCAGATATCGTGATGATTTTTGATGAGTGTACGCCATATCCTGCCGATTGGGATTACGCGAAGACATCCATGGAGATGTCCTTACGTTGGGCTGCACGTAGCCGTCAACGCTTTGATGAATTAAACAACAAAAACGCACTATTTGGCATCATTCAAGGTAGTGTTTACGAAGATTTACGTGATATTTCAGTTAAGGGGCTGGTAGAGATCGGCTTTGATGGGTACGCTGTAGGCGGCCTCGCGGTAGGCGAGCCAAAAGAAGATATGCATCGTATCTTAGAACATGTATGCCCACAAATTCCGGCGGATAAACCTCGCTATTTAATGGGGGTTGGTAAACCGGAAGATTTAGTTGAAGGTGTTCGCCGTGGCATCGATATGTTTGATTGTGTGATGCCAACACGAAATGCGCGCAATGGTCATTTATTTGTCACGAATGGCGTGGTAAAAATTCGCAATGCGAAGTATAAATCGGATACTTCAACACTCGATCCTGAGTGTGATTGCTATACTTGCCGTCATTATAGTCGTGCGTATTTACACCATCTCGATCGTTGTAATGAAATTCTTGGCGCAAGGCTAAATACCATTCATAATTTGCGTTATTATCAGCGTCTAATGGCTGGTATTCGTCAAGCGATTGAAGATGGTAACTTTGAAGAGTTTGCGAAAGATTTCTATCAGAAGATTGGCAAAAGCCAACCTTCATTAAATATGGAATGAATTTAAGTGCGAAATGAGCTTAATCTGTGTAGCATATTAAGCTTTGCTGTACTTATGTTTTAAATAGCGTTCAATAACAATGAGGAAAGTTGAATGAGTTTTTTTATTTCTGAAGCAGCGGCATCTGCAGGCGCGCCAGCACAGGGCAACCCGTATACGATGATTATTATGCTCGCCGTGTTTGCTTTGATCTTCTATTTTATGATTTTACGTCCACAGCAAAAACGTGCTAAAGAGCATCGTAAACTGATGGAGTCAATCACTAAGGGCGATGAAGTTTTAACAACAGGTGGTTTGATTGGTCGTGTAACCAAAGTTTCTGATAATGGTTATGTTGTTCTTGAACTGAGTGAGAACACCGAAGTAACTATCAAACGTGATTTCGTTGCTGCTGTTTTACCTAAAGGCACAATGAAAGGTATTTAATTTCTGATTTTTCCCGAAGGGAACTGCCGTGCTAAACCGTTATCCTTTGTGGAAGTATCTGATGCTGATCGCTGCGATCCTCATCGGTCTGCTTTATGCGCTTCCAAACCTATATGGTGAGGATCCGGCTGTTCAAATCACTGGCGTGCGGGGAACCGCCGCCAATGAGCAAACGCTGATCCAAGTCCAAAAAACGTTAGAAAAAGACAATATCCAGAGCAAATCTATTGCCTTGGAAAATGGGGCTGTACTTGCCCGATTCAACAACCCGGATATTCAATTGCGCGCTCGTGAAGCACTGGTTAGCGCTCTGGGTGACCAATATGTTGTTGCATTAAACCTTGCACCTGCAACACCTAAATGGCTAGAAGCTGTTGGTGGTGAGCCGATGAAACTCGGTCTAGACCTGCGTGGTGGGGTTCACTTCCTCATGGAAGTCGATATGGACACTGCATTAAGTAAATTGCAGGAACAAAACATGGACGGTATACGTAACGATTTGCGCCAAGCAAAAGTTCCGTACTCTTCTATCCGTAAAGGCGACAATTACAGCGTTGAGATCCGTTTCCGTAATGCTGATGATCGTAGCCAAGCAGAGAAAATACTCCTTCGTAAGTTCCAAGATCTTGTATTTTCTAATGGTAACAATAATACCATGACTGCAGTTATGACGGATGAGCGTCTACGTGAGGCTCGTAACTATGCCGTATCTCAAAACATTACCATTATTCGTAACCGTGTAAACCAATTGGGTGTTGCAGAACCTCTTGTTCAGCGCCAAGGTGCGGAGCGTATTGTTGTTGAGTTACCTGGTATCCAAGATACCGCGCGTGCCAAAGAAATTTTAGGGGCAACGGCAACCTTAGAGTTCCGTTTAGTTAACCAAAGTGTTGACCCAGCAGCGGCAGAAAATGGCCGTGTGCCGGGCGATTCTGAGGTTAAGTATGATCGTAATGGCTTCCCTTACGTTCTGTATAAGCGAGTCGTCCTGACTGGTGACCACATCACTGACTCAACTTCAGGTAGTGATGAAAATGGTGCGCCACAAGTAAGTATTGGCCTTGATAGTGCGGGTGGCTCTGTCATGTCTGATTTTACCCGTGACAATCAGGGTAAACAAATGGCAACGCTGTTTGTTGAATATAAAGACAGCGGGAAAAAAGATGCCGAAGGCCGTGTAATTTTGATGAAAGATGAGAAAGTGATTAACGCGGCGAATATTTCTGCGCGTTTCGGAAGCCAATTCCGTATCACGGGGATCACTGATCCAAACGAAGCTCGTCAATTGTCGCTATTGCTACGTGCTGGTGCGTTAATTGCGCCAATCCAAATCGTTGAAGAGCGTACTATTGGGCCGACTCTTGGTTTACAAAACATTGAACAAGGTCTAAAAGCTTGTTTAGCTGGTTTGTTCGCCTCAATCTTATTTATGATTATTTACTATCGTAAGTTTGGTTTGATTGCGAGTACGGCGCTGTTTGCAAACTTGATCATGATTGTTGGGGTGATGTCCTTGTTACCAGGCGCCACACTGACCATGCCAGGTATTGCCGGTATCGTACTGACCCTTGCTGTCGCCGTCGATGCTAACGTTTTGATTAACGAACGTATTAAAGAAGAGTTGCGCAATGGGCGTTCAGTCCAGCAATCTATTCATGAAGGCTATAAAGGCGCTTTCTCAAGTATTATCGACGCAAACCTGACTACACTTATCACTGCAATTATTCTGTATGCAGTGGGTACAGGGTCAATCAAAGGCTTTGCAATTACGACAGCTATCGGTGTCGCCACCTCTATGTTTACAGCTATTATTGGTACACGTGCTATCGTGAACCTGCTATATGGCGGTAAACGTATCAACAAGCTGTCAATTTAAGGAGCACGTTGTGGCACAGGATTATACTGTTGAACAATTGAACTATGGTCGTAAAGTCTATGACTTTATGCGCTGGGACAACGTTGCCTTTGGGATTTCTATTGTATTACTGATCGCATCTATCGCGATTATTGGGATGAAAGGCTTTAACTGGGGCCTTGACTTCACTGGTGGTACAGTCATCGAAGTCAACCTGAGTCAGCCAGCTGATTTGGATAAAATTCGTGACAGTCTTTCTAATACGGCTCACAAAGATCCTTTAATCCAAAATTTTGGTAGCAGCCGTGACATCATGATCCGTTTACCACCTATTGAAGGGGTTGCAGGTCAAGAAGTCGGTAAAGAGATCATCACTATCATCAATAAAAATGTTGATGAGCAAGCGACAGTGAAGCGTATTGAATTTGTGGGGCCTAGTGTTGGGGCAGAACTTGCTCAAACAGGGGCACTTGCACTGTTAACGGCGCTTATCTGTATCTTGATTTATGTTGGTTTCCGCTTTGAATGGCGTCTAGCGACAGGTGCAGTATTAGCACTTGCCCATGACGTTGTGATTACGTTAGGTATTCTATCTTTGTTCCATATTGAGATAGATATGACCATCGTGGCGTCATTGATGTCCGTTATTGGTTATTCACTGAACGACAGTATCGTTGTATCTGACCGTATCCGTGAAAACTTCCGTAAAATTCGTCGCGGTACACCGTATGAAATTATGAACGTCTCTTTAACACAGACCTTAAGCCGTACCATTATGACATCTGCAACAACACTGTTAGTGGTGCTGATGCTGTATATCTTCGGTGGCGCGATGTTAGAAGGCTTCTCATTGGTCATGTTAATTGGTGTAACCATCGGTACGATTTCATCTATCTATGTGGCTTCTGCACTAGCACTGAAAATGGGTATGAAACGTGAGCACTTACTTCCACCGAAAGTTGAGAAAGAAGGTGCTGACCAAGAGTCTTTACTACCGTAATCCCCATTGGGTGAAAGTCGGTGGCTTAGGTGACTGAATGAAAGCCGTCTGGTGTGTTCTAAAAAGATGGCTTAAACATGAAAACACCCCGTTAGACTGCAAATGTACAGTCTTGCGGGGTGTTTTTTATTAAGCTCTGGGTTACACTGTTTACCCGAAATAAGAATCAGGAAACACTATGCACTGCCCATTTTGCTCTGCTGTAGATACGAAAGTAATTGACTCGCGTCTGGTTGGAGAAGGCTCTCAAGTGCGCAGGCGTCGTCAATGTCTGCTTTGCCATGAACGCTTCACCACCTTTGAAGTGGCGGAACTTGTTATGCCACGGGTAATTAAAAGTGATGAAGTACGCGAACCCTTCGATGAAGAAAAGCTAAGTCGTGGTATGCAAAAGGCCTTGGAAAAACGGCCCGTAAGTGCTGATGCCGTTGAACAGGCCATTATTTCTATCAAATCACAACTACGTGCAACAGGGGAACGTGAAATCCCTTCTAAAATGATTGGTAATTTAGTGATGGATGAAC
This sequence comes from Providencia sp. PROV119, assembly GCF_028482435.1. Lineage (NCBI taxonomy): Bacteria > Pseudomonadati > Pseudomonadota > Gammaproteobacteria > Enterobacterales > Morganellaceae > Providencia > Providencia sp. PROV119. The sequence goes on from NZ_JAMPQL010000004.1 coordinate 268,865, forward strand.
TGAAGAAACTGGATAAAGTGGCTTATATCCGCTTTGCTTCAGTCTACCGTAGCTTTGAAGATGTACGGGAGTTTGGCGAAGAGATCGCTAAATTACAGGATTAAGAACATGATTGAACAAGACCGCATCTATATGGCGCGGGCACTTGAGCTTGCCCAAAAAGGCCGTTTTACCACTTCACCAAATCCTAATGTGGGTTGCGTTATCGTACGTGATGGTGAAATTGTTGGTGAAGGGTATCACCAAAAAGCGGGTGAACCGCATGCTGAAGTTCATGCCTTACGCATGGCAGGAGAGAAAGCGAAAGGCGCTACCGCCTACGTAACATTAGAGCCATGCAGTCATCACGGTCGTACCCCACCTTGCGCTGAGGCTTTGATTAATGCGGGTGTTCGTCGTGTTGTGGCAGCAATGCAAGACCCCAATCCTCAAGTTGCAGGTCGGGGATTATATATGCTTTCTCAAGCGGGGATTGAAACCGCAAGTGGCGTATTGATGGAAGAAGCGGAATCATTAAACCGTGGATTTTTAAAGCGTATGCGTACAGCATTCCCTTATGTTCAACTGAAACTTGCAGCCTCCCTTGACGGCAAAACGGCCTTAGAATCAGGTGAAAGTAAATGGATCACGTCAGCAGCAGCAAGGCAGGACGTACAGGTATTGCGTGCGCAAGCGAGTGCAATTTTGAGTACCAGTAGTACTGTGCTGGCAGATAACCCTTCACTGACCGTACGTTGGAATGAATTACCTGCCGAGATACACGCTGTTTATCCGCAAAGCACATTGCGTCAACCAATTCGTATTGTTTTAGATAACCATAATCGCGTCACGGCGGAACATAAGGTCACCCAATTGGCAGGTGAATGTTGGTTAGTTCGCTCTCAACCCGAGCCTGATGCGGTTTGGCAGGGGCAAGTTGAACAGCTTGCTATTCCATCTGATGATAATGGTATTGACCTTGTGATCTTGATGATGCAGTTGGCTAAACGAAATGTGAATAGCATTTGGGTTGAAGCAGGACCAATACTCGCTGGCTCATTGTTAAAACTTGGTTTGGTGGATGAGCTGATTGTCTATATTGCTCCTAAATTATTAGGGGATACAGCGCGAGGTTTGGTGAATATTCCAGCACTTGCACATTTGTCAGATGCACAAAAATTTGAATTTACTGATGTGCAGAAAGTCGGTAATGACCTGCGTGTCAGGCTACGTCCTGTGTGGTAATAAAAGTTTTTTATCATTTTGCTAAAATTCAACCACGCGATTAACGAAAGAATGTGATAAAATCCGCGCCCCGCGGGTTATAATTAATATTAAAGGAAGGCTATGAACGTAATTAAAGGTGTTGTTGCCGCGCCACAAGCGCGTGTCGCCATTGCAATCGCTCGTTTTAACAACTTTATTAATGATAGTCTGCTGGACGGTGCTGTTGATGCTTTAGAGCGTATCGGCCAAGTGTCTCAAGATAACATCACTGTTGTCTGGGTTCCAGGCGCTTACGAGCTACCATTAACCGTTAAAGCACTGGCCGAAACGAAAAAATACGATGCTGTTATTGCATTAGGCACGGTGATCCGTGGTGGAACTGCGCATTTTGAATATGTTGCAGGTGAGTGCAGTTCAGGTCTTTCTCATGTCGCAATGAACAGTGAAGTGCCAGTCACTTTCGGTGTTTTGACGACTGAAAATATTGAGCAAGCCATTGAACGTGCTGGTACTAAAGCTGGCAATAAAGGCGCTGAAGCTGCTCTGACGGCATTAGAAATGATTAATGTACTTAAAGCTGTAAAAGGCTGATTTAGTTTTTATTTAAGGGGAATCTTGTGAAACCTGCTGCTCGTCGCCGCGCTCGTGAGTGTGCTGTACAGGCCATCTATTCATGGCAATTATCCGGTAATAATGTTTCCGATGTGGAATATGAATTTATTGCTGAACAGGACATGTCTGACGTTGACGTTATTTATTTTCGTGAACTGTTGTCGGGAGTCGCCAATAACGCTGCTAAGCTTGACCAGCTAATGGCTCCTTTCCTATCTCGCCAGCTTGAAGAGTTGGGGCAGGTAGAGAAAGCGATTTTACGTGTTGCTATGTATGAACTAAGCTACCGTGAAGATGTGCCTTATAAAGTTGCAATTAACGAAGGCATTGAACTAGCCAAAGTTTTTGGTGCTGAAGATAGCCATAAATTTGTGAATGGTGTTCTCGATAAGGCTGCGCCTTCTGTTCGTCGTAAAAAATAAAAATTGATCAGGGTTCCCTCCTGTAATACTACAGTAGTAATGAGGTAGGCTGGGTTCCGGCCTATCTTTGTCTTTTATGTCTAATTATCAGTGATGAAGTTGATAACTGGGCATAGCGAAAATGGAAAAGCTACCATGTCATATGGCGAATTTGACCTCATCGCGCGTTACTTTAACCGTCAAACAACAAACAGACGGGATGTGAATATTGGTATTGGTGATGACTGTGCGTTGATGACCATCCCAGAAAAACAGCAGCTTGCTGTGAGCACCGATACATTAGTTTCTGGTATCCACTTCCTTCCTGAAATTTCTCCAGCCGATCTTGCTTACAAATCATTAGCGTCTAATTTAAGTGATCTTGCTGCTATGGGAGCAGATCCGGCATGGGTTTCTCTAGCGATCACACTACCTCATGTTGATCCAGATTGGTTAGAGCAATTTAGCGATAGCTTATTTGAGCAAATTAACTATTACGGTATGCAGCTAATTGGCGGTGATACAACGCGTGGACCAATGAGCCTAACTTATACCGTACATGGCTTAGTACCGAGTGGGAAAGCATTGTCACGCTCAGGAGCCCGTAATGGCGACTGGATATACGTGACGGGCACACTAGGTGACAGCGCTGCGGGTTTAGCAATATTACAGGGGAAATTAGATATTGCTGATGAGAGCCAAAAGTCATGGCTAATTGGGCGTCATCTGCGTCCTCAGCCGCGTATTTTACAAGGGCAGGCGTTACGCCACTTAGCTTCTTCCGCGATTGATATTTCTGATGGTTTAATTTCCGATCTCAATCATATCCTCAAGGCTAGCGGCTGTGGCGCTCGTATTAATCTTGATGCTTTACCACTTTCCGAGGCGTTGCAACAAAACTGCTCTGTAGAGCAAGCACGCATTTGGTCGTTAAGTGGTGGTGAAGATTATGAGCTTTGCTTTACGATCCCTGAAGTTAATCGTGGTGCTTTAGAAGTAGCATTGGCTCATACAGGCGCTAATTTTACGTGTATTGGTCAAATAAAACCGCAATCAGAAGGGATCAGTTATTATTGTGATAATCAGGCGGTTGATGTTGCCCTTAAAGGGTTTGATCATTTTGCATTAACGGATGTTAATAGTTAAGTTGATAAAATAATCATGTTGTTTAGTGAACCCGTGTCAGTGATTGAGACGGGTTTTTTATTTTAAGCGATCAAAAAAGATCTTTTTGTTATCGTAATAATCCGTGTTGTTATTTTATATAGGTTACAAAGAGGTCATTACCGCGAATTTTTATAGAAAAATATAATAGGTTCTAGATAGAGGATATTAAAAATAGCGATTATAAAATTAGAGGAAATTACTTAATCTATTGAATCTATTTGATTTATTTTCTTTTTTGCAAAAGAAAGCTGCCAAAAGGCAGCTAAAATAAAAATGAGGCGTATATCTCATATAAATATGAGACATTTATGTCAATAATGACAAAAATTATTATGAGGGTAATTGGGTATTAACTTCATACTGAACTTTATTTGAGATAAAAGCAAGATCCTTTTAAAAGAATTTTAGCTTAGTTTGATCTTATCGATGATCAAAATAATTTTATCTTAAATAAGAAAAATGAAATTTCACATAAGGAAGCGGGGATTATAATGGAAGATCGATTAAGGAAGAATATTGAGAAAAACAGGTATTGTTATTATCACAATACCTGTTTTTTACTATAGGTTATGATTTCTGCTGATATTGTTCGATTGCGTGAATAATACCTTGACTATCGAGACCTAAGTCAGCAATAAGCTCTTCTTGGCTGCCTTGCGGTATAAAGAAATCAGGTAAACCAAGATTTAATACAGGTATCATCTTATGTTCGCGCATCAGGAATTCGTTAACACCACTGCCTGCACCGCCCATGATAGCATTCTCTTCTAGCGTGACTAACATGTCATGGCTGTTTACCATATCGAGGATCAGTGCTTCATCTAATGGTTTAACAAAGCGCATATCAACAACGGTTGCATTAAGCGCTTCGGCAGCGACGAGCGCATGTTTGAGTAATGTACCGAAGCAGAGGATGGCAATTTTTTCCCCTTGGCGACGAATGACCCCTTTACCAATTGGTAGTGGTGCAAGAGGTTGTAATTCTGCTCCAGTGCCTGTTCCGCGAGGGTAGCGTACCGCGCTAGGGCCATCTTTATAATGGTAACCAGTATGTAGCATTTGGCGGCATTCATTTTCATCACTTGGCGTCATGATAACGAGTGTTGGAATGCACCGTAGGTAAGAGATATCAAATGCCCCTTGGTGAGTTTGGCCATCAGCCCCAACAATCCCCGCACGATCAATGGCAAATAAGATAGGGGTTTTTTGAATCGCAACATCATGGATCACTTGATCGTAACCGCGCTGCAAGAAAGTGGAGTAAATCGCGACGATCGGATTATAACCTCCGATAGCTAAGCCAGCGGCAAAGGTAACGGCATGTTGCTCGGCGATGGCGACATCGAAGTATTGGTTAGGGTACTCTTTGGAAAAACGCACCATTCCTGACCCTTCACGCATAGCCGGTGTGATAGCCATGAGCTTATCATCGTTTTGGGCTTCTTCGCATAGCCAATCCCCAAAAATCTTAGAAAATGTAGGACGGGTCTCTTTACTCTTAGGCAGGGTAAATGTGCTTGGATCAAATTTAGGAACAGCATGCCAACTGATCGGATCTTTTTCAGCAGGCTCATAGCCACGACCTTTTTTGGTCATGATATGTAAGAACTGAGGCCCTTTCAGATCACGCATATTTTTCAAGGTTTGCACAAGCGCAACGACATCGTGACCATCAACAGGGCCGATGTAGTTAAAACCTAACTCTTCAAACATGGTGCCAGGAACGACCATGCCTTTGATATGTTCTTCTGTTTTCTTTAATAGCTCTTTAATCGGCGGCATATTAGAAAACACTTTTTTACCACCTTCACGCAAAGTGGTGTAGAGCTTGCCAGAGAGCAGGTGAGCAAGATGGTTATTCAGCGCCCCAACATTTTCAGAAATCGACATTTCGTTATCGTTGAGGATGACTAACATATCAGGAGCAACATCACCGGCATGGTTCATGGCTTCAAATGCCATACCCGCAGTAATCGCACCATCCCCAATGACACAGACGGTTTTGCGGTTTTTATCTTCTTTTTCAGCGGCAATGGCCATACCTAAACCGGCACTAATTGAGGTTGATGAGTGACCAACGCTCAATACGTCATATTCGCTTTCGTCACGCCAAGGAAAGGGATGCAAACCATTTTTTTGACGAATGGTATCAATGCGATCTCGGCGACCTGTTAAAATCTTATGGGGGTAGGCTTGATGGCCCACATCCCAGACAAGGTTATCGAAAGGAGTTTTATAGACATAATGTAATGCAACGGTGAGTTCAACGGCGCCTAAACCAGAGGCAAAGTGACCGCTAGATCGACCAACACTACTAAGTAAAAATTGCCTGAGTTCATCACACAGCTTCGGCAGGCTTTCTTTCGGCAGCAGACGTAGCTCTTCCGGTGTTTCTGCCAGCGCTAGTGTTGGATACTTAGCGATATCAATACTCATTAGGGGGCCCACGACTATTTATAATTGTTAATAAGGTAATAACGCTGGTTAATTCCAGCGTTTGAATTTAGCTATTATGCCACTTTTATTATCAATAGTATGAATAGAAAGCAGCATTGTATACTCGTTATGATCTCGATGGCAGCGTTATTGACTATGTTCACGCGTGCTGACCATAGATTTTTGTATGATCCTAGCAACTTGTTCGCTTCTCGCCTAGCCGCATCTTTAATCGTTTGAGAGTATGTAAGATTAGCTTTTACGCTCGATAATGAAATTCGCTAGGGCGACTAAAGTTTGTGTATTATAGCCTTCTGCTTCAATGGCTTTTAACGCTTCCAACGCATTATAATACAGCTCGCGAGCTTTTTCTTGAGCCGCTTCAAGTCCTAGCAAAGATGGATACGTGCTTTTCTCATGCTCAGCATCAGCGCCTTGGCGTTTGCCTGTCACTTCACTATCACCAATCACATCCAAAATATCATCTTGTACTTGGAATGCGAGGCCAATAGATTCTGCATACTTATCTAATGCAGGTAGTGCCTTATGTCCTTTTATTCCAGCGGCATAAGCACCCATACGAATAGCTGCTCGTATTAATGCACCCGTTTTGTGTTGGTGAATACGTTCAAGGGCTGCAAGATCAACACGCTTGCCCTCAGCCTCAAGGTCGAGTGCTTGACCACCACACATACCCGCTAGACCACTGGCATAAGCGAGTTCTGACAACATAGCAATTCGGTCTTTGTCAGTAACATCAGGCATTTCTGCGGAAGACAGTAGCTGGAAGGCTAATGTTTGTAGCGCATCACCCGCCAAAATGGCATTCCCTTCACCAAATTTGATATGGCAAGTGGGTTGCCCACGCCGTAGGTCATCATCATCCATAGCAGGGAGATCATCATGAATTAATGAGTAGGCGTGAATACACTCAACCGCTGCCGCTGGCGCATCAAGATTAACAGAATCGACACCCAGCATGCTTCCTACAGTATAGGTCAAAAACGGGCGTAGGCGTTTCCCCCCAAGTAGTGCACCATGTTTCATGGCAGCGGCAAGGGGTAAATCAGAGAAAGGAAGCGCATCTAAGGCATTTAGTAAATACTGGTTAACTCGCTCATACGCTTGTTGTTGCTGTATCGTGAAGCTATTAGGGTGTTGTTCGGACATAATTTATTCGGTATCTGGTGAAAAATCATCAAGAGCTTTATTTTCATCATCGCTAAGCAGGATTTGCACGCGTTGCTCAGCCTGTTGCAGGACTTTTTGCCCTTGTTTAGCGATTTGGATGCCTCGTTCAAACTCATTGAGCGCATCTTCAAGTGGTAGTGAGCCAGACTCAAGGCGAGAAACAATTTCCTCAAGTTCTTTGAGTGAGTTTTCGAAGCTAACTACAGGTACTTGCTGAGATTTTTCTTTAGCCATCTTTCTTTAACCACAAATATTTAATCATTCAATCAAAGGATTGTATTAATTGAGCAGACTAACTTAGTCTCGCGCTGGATACAATTTATTATTGGTGTTTTTAGATTCAACACACAAGATAGTGCTATAATACGCCTCTTTATTGACAATTGGTAACCTGTACGTGTGTCACTTTTAAAATACGTTCACTTGCCCCTATAACATTAACATGCTGCTATTATGAAGTTTATCATTAAGTTATTCCCAGAAATTACGATTAAAAGCCAGACCGTTAGGCTACGTTTTATTAAGATCCTTACCAGCAATATCCGTAATGTCCTGAAGCCGTTGGGCGAAGAAATCGCGGTTGTCCGTCATTGGGATAACATTGAAGTGCGTGTTAAAGGGGAAACGAAACACGACGAAATTTGTGACATGCTGACGCGCATTCCCGGTATTCACCATGTGTTAGAAGTTGAAGAAAAGCCGTTCACCAGTTTGCACCATATTTATGAGATGGTGCATGACTCTTATGCGCCTTCGCTAGAAAATAAAACTTTCTGTGTGCGCGTCAAGCGAAGAGGGAAGCATGAGTTTACTTCTATTGAGGCGGAGCGCTATATCGGTGGTGGCTTAAATCAACATATTCCTTCTGCGAAAGTGAAGCTGACAGCCCCCGATGTTACGGTGCATTTAGAGATAGAAGACGAAAACTTGATCCTCGTAAAAGCACGCTATGAAGGTATTGGTGGTTTCCCTATTGGGACGCAAGAAGATGTATTATCACTGATCTCTGGGGGCTTTGACTCTGGGGTATCAAGTTATATGTTGATGCGCCGTGGTTGCCGTGTTCATTACTGCTTCTTTAATCTAGGTGGAGCGGCTCATGAAATTGGTGTTAAACAAATTGCCCACTATCTCTGGAACCGCTTTGGTAGTTCCCATAAAGTCCGTTTTATTGCGGTTAATTTTGAGCCTGTTGTGGCAGAAATCTTAGAAAAAGTAGATGACGGACAAATGGGCGTTGTCTTGAAACGCATGATGGTCCGTGCCGCTTCAAAGGTTGCTGAACGCTATGGCGTTCAAGCGATAGTGACAGGGGAAGCATTAGGGCAGGTATCAAGTCAAACATTGACCAATTTGCGTTTGATTGATAATGCGTCTGACACTTTGGTGTTGCGTCCTCTTATCTCTCATGACAAAGAGCATATCATCAAAATTGCCCGTCAAATTGGCACAGAAGATTTTGCGAAAACCATGCCTGAATATTGTGGTGTGATTTCGAAAAGCCCTACTGTTAAAGCAGTGAAAGCGAAAATTGAAGCGGAAGAAGCCAATTTTGACTTTAGTATCTTAGATCAAGTCGTTGAGCAGTCACAAAATATTGATATTCGCCAGATAGCCCAAGAAAGCCGTGAACAAGTCATGGAAGTGGAAATGGTGAGTGAGCTTGCGCCTGAGCATGAAGTGATTTTAGATATTCGCTCTACGGACGAACACGAAGAGAAGCCATTATCCATTGAAGGGATTGAGGTTAAGCATATCCCGTTTTACCGCTTGGGTACTCAATTTGGCGATTTACCAAAAGATAAAACCTACTTGTTATATTGCGAGCGCGGGGTGATGAGCCGTTTACAAGCTCTTTATTTGCAAGAGCAGGGGTTTAATAATGTAAAAGTCTATCGCCCGTAACCGAGTCATGTCATAACTAAGATAAAGGCCGAACGGTATCATCGTATCGGCCTTTACTATTACTGCTCTAAATAATCATTAATCCCATTAGGTAAAATTAATTGAGATGCAACCTTGCCGGCGATATCGCGGCCAACCAGCAACTCAATCAATTTCAAGGCGAAATCAAAGGTTGTTGCTGGCCCTTGGCTCGTTAATAAGTTGACACGCTCATCAAAATAGACTCGCTTATCAACCCATTTATTTGCCGCAATTTGATTTTTCATCGTGGGATAACCTGTCATATTCCCGATTGGAAATAACTGGTGGTATTCCAATACCAAAGCAGGAGCGGCACAAATCGCGGCTACAATTTTACCATCAAGGTGCATTCTCCTCGCTTTTTCCACGACTAATGGGCTGTCGCGGAAGGTTTCGGCTCCTTTTACTCCACCGGGAAGAACAATCGCATCAAAAGGTTCATCAGCCACCTTGATAATTGGGGTATCAGCGACAATTCTGACGCCTCTAGAGGCGGTTATTTCAATAGAGCCATCGTCAGTCACACTAGCTAATGTAACCTTGATCCCTGCTCTTACTAATAAATCAGCAGTGGTTACGGTTTCGATTTCTTCACTACCATTGGCGATGCATATCAGTACGGAAGCCGTCATTTTTTTCTTCTCGCTGTTTAATAAAATGGTACAAACGATCATTCTCTGGTGTGCTTAGGCCATGCGCTCTTGCTTGTTTAATGAGATAGCCTGTAATGTAGTCGATTTCGGTTCGTCGCTTATTACGAATGTCTTGTAACATTGAGGAGTAGTTACTCGCCGTACTGTGAATAATGCCATAAATATAGTCAACAAGCTGGGCTTTATCAGTATGCAGTCCTTCAATAGCCATCACTTGGCATATTTCATCAATTAGCAAATTAATTTGCTGTGAATGATTGAGTAAATCACCATTTTTACAATTATGAAGAATAGTGAGAGGATTTATCACACAGTTGACGGCAAGTTTCTTCCAACACGTCGTCAGGATCTGGTTATGCCATGCGACATCTGGAAGGGCCTCATGCAAAATATCGGCAATGGGGTAGTAATTTTCAGCCAGTGAGTTAACGGCTCCGATATGGGTTATACCATTAGCGACATGAAAAACTTGGTTGTTTTCTTGCCAAGCTGCGTGGGTGGTGATGCCGGATAAAAAAGGATGGCGTAAAGTGCCTAATTCATCAAGGGTCCCCATGCCGTTATGAAGTAACAGGATCGGGCAGGCGTCTGGTATATTATGCAGTAAAGGCAGTAGCGCATCGGAGACTTGCCATGCCTTCAAACACACAATAACCAATTCACTGTTTTGTAAATGATTGAGGTTATTGCAAGGGATCCATTCACGAAAAATACGGCCATCGGGTTCGTTGACATCAACAAATAAGTCAGATTGGGCTATACGTAGCCAGCCTTGTATATCGTGCCCTTGCTGACTTAACGCGGCGAGCCATAATTTACCAATAGCACCACAACCGATAAGCGTTATTTTCATATTCCCCCTCTGGGTATTAGTCAGGTTCAAGCCAATAGTTATTTAATGGTCAGTTTTAACCCTTTCAAATTGCAGCTAGGTGTTAAAATCGTCATCTGATGGGTAAACACATAGCCAATGGTGCTGCGCTTGAAGCTCGACGAGTATAGATGCTTGTAAATTCATATATCAAGTATAGTGCTTTTGCTCTTAATAGAAAGAAGCTATCATGCATCACATTGATTATCAGGAGGTCATAACCATGCCATCATTTGATATTGTATCTGAAGTAGAAATGAATGAAGTGCGTAATGCGGTTGAAAATTCCGAGCGCGAATTAACCACCCGTTGGGACTTTAAAAATGTGGCGGCAAGCTTCGAACTCAATGAGAAGAGTGAATCTATCAAAGTAACGAGTGAGTCGGACTTTCAAGTTCATCAGTTGTTAGACATTTTACGTGAAAAAATGGCAAAGCGTGGCATTGATGGCGCTGTCTTGAATATTCCCGATGATGTTGTGCACAGTGGCAAAACTTACAGTGTTGAAGTGACGTTAAAGCAGGGGATTGATGCGGCAACGGCTAAAAAAATTGTTAAGTTAATTAAAGATAGCAAACTGAAAGTTCAAGCTCAGATCCAAGGTGAGCAAGTGCGAGTGACAGGCAAATCACGTGATGATTTACAATCAGTGATGGCACTTGTCCGTTCTGGCAACTTAGGCCAGCCATTCCAGTTTACTAACTTCCGTGACTAATAGGCACAACAGCCCGCTGCTGGTATTGCCGCGGGCTATTTGTATTAATCTTCACCTTTAATTATTGCTTCTAGTTGTTCTCGCGTTGTCAGTTTCCTATCCACTTTCACATAAACGCCCATTTCATCGGGAATAATGACGGCTTCTAATACACCCGGCAGCGTGGAAAGTTGAGCTTGTAACTTGTCGATATTTTTAAATCGATGAGGTAAAACAAGACGAATACTGCTGACATAAGGAGGCTGCCGCATGGTCAGACTCACGATAAACCAAATGGCTGTTAAGGCTAGCCCGCCAATAAATACGGCTGCCGCTCCATCCATATCATAGAGCCACCCACCGAGTATGCCGCCTATTGCCACACCTAAAAACTGGCTGGTGGAATAAACCCCCATTGCGGTTCCTTTATAGCCAGCGGGAGCTTCTTTACTGATCAATGAAGGGAGAATGGCTTCCATAATATTAAAGGCGACAAAAAATAGCTGTAATCCTAAAAAGATCACCCACAGATGGTTTCCCGATAACCATAAAGTGACCTCAGCTAACGCCAAGATAAAAATACATAGTAAAAACACCTGTTTCATTTTTCGGTGTTTTTCAGCATAGATAATAAAGGGAAGCACTGATACAAAGGCGATCAGCATGGTAATCAGATAAGCCTTCCAGTGATCTTTTGCCAAGTATCCCGCATGAGTCATGATTAAGGGGAAGGCAACGAAGCTCGACATAAGCAAAGTATGTAGGCTTAAAATGCCAAAGTTGAGTTTTAGCAACTGGGGGTTCGTTATGACTGTACGCAAATTCTCTTTTACGAAAGCGGATTCGCGGTTAGTCATATGCTGATGGCTATTAGGCACCACAAACAGGGTGACCACAATAGCACCGCCCGCTAGTAGGGTGATCCCCCAAAATAACCCACTTAATCCAACCCAGTGAGTGACGATTGGTCCTAGGACTAATGCGATAGCAAAAGTGATGCCAAAGCTAATCCCTAAAAAAGCCATGGCCTTGGTACGATTCTGTTCGCGGGTAAGGTCAGAAAGTAATGCCATAACGGCAGCAGAAATCGCTCCAGCACCTTGTAAGGCACGACCAATAATGATCCCCCATATGGAGTCACTAAGTGCGGCGAGTACGCTACCAATGATAAATATCATCAACCCAACTACGATTAAAGGTTTACGGCCAATTTTATCTGACATCAAGCCGAAAGGGATTTGGAAGATGGCTTGGCTTAGGCCATAAATACCAATCGCGACCCCGACCAAAAGCTCTGATGAATCTTTAAGGTGAATACCATAACTGGTTAATATGGGTAATACCATAAACATCCCTAGCATTCTTAGGGAAAAAACAGAGCCTAGCCCCCATGTCGCACGTAATTCGGAGCGGGTCATCTTGTTATCATTCATGGTAAAGCCTCGGGTATAGACGAAAAAGGTTATTCTATTGGGGAACCTAGAGGTAGGTAAATGAATATTTAATCATTATTAATAATCAATAATGATGTTATAAATGAAAACGGCAGGACTGGCCTGCCGTTGGGAGTTATTGTGTCAGAAATTATCTAACTAAAGCTATAACAGTATCGGTTGAAACTGTTGGGTCAACTGACATCATGACACTCAATGAAGTGATCGCCACAATGGAGAAGATAAACAGTTTACGAGCCCAAACACGGTCATCATTTTCGGTTTTAAACCCAGAAATTGCCATGCCAAGCCACCAAAGACTGACCGCAGCACCCACAACCAGATATTTATAACCAGCGTATCCGCTGATAGCTAACATGAGTGTGGCAACCATGAATGCCAAGATGTATAAGAAGATATGTGTCTTAGCGACAGAGATCCCTTTAATTACAGGCAAAACAGGAATATTAGCTGCTTTATAGTCTTTAAAACGGAAAATCGCGATGGCATACGAATGAGGCATTTGCCACAAGCTGAAAATCAATAACAGGATCAATGCACCTGTATCGAACTCATTTGTGACAGCGCAATAACCGATAACCGGTGGAGCTGCGCCAGATAAACTACCAATTAGCGTGCCATAGACTGATTTACGTTTCATATATAGGCTATAAATACCTACATAAACTACGAAACCAATTACCGCAAGGAGCATTGCCAGAGCATTTGCTGCTACAAGAAGTAGCAGCATGCCAGCAATACCTAATGCAGCGGCGTAAATCAGGCTAATTTTCGGGTCAATCAGCCCTTTAACTAAAGGGCGATTCTTCGTTCTTTCCATGATACGGTCGATATCACGGTCGATATAGTTGTTAAAAACACAACCAGAAGCGACGACCAGTGATACACCCAGCAAAGTCGCAATAAACAGCGGGTAATCAATCGAGCCTTTTGAGGCGAGAAGAAAACCGCCGATCACAGAAATTAGATTTCCGAAAATAATTCCTGGCTTGGTCACTTGCAGGTATTGCTTAAACATATCGGCAACTCTTTAGTCGAGCATCATATTGATGTTCAGGTTGTACATAATCCACAGAGAGCCAATGACAACGATACCGATGATTAGCATAGTGAACAGGAATGCAATCAGGTTCCAACGCTCATCTGATGATGTGTTCATGTGCAAGAAGCATACTAGATGAACGAGGATCTGTACAACAGCCATACCCACAACTGTCCAAAGGATAGTGGCTTGTGATGCTGTACCTTCCATCACCATCCAGAAAGGAATCACTGTCAATATGACTGACAGAACAAAACCAATCACGTAAGTCTTCATGCTACCGTGGCTTGCTCCAGTATGAGCATCTTTTGCGTGACTCATTTAAATTGCCCCCAGAAGATAAACAACGGTAAATACACAGATCCAAACAACATCTAAGAAGTGCCAGAATAGGCTCAGGCAGTTCAGACGCGTTTGGTTCACCTCAGTTAGGCCACGGCGTGAAACTTGGATAATCATGATGATGATCCAAACTAGACCACAAGTCACGTGGATACCGTGAGTTGCAACCAGCGTAAAGAAGCCAGACAAGAAGCCACTGCGGTCAGGACCATAGCCTTCTGCAATTAGCTCATGGAACTCATAAACTTCCATGATAACGAAGCCAAGGCCTAACAGGAAAGTGACAAACAGCCATAAGTTAACGGATGCAATTTTACCTTTATGCATGGCTAACATTGCAAAGCCGTAGGTGATACTACTGAATAACAGTAGGAAGGTTTCACCTAAAACGAATGACAGGCTGAAAATGTCTTTACCTTCAGGGCCGCCGGCAGTGCCGTCAGCCAAGACAACATAAGTTGCGAATAAACAGGCGAACAGAATCAGGTCACTCATTATGTAGAGCCAGAAACCAAATACCTTAGTTCCGCCTGCATCATGGTGCCCATGCTCTGCATGGGCCAAGTTTTGATTAGTCATTGTATTAGTTGACATCGTTCACACCTGCCTTACGTAAGTCTTCAAAGTGCTTATTCTCGATTTGCTCGATTTCGGCCACAGGTACGTAATAATCAACATCTTCGTCGAAGCTTTTTGCAATCCAAGTAACAATCATGCCAGCGAAACCAACGATTGCGAGCCACCAGATGTGCCAGATCATCGCGAAACCTAAAACCAAGCTGAATGCAGCGATGATCACGCCAGCGCCTGTATTTTTCGGCATATGAATTTCTTCATATTTAGCAGGACGCTTATGAGCGGTACCTTTTTCTTTCATATCCCACCAAGCATCGCGAGTTTGGATGTTTGGCTCGATGGCAAAGTTATAGAATGGCGGTGGAGAAGATGTTGCCCACTCCAGTGTACGGCCACCCCATGGGTCACCAGTTAGGTCACGGTTTGCATGACGGTCACGGATACTCACGATGATTTGGATAACTTGACACAGGATACCCAGCGCAATCAGTCCAGCACCACATGCAGCAACAACGAGCATCGTGTGATAAGCCGGATCAATATTTTGGCTTAAACGACGAGTCATTCCCATAAAGCCAAGGATATATAGCGGCATAAATGCTAAGAAGAAACCAGTGATCCAGAACCAGAAGGCACGGACACCCCATTTTTCATTTAGCGTAAAGCCGTAAGCTTTCGGGAACCAGTAAGTCATACCCGCGAAACAACCGAATACCACACCACCAATGATAACGTTATGGAAGTGAGCAATCAGGAATAAACTGTTGTGCAGAACGAAGTTTGCACCAGGTACTGCAAGTAGAACACCTGTCATACCACCGACAGAGAAGGTGATAATGAAGCCGACAGTCCACAGCATCGGTGATTTAAACTCAATACGACCTTGATACATGGTGAACAGCCAGTTGAAGATCTTAACCCCTGTTGGGATTGCGATAATCATCGTGGCGATACCAAAGAAGGCGTTGACGTTTGCTCCCGAGCCCATCGTAAAGAAGTGGTGCAACCAAACGATGAAGGACATAACGGTAATAACGATAGTTGCCCACACTAACGAGGTGTAGCCAAACAGACGTTTTTTGGAGAACGTTGCCGCAATTTCTGAGAAAACACCGAATACAGGTAGTACAAGGATATACACCTCTGGGTGACCCCATGCCCAAATCAGGTTGATGTACATCATCATGTTACCGCCCATATCATTAGTAAAGAAATGGGTACCTAGGTAACGGTCTAATGTCAGAAGCGTCAGTGTAACAGTCAGGATTGGGAACGCTGCTACGATCAGTACGTTCGTACAGAGTGCTGCCCAGCTAAATACTGGCATTTTCATCATCGACATACCCGGTGCACGCATGCGGATAATTGTCGCGATAAAGTTAACCCCTGTTAATAGTGTACCAATACCGGATATCTGGAGACTCCAGAGCCAATAATCGACCCCGACACCTGGGTTGTACTCCAAGCCCGAAAGCGGCGGATAAGCTAACCAACCTGTTTGTGCGAATTCACCCACCCCTAACGAGATGTTAATCAGCACAACACCGACGACGAAGAACCAGAAGCTCAGTGAGTTCAGGAATGGGAAAGCAACGTCACGCGCACCAATTTGCAGAGGAACAACAAGGTTCATCAGACCGACAACAAATGGAGTCGCCATGAAGAAAATCATGATAACGCCGTGTGCGGTAAAAATTTGGTCATAGTGGTGAGGGTTTAAGAAACCTTCTTGACCAGCAGAAGCGAGTACTTGTTGACCACGCATCATGATAGCATCCGCGAAACCACGGAATAGCATGACCATTGCGACAATGATGTACATGACACCAATTTTTTTGTGGTCAACGGATGTCAACCACTCTTTCCACAACCACTTCCATTTACCGAAGTAGGTGATCGCACCAAGAAGCGCAATACCGCCGATAATGATACAAATCAGTGTCACGACGACAATTGGCTCATGGAGCGGAATAGCATCTAGTGTTAATTTTCCGAACATGCCCTTATTCCTCAGCGCCTGTATGAGCGTTATGGCTCATATGCATAGATTGACCTGCAGTTTCATCTTTCTTGTCTGCAGGAGCGTGACCTTTATGGTGCTCATGACCAAACTTGAGAATGATGTCTTCATACAGATTTGGTTTCACGCTAGAGAAGTAGGTTACAGGAACGTTCATGCTAGGTTTGGCGACTTCATCAAACGCTTGCATGGTATCCATAGTCTTAGGTGACGCTTTCACCTTTTGTACCCACTCATCAAAACCTTGGCGATCAGGTGTTGCGATAGCATTAAACTTCATATCAGAGAAGCCATGACCACTGTAGCTTGCAGAGAAGCCTTTATAAGTACCAGGTTCATTAGCAATTAAGTGAAGCTTAGTTTGCATACCTGCCATCGCGTAGATTTGACCACCTAACGATGGAATGAAGAACGAGTTCATCACCGAATCAGACGTAATTTTGAAGTTGATTGGCACACCAGTAGGGAATGCGATTTCGTTAACTGTTGCAATGCCTTGCTCTGGATAGATGAAGATCCATTTCCAGTCAGCCGAAATAACTTCAATAGTGACAGGTTCCTGATCACTGACTAATGGCTTATAAGGGTCAAGCTCATGAGTCGTCTTCCAAGTAATAGTACCTAGAATGATGATAATGATGATAGGAACGGTCCAGCAGACTAACTCAATTTTATTTGAGTGAGCCCAGTTAGGACGGTAAGTTGCTGATTTATTGGATTCACGATATTTCATTGCAAAGATAAATGCCATGAAAATAACAGGAATCACAACAACGAGCATTAAGCCGATTGCAATAAGAATCAGCTCTTTTTGTTTGACGCCAACGGCGCCTTTAGGGTCCATCAACACCATGTCGCAACCACCTAATAATAAGGCGGCTACAACTAGCGAGATTGCCCCAATGCTTTTTTTGTAGTTCATAAGTCTCATCCACGACCCCAAATGACAAAGATTCTAATTGTCGTTTCATCAGTGGGGGCATTCTACGGTAAGGTTATGTGAGTGTAAACAATTGTAAGGTAAAGAAGCAGGATTGTTAGCTCTTTATGTTAATATGATCACATGTAAAGAGCTTATGATTAAAAAGTTAAAAGTCATGCAGATTATAGGTATATTTTGCTAAAACGAAGGTAATACTAAAATATCTTTGTCATTTTTCAAAGAAAAATATGTACAAAAGTGAGCAAAAAATGAAGAAACTGCTATGATTGTTAAATAAAATGATAGGTGAAATTACGATTTTTAATGCCGATAAGGCGGCTAGCACCACCTTACCGGCCAAAATAGCTAAGAAAAATTGTTACTTTCTTGAAAAGAAAAGAGAGTTTTTAAATTTTTCTATAAGTATTCATGTTGACTTAAGTGAGCTATTTAGAACGTATATTTTAATGTATAAATAATCGCATCTTGATAGAAATTTTCACCTAACTTGTTATCAGCGTAGCGATATTGAACACCTGCTGCTAAATTTGGTGTTGCATTCCACCAAAATGCTAATGCACCATTGACACCATCACGACCACCGTTACCGCTGCCATAACGTTTATGGCGTGCAAACTCCATTTCGTGCCAGTTAGTGATCATGAAATTCTCTTCAAACATTTTGAATCCATAACCAGCAACCCAGCCGACGACATAGCCGTTATTACCTGAATAAAACGATTGATCGACATAGTGCATTGCAATAAATGGTTTGAACCACAGGTCACCAAATGCAGTGTTGTATCCTAAACCATACAATGTATTGACTTCATGGAAATTACCACCATATTTAGCTCCTGGCAGTGACCAAGTACCATAGACGTGTCCATATACGTTAAAGCCACTGTCACCTAAATAGAAACGTCCCGTGGTTTTGATTGTATAACGTTGGTTACGACCTGGTTCAGTACGGCGTTTATGGAATGGGTTTTCCACATCAAAGAAGCCGTATAATTCCCCCCAATTGAAGTTAGCACCGCCTTCTAACTCAATGTAGGCAAAGTCTTTTTTACGAGAAGTGTATTCTGACTTAGTTTCGGTGCGGTGAGACCAGTCTAGATAGTTGACATTGATATCCGCGAAACCATTCTGATAGCCAAGAAAGCCGTCGTCTGCATTCGCTGTTCCAGCTAAAGATACGAGTGCCGCGGCGCAGAGAAGTTGTTTTTTCATAATATATTATTTTCGTTTGAGTATTAACGATATTTATTATTCAGCCGTGAGGCTGATTAGCCCTTAACGTGTGAGATATTAGGCTTTTCATTTGTAATTAAAAAATATATTTCATTGAATAAGTGATATACATCACGATATGACGCGAGGGATATCAATATTTGCTAGTCAGATCTAATTTAAAAGGTCAAGAAAAACCCGAAACAGATTTATCTTATTTCGGGATAATTACTCTAGTTATTAATTTTTTTTGATTAATTAACAGCTTTTTTAACTACTTTCTTGACTGCAAAGAAATCAAGGCATCCACCAATAATCAAACTTAATGCCCCAATCCCAACGCCGGTATTGAAGATGCTATTTTGATATTCAGGCAAGGAAAGCCAAAGTGATAGATGAGTTGTAAACAGATAGATTTTGACAGATGAGAATGAGCTGATTAAGAGCGTTATTAGCCAAATAGCAAGGATGCTAATAGCTAGCAAGAATAAGTAAACCGCGATTTTGTAGGCTTTTGCATATTGTTCACGGCGCTGGAATAGCCCAGTTGTTTGGGTATAGATAAGCGATGTGCGGCAGGCAAGTAGCAGCAAGATCCCCGGTAGAGCAACGATAATCGAGAGTAAATAAAAGATTGGCCAATCATAAGCACTCACAAGAATACTGGCAACAGGGCCGATATATACGCGTCCTACTGCGGAAAGTGCAGATAGCAAAGCAAATTGTGTGGCAGAAAGAGACTTATTACATAAGGTCATCAATAAGGCAACAAAGGCGGCGGTACCCATTCCTGAGAAAAGGTTCTCAAGGAAAATAATTGTTCCCATAGTCATGATGTTAGGTGGCGTGACTGCAAGGAACCAATAGCCGATATTAGATACGCCTTGTAATATTCCGAAAATAAAGAGCGCGTTAAATAAGCTCATTTTTTTCATCAAATAACCGCCAAATAACGCCCCAATAATGGTCGCCAGCATACCTACTGTTTTATTGACAGTGCCGACTTCACTTAAGCTAAACCCTAGCCCATGCAGTAGAAAATTGGTGTTAAGTGCCATAACAAAAGCATCACCCATTTTATAAAACACCAGTAACAGCAGGATCAACCAAGCATTGTTACGGCTGAAAAATTCAGCTAATGGTTCATAGATAGCTTTTTTTAGTGAAGTTGGTGGTGCGCCATTATCTTCAGGCTCTTTGGCAAGCAGCGTCGCTACAACACCGATTAGCATTAACCCCGCCATGAGTAGATAGAGCTGTTTCCATGTGAGAAACGTATCTGCCATCCATAATGCTAATCCACCTGAAACTAACATACTGATGCGATACCCCATCACCGACACGGCGGCACCAAAACCTCTTTCCTCTGCACTGAGCAAATCGGTTTTATAAGCATCGAAGACAATATCTTGTGAGGCGGAGCAAAAGGCAACCATGACGGCAAGTGCTGCTAACCACCATAGGTGTTCGGATGGATTCATAAAACCCATCGCCCCTATGCTAATAATAAGTAGGATCTGTGTGGTGAGTAACCAACCTCGACGCCGACCAAAAAAAGGAGGCGTATATCTGTCCATCATGGGAGACCACAGAAACTTTAAAACATAAGCTTGACCAACAAGCGAAAAGAAACCGATTGTTTTGATATCGATGTTTTCAACTGTTAACCAAGCTTGTAATGTACCTGCGGTAAGGGCTAACGGAAGGCCGGAAACAAAACCTAATAGGATTAAAATGACTGAGTTAGGTAAAAAGGCACGGGACATAATCTTCCTATGATTGGTTATTTGTAAAATAGAGGACTTCCGTTATTGGTTGCTTATTGTAGTAATAGCACCACACTTTTAAGAGCCTATAGAAATAGGCTCTTACCGTATAATAATGAAGGGCGATTACCGAGCGTTTTGTCTAATAAACTGCGTCAATTCTTGGTCATTTGCCATATCATTAATTAAATCTGTTAACGCGATATTGATCGCTTTTTCTATTTTATCGTTACTTGCACCAAGTAATTCTTGGTTGTTGTAATTACGCGTAAAAGTACGTGATTTCGTCGAGCCGTTAGGCGCTGTCGCATTAACGGTCACACTGGTGTTTACCGTGATATTGTGACGTAGACTGCCTTCAGTGACTTGGGCGTTTAATTGATTTAATTGTACGACTAAGTTAACACTCGCGGGTGACGACACCATAAAACCACGTGCTGCCATTTGTTTCTCAACCGCTTCTTGCATTAAATAGCGAGGATCACGCGAAGGTGACAAGACCACTAAACTCCCATTACGGTTGAGTTCCGTAAGTGATTTTGATGGTCGGTTATCAACGCTACTCACACTAATTGCGGTTGCATTGAGTGTCGGGTTGCGCGCAGGTAGCGTGATTTTGGGTTCGAGCGATAAAGTGTTATTGCTTGTTGCACAACCTGCTAGAAGAAATAGTGCAAAAAGTGGAAAACAAAGTTTTCTTAACATAATTTTTTCCAGTTAATCTTTCCTAATTGAGTCTGTTCCGTTATGGTGCAATCTAACGAACCCTGTTATGTTTTATAGGGTATAGTGCCATTGTGACGGATTTTCTAAAGGGTTAGACAACCATTTTAGAAAAAATTCGCCAAAGCGGGTATTTATCATATCATTGTAGAGTGATTGTCCTCTACCGTGACAAAAAAAGATAACAAAAAAAACGTAAATGTTGGTTGAAGAAAGGAGTTATTTTTATGGGGATAAATGCACCGCAGAATATGCAGTCACGTATTCAGCAAAAGTTGCATACAGCCTTTGAACCTGCTCATCTTGAAGTGATCAATGAAAGCTATCAACATAATGTGCCTGCTGGTTCAGAAAGCCACTTTAAGGTGGTTTTAGTCAGTGAAAAATTTGAAAATAAACGTATGGTTGGCCGTCATCGCGAAATTTATGCTATTTTGGCGGACGAATTAGCAGGAAGTATCCACGCATTAGCGCTCCATACGTATACCCCGACAGAATGGGGGGAATTGGCGGATACGGCATTAAATTCACCTGCATGTCGTGGTGGTGGTAAAACAAACGGCTGATTGACTCATTCTCTGTTTTACTGTCATTGTGATGAAATGATTCACATCATTTTACGATGTTGACATTAATTTCGATGAGCATTTTTTCTCCAATTTGCGTGGAGAAGACATTTTTTAGTCGGAAAAGTCACAAATAAAGCGGATTGATCGCTTCTTTTATCAGCTTTTCTCGACTCGGAGCATCTGCATCGGTATAATGTCGCGTCTAATTTTCAGTAAGGTTTCGGGACGCTTCTGATATCAGGGATGACCGTTGTGTAAGCAACGCCCCCGGTTCTGGAAGGGAGAAGGTCGTTATGATTTAATGACCAAACTCTGGAGTAGACCGATCACTAAGATTTTTTTTGAGGTAAGAAGATGCAAGTTTCTGTTGAAACGACTCAAGGCCTTGGGCGTCGTGTAACAATCACCGTTCCTGCTGCCGATATTGAAAAAGCAGTAAACAGCGAGCTGGTTAATGTCGCGAAGAAAGTACGTGTTGATGGTTTCCGTAAAGGGAAAGTACCAATGAACATCGTTAAACAGCGTTACGGCGCGTCTGTTATGCAAGACGTTCTGGGCGATGTGATGCAACGTAACTTCATCAACGCGATCATCGAACAAAAAATCAATCCAGCAGGTGCGCCTAGCTACAAACCTGAAATGCTGGAAGATGGTAAAGATTTTGTTTACTCAGTTGAATTCGAAGTTTATCCAGAAATCGAGCTGAAAGGTCTGGAAACTATCGAAGTTGAAAAACCAGTTGTTTCTGTAAAAGATGAAGATCTGGAAAACATGCTGGAAACGCTGCGTAAGCAACAAGCTCAGTGGAAAGAAGTTTCTGAAGCGGCAACTGCGGATTCACGTATCACTATTAACTTCACTGGCTCAATCGATGGTGAAGAGTTCGAAGGCGGCAAAGCAGAAGATTTCGCACTGGTTATGGGCGAAGGTCGTATGATCCCTGGCTTTGAAGATGGCATCGTTGGTCACAAAGCAGGCGAAGAGTTTGATATCGAAGTTAACTTCCCAGAAGATTACCACGCTGAAAACCTGAAAGGTAAAGCAGCGAAGTTTGCTATCGTTCTGAAGAAAGTTGAGCAACGTGAACTGCCAGAATTCACTGAAGAGTTCATCAAGCGTTTCGGTATCGTTGATGGTACTTTAGAAGGTCTGCGTGCTGAAGTTCGTAAAAATATGGAACGTGAACTGAAAAATGCAGTTCGTAACCGTATTAAAGCGCAAGTTTTAGATGGTCTAGTTAACGCAAACGAAATCGAAGTTCCTGCTGCTGTGGTTGATGGCGAAATTGACGTTCTGCGTCGTCAAGCTGCTCAACGCTTTGGTGGTAACGAGAAGCAAGCGATGGAACTGCCACGTGAACTGTTCGAAGAACAAGCAAAACGTCGCGTTGTTATCGGTCTGCTGTTAGGTGAAGTGATCAGCGCTAATGAGCTGAAAGCTGATGAAGATCGTGTTAAAGCATTGATCGAAGAAATGGCGTCAGCTTATGAAGATCCAGCAGAAGTTATCGAATACTACAGCAAAAATAATGAGCTGATGAATAGTGTTCGTAACTTAGCATTAGAAGAACAAGCGGTTGAGAAAGTTCTTGAAGTTGCGAAAGTGACTGAAAAAGAAACTAACTTCACAGAACTGATGAACCAAGTTCAAGCGGGTTAATTTCGCTTTTTAAGTTGTGCAAATAATAAACCCGTGGCATTGCGCTGCGGGTTTTTTGCCAATTAGAGTTATCACATTTCAAGTTAGGGTGAGGGTGCCTAGATAGAGGCTGAGCTTGGGGTTTATTAGCCATTTGTGCTGCCTAAGATGGCTTACTTGTCGCTTTATTACCACTCGAATTATTTAAGGTAGGCGCACCAATCGTCTTGAAAATCACATTTTCGCCCTAATTTTATTATAAGCGCTGCGGTATATTCACATAAGATAGGCTGTTTGGTTCTCGGTTATCTGAAAGAACAAATCCGTGAATCCTTACAGACTTGTGTTAAACTATTTTATAGTGGGTCTTGTTTTCTACGGCGTCATTCGCTGTGTTCATGCTCATCTCTATTAACAGCTTTTTAGTTAACTTAAAAGAAATAACGAGATGAGATAATAGTGGAAATAGGCAAGATAGAGAATTTTTAAAGACAAACTGTTTGTTTGCTGCTTAGAATGCTTAAAAGTCGAACAAACAGCAAATTTAGGCGCAAGCACCAGATAGTTTTTAATAGGAGATTTCGATGTCATATTTTGGCGGTCAGGAAAATCTAGCATCCCAAATGGCTCTAGTGCCAATGGTCATTGAGCAGACCTCTCGGGGTGAACGTTCATACGATATTTATTCACGTCTGTTAAAAGAACGTATTATCTTCCTGACAGGTCAGGTGGAAGATCATATGGCGAACTTAATTGTCGCACAGATGCTATTTCTGGAAGCGGAAAACCCAGAAAAAGATATCCAACTTTACATCAACTCCCCTGGTGGTGTGATCACCGCAGGTATGTCTATCTATGACACAATGCAATTTATTAAGCCGGATGTCAGCACAATCTGTATGGGGCAAGCTTGCTCTATGGGCTCTTTCTTGCTGGCTGCGGGGACTAAAGGCAAACGCTTCTGCTTGCCGAACTCTCGTGTGATGATCCACCAACCATTGGGCGGTTATCAAGGGCAAGCGACAGACATTCAAATTCACGCTCAGGAAATTCTGAAAGTGAAAACTCGAATGAATGAATTAATGGCATTGCACACAGGTAAATCAGTTGAAGAGATTAATCGTGATACTGAACGCGATCGTTTCTTGTCTGCAGATGAAGCCAAAGAGTATGGTTTGGTCGACCATATTTATACTAGCCGTTAATTAGCTAGGATTTATCCATACTTAATTAATATTAAAGAAATTTATTATCCTGTTTTAGGTTGTTTATCCAGCAAATAAACAGGGTAGTTTGACGATAAGTGAGGTCAACTGATGACAGAAAAACGCAAAGAGGGGTCAGGTAAGCTGTTGTACTGCTCTTTCTGCGGAAAAAGTCAGCATGAAGTCCGCAAGCTGATTGCCGGTCCGTCAGTCTATATTTGTGATGAATGTGTCGATTTATGCCTCGATATCATCCGTGAAGAGATCAAAGAGTTAGCTCCTCATCGTGAGCGTAGTGCACTGCCTACTCCCCATGAAATTAGAGAGCATCTTGATGATTACGTCATAGGTCAAGAACAAGCGAAGAAAGTACTTTCTGTTGCTGTTTATAACCATTACAAGCGTTTACGTAATGGAGATACCACTGCTGAAGGGGTAGAGCTTGGTAAAAGTAATATTTTGCTGATCGGCCCAACAGGTAGCGGTAAAACACTGTTGGCTGAGACGTTGGCTCGTTACTTGGATGTGCCATTTACGATGGCTGATGCAACCACATTAACCGAAGCGGGTTACGTGGGGGAAGATGTCGAAAATATCATCCAAAAATTACTGCAAAAATGCGACTACGATGTAGAAAAAGCTCAACGCGGTATTGTTTACATTGATGAAATTGACAAAATTTCGCGTAAATCAGATAACCCATCCATTACCCGTGATGTTTCAGGGGAAGGGGTACAGCAAGCGCTACTGAAACTCATTGAAGGAACAGTGGCGGCGGTTCCTCCACAAGGTGGTCGCAAGCATCCTCAACAAGAGTTTTTACAGGTTGATACCTCTAAAATCTTATTTATCTGTGGTGGTGCGTTTGCAGGGCTTGATAAAGTCATCGGTCAGCGTTTAAACACACGTTCAGGTATTGGTTTCGCTGCGGAAGTCAAAGGCGAATCTGACAAAATCAGTGAAGGTGAGTTGTTAACGCAAACAGAACCAGAAGATTTAATCAAATTTGGTCTGATCCCTGAGTTTATTGGTCGTTTGCCTGTTGTTGCGACATTAACTGAATTGAGTGAAGAAGCATTGATTCAGATTTTGCAGGAACCGAAGAACGCATTAACCAAGCAATATCAAGCGCTATTTAGCCTTGAAGGGACAGAGTTAGAGTTCCGTGAAGAAGCCTTAAAAGCGATTGCTAAAAAGGCAATGGCTCGTAAAACCGGGGCTCGTGGCTTACGCTCAATTGTTGAAGCCGCATTACTAAATACAATGTACGATCTGCCTTCTATGGAAGGTGTTGAAAAAGTCGTTGTTGATGAGAATGTGATTAATGAACAATCAGAGCCATTACTGATCTACAGCAAGCCTGATGCCCAAGCCTCTGGTGATAATTAGCGCCTAGGATTTAGCACCAAAAAGTTATCAGTGAAATGAGGGATCCTCCCCTCATTTCACTTTTTATCTTCAAGTACCCATTGAATGCTAAAATCTTATCCCCATATAGTTTATATTCTGAGTGTGGTTTCTTTGTTTTTAAAATAATTACTTTCTAAACAATAGTTGGAAACCCTTAAACTAGCGTAAGCTAAACGAAGAGAGAGCTTTATGAATCCTGAGCGTTCCGAACGCATAGAAATACCAGTATTGCCTCTGCGTGATGTAGTGGTGTACCCACATATGGTGATCCCACTGTTTGTTGGACGTGAAAAATCCATTCACAGTCTGGAAGCAGCGATGGATCATGACAAGCAAGTAATGCTGGTAGCCCAAAAAGAGGCCTCAACTGATGAGCCTGGGGTTAACGATTTATTTTCTGTTGGCACCGTTGCTTCAGTTATTCAAATGCTGAAATTGCCCGATGGCACAGTTAAAGTATTAGTTGAAGGTTTAAGAAGAGCACGCATAAGCAGTTTAACTGACAATGGTGAATATTTCTTAGCACAAGCTGAACTGTTACAGCCTGAATCAGTGAAACACGTTGCGGGAACTGATAACTTTTACAATGAAGCGGGTGCTAAAACGCAAGTTGCAGAGCTTCTTGATGAAAAAGAACAAGAGGTTCTTTATCGCACGATAGTCAGTCAGTTCGAAAGCTACATCAAACTGAACAAAAAAATTCCGCCTGAGGTGCTGACCTCGCTACACTCGATTGAACAAGATCAACTCGATAAACTAGCGGACACAATAGCCTCTCATATGCCATTGAAATTGGCAGATAAACAGCGCGTATTGGAGATG
Organism: Providencia sp. PROV119; assembly: GCF_028482435.1. Taxonomy (NCBI): domain Bacteria; kingdom Pseudomonadati; phylum Pseudomonadota; class Gammaproteobacteria; order Enterobacterales; family Morganellaceae; genus Providencia; species Providencia sp. PROV119. The sequence continues at coordinate 295,744 of NZ_JAMPQL010000004.1, forward strand.
GCGAATGTCGCCGAGCGTGTTGAGTTCCTGATGGCCATGATGGAGTCAGAAACTGAGCTGCTGCAAGTTGAAAAACGCATCCGTAATCGTGTTAAAAAACAGATGGAAAAAAGCCAACGCGAATACTATTTGAATGAGCAAATGAAAGCGATTCAAAAAGAGCTTGGTGAAATGGATGACGCGCCAGATGAATACGAAGCGCTGAAACGTAAAATTGAAGAAGCGAAGATGCCAAAAGAGGCTCATGAAAAAGCGGAAGCTGAGTTGCAGAAGCTAAAAATGATGTCTCCGATGTCGGCTGAAGCCACCGTCGTACGTAGCTATATTGACTGGATGGTGCAGGTGCCATGGCATGCGCGCAGCAAAGTGAAAAAAGATCTTGTTAAGGCGCAAGAAGTCCTTGATAAAGACCATTATGGCTTAGAGCGCGTTAAAGAGCGTATTTTAGAGTATCTGGCAGTACAAAGCCGTGTTAGCAAAATTAAAGGGCCTATTTTATGTCTGGTAGGGCCTCCGGGGGTTGGTAAAACTTCTCTTGGGCAATCTATTGCGAAAGCGACAGGGCGCCAGTATACCCGTATGGCGTTAGGTGGTGTGCGTGACGAAGCGGAGATCCGTGGTCACCGTCGTACCTATATCGGTTCTATGCCGGGTAAATTGATCCAGAAAATGGCAAAAGTTGGGGTAAAAAACCCACTATTCCTGTTAGATGAGATCGATAAAATGTCTTCTGATATGCGTGGCGATCCAGCATCCGCATTGTTAGAGGTATTAGATCCTGAGCAAAACGTCGCCTTTAACGATCACTATTTGGAAGTGGATTACGATCTGTCAGATGTGATGTTTGTTGCTACGTCGAACTCAATGAACATCCCAGCGCCGTTACTTGACCGTATGGAAGTGATCCGTCTTTCCGGTTATACGGAAGATGAAAAGCTGAATATTGCTAAGCAACACTTATTGCCAAAACAAGTTCAGCGTAATGCCTTGAAAAAAGGTGAGCTAACCATCGATGACAGTGCATTAATCGGTATTATTCGTTATTACACGCGTGAAGCTGGTGTGCGTGGCCTCGAACGTGAAATTTCGAAATTGTGCCGTAAAGCGGTGAAAGCCTTATTGATGGATAAAAAGCTTAAACATATCGAAATTAACGCTGACAACCTAAAAGACTTTTTAGGTGTGCGCAAATTCGATTACGGGCAAGCAGATACTGAAAACCGAGTTGGTCAAGTGACAGGTCTTGCATGGACAGAAGTAGGTGGTGATTTATTAACCATCGAGACAGCTTGTGTTCCGGGCAAAGGTAAACTCACGTATACCGGTTCACTCGGTGAAGTTATGCAGGAATCCATCCAAGCGGCATTAACCGTAGTACGTGCTCGAGCAGAAAAACTGGGTATCAATAGCGATTTCTATGAAAAACGCGATATCCATGTACACGTTCCGGAAGGTGCGACGCCAAAAGATGGCCCAAGTGCGGGGATTGCAATGTCAACCGCGTTGGTGTCTTGTTTAACGGGGAATCCTGTTAAAGCTGATGTAGCAATGACGGGTGAAATTACTTTAAGAGGTCTTGTTTTACCGATTGGTGGTCTGAAAGAGAAATTACTTGCGGCACACCGCGGTGGCATCAAGACAGTATTAATTCCATTTGAGAATAAACGTGACTTGGAAGAAATTCCAGAAAACGTTATTGCAGATTTGGAAATTCATCCGGTTAAAACAATTGAAGAGGTACTCTCTTTAGCACTAGCGAACCCACCATTTGGTGCGGAAATCGTAAAAAATAAGTCAAAAAGAGTGAGCTGAATCAAGAAGTTTACATAAAAATGAGACTGACAGCTAATTTAGGGGTTGTCAGTCTTTTTTTTCGTCGCTAATTTAACGATGATTCTGATAATTATTTGGATGTAATCTGTTCTCTTGCCATTGGCATTCAGGATTGATATAACGGCTGCATCATTAATTAGCTTAATAGCCTAATTAAGATCATAGTCAAAACTAATATGGGGATGATAAGAGTGAATAAGTCTCAACTGATTGATCAAATCGCTTCTGAAGCGAACATTTCTAAAGCTGCAGCTGGTCGCGTTGTTGATGCGTTTGTTGCATCTGTAACGACTTCACTAAGCAAAGGTGACGATGTTGCTTTAGTTGGCTTTGGTACATTCACTGTTCGTGAGCGTGCCGCTCGTACAGGACGTAACCCACAAACAGGTAAAGAGATTAAGATCGCTGCGGCGAAAGTACCTGCTTTCCGTCCGGGCAAAGGTTTAAAAGACGCGGTTAATAGCTAATTCAGTTTTCTTTTGGTTTTGTTTTATTTTTTCTAAAACACACACTGACTGAATAATATTAATCAGCTAATATAGAGGCGCATCATGGAAATGGTGCGCTTTTTTTTCAATCTGGGTTAAGATTAGCGTATTATTAGGAAATTGAATTTAACAAGCGGAGTTAAGCCTTTTTATGATGGACAATCTACGCACGAAAGCGAACAGTCCTTTTATCAAAGTGCTACTGGCTATTATTATCCTGTCATTCGTGCTGACAGGGGTTGCTGGTTACATGATTGGCGGTTCAAGTAATGATGCTGCTAAAGTTAATGGACAGTCAATTAGCAGGGAGCAATTCCAAACGGCTTTCTCGCAAGAGCGTCAGTCTTTACAAGATTCCTTGGGTGATAAGTTCTCTGAAATTGCTGGCAATGAAGAGAGCATGAAATTTTTGCGTAATCAGGTTTTAAATAACTTGATTAACAGTACGTTAATGGCTGAGTATGCTAATGAATTAAACTTATCTGCCAGTGATCAGCAGGTAAAGGATGCAATTTTTGAAATGCCAGTATTCCAAACTAATGGAAAATTTGATGGCGATAAGTATCGTCAGATATTGGCAGCAAATAACTACAGTGCTGATAACTTAGCGGAACAAGTCCGTGCTAATTTAATTCTCTCTCAGCTTTCTGATTCATTTATTAAAACCGATTTTGCGCTACCTTCAGAAGTGAAAACATATGCAGAGCTCGTTTTACAAGAGCGCGAAATTCGTGTAGCGACCCTTTCGTTAGCCGATGAACAAGCAAAGCAGACGGCGACTGAAGATGAAATTAAAGCTTACTATAATGCGAATCAGGATAGCTTTATTGCTCCTGAGAAAGTGCAAGTTAGCTATGTAGAAATAGACGCGGCAGCTTTACCTCCACAATCAGTCACTGATGAAGAGGTAAAAACGTATTATGAGCAAAACCTAAAAAACTACACTCAAGCTGAGCAAAAGCACTACAGTATGATCCAAGTGGCGTCAGAGAAAGAAGCTAACGCTATCATTGATGAGCTAAAAGCCGGTGCTGATTTTGTGGCGTTAGCGACTGAGAAATCAACCGATAAGCTTAGTGCGGGTAATAAAGGTATCATTGGTTGGATGGAAGAAGCCTCGACGCCCTCTGAAATCGTTAACGCTAACTTAACGGAAAAAGGGCAAATCTCTACACCTATTAAGTCAGATTCAAATTTTGTGATTTTCCGTTTGGATGATATCAAACCTGAAAGTATTAAGCCTCTCGACTCGGTGAAGGATGAGATTAAAAATAAACTGATTCAGGACAAAAATAGTAAGCAGTTTTATGACTTACAGCAGAAAGTCAGTGAAGCGGCCACAAATGATAATGAGTCACTTGCTTCAGTTGAAGAAGTATCAGGTTTAAAAGTGGTGGCAACGGATTGGTTTGATAAAAATAATCCGCCAGCAGCGCTTAATTACCCTAAAGTGATCAACGAAATATTCAGTGAACGTTTAGTGGATCAAAATGGTTCTACGGGGATTAACTCAGATGTTATCGACGTTCAAGGTGACCGTGCATTTGTTGTCCGTGTATCACAATATGCACCGGAGCAAACTCAACCATTAGAAGCTGTTAAATCTCAAGTTGAAACACTCGTTAAACGCCAGAAAGCGAATGCAGCATTAAAAGCTGAAGGCGAGAAATTAGTCGCAGCCTTGAAAGAAGGTAAAGGTGATACTGCAAATATTCAGTTTTCTGCACCTGAAAAGGTTTCACGCTTGATGCCTCAAACGCCAGTTATTGGCGCGGCAATGGCAATGGCGAAACCTGCTGACGGCAAAGCAACTTATACAACAGTGCGTGATGAAAAAGATAATTTAGTCATTATTCAACTTGATAAAGTGATCCCAGGCAAAGCTTCAGATAAAGAGCTTGCGCAGTTAACCGCAAACTACCGTGGTATGATGGGAATGGCGGTAAATGAAGCTTTGATTCAGAACTTACGTAATAACGCCAAAATTGAAGTGATTAATTTAGACTAAATTGCGAAGCCGCTCGTAATTCTAAGTGCAACAAAAATAAGTTGAGGCCACCTTTGGGTGGCCTTTCTCATTTCTATCATCACAAAAAAGCTTTTGCATAATAAATTTGGCATTGTGGCATCTCAATTTAAACAGGAGAACATCAATGACATGGATGAAATTTATAAAGCAATCATTAGGCAGCGCTGCCGTTATTCTGACGATATTAATGTGCTCACAATCGGCGCTAGCAAAAAAAGCAGAAGCTGATAAGCCAGTGGCGGCGGTGGTTAGTAAAAAACCTAAGGAGGAAAAACCATCGGAGAATTTGAAAGAGACAAATCAAGTGAACATCAACCAAGCGAGTGCCGAAGAGTTAGCGAAAAAGCTTCATGGAATTGGCATACAAAAAGCGAAAGCTATCGTTGAGTATAGGGAGAAGTATGGCGCATTTAATACTCTTGAAAATATTTTGGAAGTACGTGGAATAGGGCCTGCATTTTTAGAGAAAAACAGAGGCAAGCTAGCGCTATAGTGAGCTGTGTGCCCACCTTGTTGTGGGCACTTAATCTTATTTGTGATGAATGCCAATATTATAGTGTGATCTAAGACGATCCTATTATTGTAATACTTACCTTGGTACATAAAAAACGCGATCAGCATCGAAGAAAATAGAACATTTCAGCAAATAGCATGATTGTTTGTTATATTTTTGTAACGAATAGCAACTGGTCGGAGTAGTTATGGCAACGCAAATTAAAGTACGTGGTTATCATATTGATGTTTTCCAACATGTGAACAACGCACGTTATCTGGAGTTTTATGAATCAGATAGATGGGCTTGTATGGATGAGCACAATTTTCTGGGCTGGGCGCTAAAAAGCCAGCTTGCCATGGTGGCGGTTAATATCAATGTGAACTATTTTCATGGTGCCATACTTGGCGATGAGCTAACAGTGACAACGCGTATTGAAAAAATTGGTACTAAAAGTGCGTTGTGCTATCAGCAAATAACACGCGAAAGGCAAGGTAAGAGAGAAGTGGTGTCAGATGCAAAGGTGACTTTTGTCTTTATTGATTTAGCGCTGAATAAATCCATTAAGATTGAAGGGGAACTGCGCGAAAAACTTGAGTTATTATCCAAAAGCAGTACTGAAGATTTTATTACCGCTTAATCATTAACACCGGAAAGTTGCTAACTCTCCGGTGTGGTTAGCAAGCAAAGTACTAAGCGAGATTAGCGAGTTTTTTTAGAGAAGCTAACACCGACTCTTTATGGCTTAAATAATAGTTCAAGCCTTTACTGCGAAGGTGGCATGCAGCACACTCCCCACAACCGTCACCTTGTATACCATTATAACAAGTCAACGTTTGCTCACGTATGGTTTCTAAATACCCATAATAGTCTGCAAGTGCCCATGTTTGTGCTTTATCGAGCCACATTAAAGGCGTTTCAAAGCGGATATCTTTTGCTAGCCCAAGGTTTACGGCATGGTTAAGTGCTTTAACAAATTCGTCTCGGCAATCAGGGTAGCCTGAAAAATCGGTTTCACATACGCCTGTGATAACCGCCTCTGCTTGGACTTGGTAAGCGTAGATGGCTGCAAGCGTTAAAAAGAGAATGTTTCTACCCGGAACAAAAGTGCTAGGTAGCCCATTAGCTGCACTTTCGTTATAGTCGGGTACAGGGATATTGTCGCGGGTCAAACTGCTTACGGCTAACTCATTGAGTAGGTTTACATCAAGGATTTTATGCGCGGCTGCACCCAGTGAATGGCTTAGCTTTTGAGCCACTTCAATTTCAAGCCGATGACGTTGTCCATAATCAAAGGTGACACAATGGACTTCATCATACATTTTTAAAGCTTGAATGAGACAAGTCGTCGAGTCTTGACCACCACTGAAGACAACAACAGCACGTTTCATAAATACTTCTCCTACTCAAAAATATAAATACTTAACTGATGGGTCATGGTAATGATGCTAGCGTGTGATGAACAGGGAAATTTTTGTCTTTTTGTGGTTATTGATGAATTATTTATGCTGTCGTAAATCTATTTAGGTAAAATCATTCTATTATATAAAGTCGACAGTGATATTTTTTTATAAATAAAAAGAGAATACCTATGTTAGATAAGATAGATAAAAAGTTGCTTCGCTTGTTGCAAAATGACAGTAGTCTATCTTTAAATGCACTTGCAGAGGCCGTTAACTTGACGTCGACTCCTTGTTGGAAAAGGTTGAAACGCTTGGAGGATGAAGGGTACATTCGCCACCGAGTGACCTTGCTTGATGGGGAAAAATTAGGTCTCGGTCTAACGGTTATTGTTATGATCAAAACGCAACACCATAACAGCGAGTGGTATGAACAATTTGTCTCTTTTGTTAGCCAACTCCCTGAAGTCCTTATGTTTTACCGTATGGCAGGAGAGTATGATTATCTGATGCAAGTCGAAGTCAAAGATATGAAATCCTACGATCTATTTTATAAGAAACTGGTTAATGGCGTTCATGGCCTGATTGATGTAACCTCTAGTTTTGCAATGGAAAAAATCAAGTATACGACAGCGCTACCTATTCCTGATTAGTGTTGTTAGTTCTGCTTTTCTCAATTGTTTTGCATCGTTAGGATGCCACATAATGGCAAATATTAAATCTTATTCAAGGCAGTAACTCAGTGCGATTATTTTCACAATTAAGCTGGTATTTTCTTAGTGAATGGCGGCGCTATGTTGGCGCGGTTTGCTTTCTCATTATTATTGCTATTTTACAGCTTGTTCCTCCACGGCTTGTGGGCGTTGTTGTTGATGGTATTAGCAACCAGACGATGGCTACGAGCCAGCTAGTATCTTATGTCGCCTTGATGTTATTTATCGCTGTCGTTGTGTATGGGCTGCGCTATGTGTGGCGGATTTGGTTATTCGGAGCATCCTATAAGTTAGCCGTACAATTGCGACAAAAATTCTACCGCCAATTAAGCCTACAAAATCAGTCTTTCTATCTACGCTATCGAACGGGGGATTTAATAGCGCGTACAACCAATGATGTTGACCGCGTTGTTTTTGCAGCGGGGGAAGGGGTACTGACGTTTGTTGATTCCTTAGTCATGGGATGTGCGGTATTGATCATGATGAGCGTGGAGATCAGTTGGCAGTTAACGTTATTAGCATTAATTCCTATGCCAATTATGGCACTAGTTATTAAACGCTATGGCGACCAATTACATCATCGTTTCAAACATGCCCAAGGCGCATTTTCATCCCTAAATAATCATGCTCAAGAGAGTTTAACCAGTATTCGCATGATTAAAGCTTTTGGTCTTGAAGATCACCAATCAAACCAATTTGAGCAGGTTGCGACAGAAGCAGGGCGGCGTAATATGCATGTTGCCAGAGTTGATGCACGCTTTGACCCAACCATTTTTATCGCTATCGGTATGGCTAACTTGCTTGCTATTGGCGGTGGCAGTTGGATGGTATTACAAGGAACATTGACGCTCGGTGAACTGACTAGCTTTGTGATGTACTTGGGGCTAATGATTTGGCCTATGCTGGCATTGGCATGGATGTTTAATATCGTAGAGCGTGGTAGTGCTGCTTATAGTCGTATCCGAAGTTTACTTGATGAGCCGCTCGATATTGAAGATGGGCATCAATCACTGGGTGCTGAAAAAGGGGCATTGAGCGCGAGAATTAAAACGTTTAGCTACCCTGAAACAGATAGAGTCGCACTCCACGACATTCAATTTGACCTCAAACCGGGGCAATTTTTAGGACTATGTGGCCCGACAGGTTCAGGGAAATCAACACTTATTACGCTGATCCAACGCCAATTCGATGTTACTGAAGGCGCGATTTCTTATCAGGGGAAACCGTTACCTGAGATTCGGTTAGATGAGTGGCGAGGTCGTTTAGCCGTTGTTAACCAATCACCTTTTTTATTCTCTGATACGATTGCAGGGAATATCGCATTAGGCAACCCACAAGCCACAGTAGAGCAGATTGAGGAAGCTGCGCGTATTGCTTGCGTACATGATGATATTTTGAGGTTACCTGAAGGCTACCAAACCCAAGTGGGTGAGCGTGGCGTAATGTTGTCTGGTGGGCAAAAACAGCGAATTTCTATTGCGCGCGCTATTTTGCAAAATGCCGAAATTTTAATTTTAGATGATGCGTTATCGGCGGTGGATGGGCAGACTGAATTTACTATTTTACAAAATTTAAGTCGCTGGCGAGAGGGTAAAACATTAATCATTAGTGCACACCGCCTATCTGCGTTAGTCGACGCTGATAATATTCTCGTGTTATCCCAAGGAAGCATTGCGGCGGAAGGTATTCACTCAACGTTATCAGTCCAACCTGGATGGTATAAAGATATGTACCATTATCAACAAATCGAAGCCACTTTGGATGGTGATTTATGAGTCAGAAAAAACCATTGTGGCCAGCGTTAAAACGCTTACTTAGCTATGGCAAAGTTCACCGCGGTACAATGTCGGTTGCCATTGTTATGCTATGGGTCGCTGCTGCGGCTGAAGTCAGTGGGCCTTTGCTGATTAGTTATTTTATTGACAACATGGTGGCTAAGAAACAGATCATCATGCCGTTAACCTTATATTTAGCGGTTGGTTTTGTGTTATTACAGATTGCTGCTGCACTCTTACATTATTATCAAACGATCTTATTTAACAAAGCGGCTGTTGGCGTGGTTCAGGCTTTACGTACCGACGTAATGAACTCAGCATTAAGACAACCATTAAGTGCGTTTGATAAACAACCTGTAGGTCAAATCATTTCCCGTGTTACTAATGATACCGAAGTTATTAAAGACCTATTTGTGATGGTTGTGCCGACAGTCTTCCGTAGTTTAGCGCTAATTTGTGCGATGCTTATCGCGATGTTTACCCTTGAATGGCGCATGGCTTTAGTGGCAGTCATGATTTTTCCAGCCGTGATGGTGGTGATGCTCGTGTATCAACGGCTAAGTACTCCGATTGTGCGCCGCGTTCGTTCTTATCTTGCTGAAATAAATAATGGCTTTAATGAAGTAATCAATGGCATGACAGTGATCCAGCAATTTCGCCAACAAGCTCGGTTTGGCGAGAAAATGTTAGAAGCTAGCCAAGATCACTACTTTGCACGCATGAAGGCATTAAAACTGGATGGGTTATTACTTCGACCTCTGCTTAGCTTGATCTCGGCATCGGTGCTTTGTGGGTTACTGTTATTGTTTGGATTTGATGGTACGAGCACAATTGGTGTTGGGGTTTTATATGCTTTTATCAACTATCTTGGACGTTTAAATGAGCCTCTCATCGAATTGACCTCTCAACAATCTATGTTGCAACAAGCGGTCGTTTCAGGTGAGCGAGTGTTTGAATTAATGGATAGTCCGAAACAAGCTTATGGCAATAATATACAGCCATTACAAAGTGGTGCTATTGATATTCAGGGGTTATCTTTTGCGTATCGTGATGACAAAAAAGTGTTAACGGATATCAATCTTCATATTCCTGAAAATAGCTTTGTTGCTTTAGTTGGTCACACGGGAAGTGGGAAAAGTACCATCGCAAACCTGATTATGGGCTATTACCCTTGGCAGCAAGGGGAGATCCTACTTGATGGACGTTCCTTACACACACTTTCACATCAAGTTTTACGTAATGGGATCGCGATGGTGCAACAGGATCCTGTCGTTCTAGCGGCATCTTTCTTTGATAATGTCGCGTTAGGGCGTGAGATAACCCAAGAAAAAGTTTGGCAGGTTCTCGATGTTGTACAGTTAGCTGAGCATGTCCGATCACTGCCAGAAGGATTAGATTCGCTACTAGGAGAACAGGGGAATACGCTTTCTGTCGGGCAAAGGCAACTACTCGCGATGGCTCGGGTCTTAGTTGCAACACCCAAAATATTAATTCTGGATGAGGCGACAGCCAATATCGATTCAGGTACAGAACAGGCTATTCAAAAAGCACTGCGTATAATCCGCCAAACGACTACACTTGTGGTTATTGCACACCGATTATCCACAATTGTCGATGCCGATCAGGTTGTTGTGCTTCATCGTGGTGCAATTGTTGAAAAAGGTAGTCATACACAGCTACTGCAACAAAAAGGGCGTTATTATCAAATGTATCAGCTTCAACAGGTCGGTGAATCGTTGAATTTGCATGATGATATAGAGCCTGAAGCGTTATTGAATTAGCCTGTTTGCACATTTTTAACGCATCGTCAAAAGGCCACTCGGATGAGTGGCCTTTTCTTTTGCGATGACTATTTGAATTATAAGCATAATTAATTTTGGCATGCTATTTGCTGTTAGTGTAGTTGCAGCCAATGATGATGTTGTCGTACGTCTTTAGCTGGATAGGTAGGGGATCATATTATCCGGAGGGAAAATGAAATATATCATCGCAATTATTAAGCCTTTTAAGTTAGACGAGGTCAGAGAGGCTCTTTCAGATATAGGGATACAAGGCCTTACGATGACTGAAGTGCGTGGTTTTGGGCGGCAAAAAGGACATTCTGAATTATATCGTGGTGCAGAATATACCGTCGACTTCTTACCAAAAGTGCGTCTAGAAATTGCTGTTTCCGATGAATTTGCTGATCTCGTTATTGAGTCAATAGAAAAAGCAGCAAATACAGGGCAAGTAGGTGATGGGAAAATATTTGTATTAGAGCTTGAGCAAGCCATACGTATCCGTACTGGCGAGAAACAAGATGAAGCACTATAGGAGAGTAGCGATGAGTAAACTGTTTCAACGTTTGTGTTGGCTATTTATAGCAAGTTTTCCTGCAAGAGTGTTTGCATCTGATGACGGTGTCGATAAAGCGGATAACGCATTTATGATGGTTTGCACTGCATTAGTCCTATTCATGATCGTTCCGGGTATTGCTTTATTTTATGGCGGGTTACTGAGAAGCAAAAATGTCCTCGCACTGATGGCGCAAACTATGGTTATTTTTGCACTTGTTTCAGTGATTTGGGTCATCTATGGTTACAGTATTTCATTTAGTGAGGGTAATAGCTTTTTTGGGGGATTAAGCCAATTTATGCTCAAGGGTATCAATATTGACAGCTTATCTGCCACCATCCCTCAATTTATTCATGTCGCATTCCAAGGTGCTTTCGCTTGTTTGACGGTTGCGCTGGTGGTTGGTGCATTAGGCGAACGAGTTAAATTTTCTGCAATACTGATATTTACTGTCATTTGGACAACCTTTGCTTATTTGCCTATTGCTCATATGGTGTGGGGAGGAGGACTCCTTGCCCAAGATGGTGCTTTGGACTTTGCTGGAGGCACTGTCGTTCATATTAATGCCGCTGTTGCTGGGCTTGTTGGTGCTTACTTACTTGGAAAGCGCACAGGGTTGGGTAAAGAAGTCATAAAGCCTCACAACTTGCCGATGGTGTTTATGGGTACCGCAATCTTATTTATCGGTTGGTTTGGTTTTAATGCGGGGTCAGCGGGAAGTGCGAATTCCGTCGCGGCCTTGGCATTTATTAATACGGTGGTAGCGGCATCCGGAGCAATACTTTCATGGGTACTTGCTGAATGGATATTTAGGGATAAGCCCTCATTGTTAGGTGCCTGCTCAGGGTGCTTAGCGGGGTTGGTTGGTGTTACACCCGCAGCAGGAACGGTTGGAGTTGCAGGAGCATTAATTATCGGCCTACTTTCAGGTATTGCTGGGTTATGGGGGGTTGTGGTTTTAAAACGTTGGTTAAAAGTTGATGATGTTTGTGATGTCTTTGGTGTTCATGGTGTTTGCGGGGTGGTTGGGTGCTTACTCACGGGGGTGTTTACTTCGGCGGCTCTCGGGGGGATGGGGTATGCAGAAGGTATAACAATGATAAAACAAGTTGGCATTCAGGCATTTAGCATACTTATTTGTGTTGTTTGGACCTCAATTGTTGCCTACCTTGCATTTTTAATCGCAGATAAGACAACAGGCTTACGTGTTGATGTTGAACAGGAGCGAGAAGGGCTTGATATCACTTATCATGGAGAGAGTGCCTATAATTGATCGAAGCCAAAAAGTGAGTTGGTACTAACATACAAGGAAGTTTATCAAACTAAAGCTGTTCAACACCTGCATCTCAATATCTTGATAAACATAATGATAGATGAGTGCGGTCACGATATCCCAAACTAAAGCGAAAATAGCGAATGACCCCCAATAGTTGGATAACCCATTACTGGGGGCGTTTTTTAACTCACAAAATAGTTAGTGAGTACTCGCACTAATTAGCTATAGTTGACTTAGTGAGGCCTTCTTTTACGGATCACCCCTTCTTGAACCGCTGTTGCCACTAAGACCCCTTGTCGGTCATAAATTTGCCCTTTAACAAAGCCTCGTCCTCCTGAAGCTGAAGGGCTTTCAATGGCATAGAGTAACCAATCATCAATTTTAAATGGTCGGTGATACCACATTGAGTGATCGATTGTTGCGACTTGCAAATCTCTCTCCATAAACCCACGGCCATGTGGCTGTAGGGTTGCAGGTAAAAAATTATAGTCAGACGCATAGCCTAATAAGTAGTTGTGTAATGAGGGAATATCAGGCAATTGGCCTTTGGCTTTAAACCAAATATAACGAAAAGGCTCTTGCGGTGGGTTATTAAATGGGCTGTAAAATTGAATAGGCCGAAACTCAAAAGGATTTGGGCGCAAAGCATACTTTTTGACCGACTCGGGCAATTGGGTTGCCAAACGTTGAATGATTTCATCCTGTGATACCAGTGTCTCTGGTAAAGGAACATCTGGCATGAGGTTCTGGTGATTAAACCCCTCTTCTTGTGCTTGGAAAGAGGCCGTCATAAAAAAGATAGGCTTGCCATGTTGTATTGCGCTGATGCGTCGTGTACTAAAGCTGCCACCATCTCTTAATATTTCGACATCATAGACAATAGGGCGTTGGCTATCACCAGGACGCAAGAAATAGCTATGGAATGAATTTATTACGCGACCTTCGGGGATAGTCTGTTCCGCTGCGTACATGGCTTGACCAACAACTTGCCCCCCAAATACTTGAGGTAATCCAAGATCTTCACTTTGACCTCGATAAATACCCTCTTCGATTTTTTCCAGCTCCAATAGGCTGATTAAATTTTGCAATTCTGGGCTCATAGCAACCTTGAAAGTTGATTAATATTTATCAGATGCGGGTATTTTCCCATTAATACATAAAAATAGGTAGAGCGTTTTTTGTCTTATCGCTTTTATATATCAATAGCAGAAAGCATGGCTGGCTATGATTTTAAATAGGCGATGACTACCGTTTAGGCCGCTATGTTCAACAGTTGATTACATTTTGATGTTGTTTGTTACATTTTGAAAGAATATTTTGTTGGTGAGTATTTTTTAGCTATAATCAATTCGCCTTCAGTAAAAATCACACTCTGATTAGTATAAAAATACTTAACAACAAATTGTTTTTTGGACATTTATTATGAAACTACACCTATGCATAATTGGCTTTGTTCTGCCTGCTTTTTTGGTCGGTTGTGAAGGTAATAATAATAATGTAAAAGAGACGAAGGTTAACAATCACAGCCATAATGCAAAGCAGCATTTAGACACTGACGTCATTAGAGGGCAAGTTGTCATTCCGCAGCAGGTCAAATTGCCTCAGAATGCCGTGATTACAGTAACCTTAGCGGATATTTCAATCGCGGAACTACCTGCGTTGATCTTATCACAAAAATATTATGAGACTTTAGGCAAACAGTCTCCTTTTCCTTTTGAATTAAGCTATCAAAAGAATGAAGTACGCCCAGATGCCCATCTTGCGATGAGAGCGACAGTATCTGTTGATGGTAATATCTTGCTGATTTCCAAAGTAGAAAATCTCTCTACTAGTGATGATACGAGCAAAGAAATTAGGTTAGTTATTGAACCCACCAGTTGATTATTTTTTAATAAATATCATTAATTACGTATTTTGTGCAAGAAATCAGCACTTGGCAGTAGTTTTCTTGCTATTTTAGTTGTCATCAAGCATAATGCCTCCTGCTTTTTAGGAAGCAATCTATGGGGGCTCTGTTGGTTCTCCCGCAACACTAACTTGTTAATTTGGTCAGGTCTGGAAAGAAGCAGCCACAGCAGGAGATGTGTGTGCCGGGATGTCGCTGGCAGGGCCCCCACCCAATTATGAGTTAAGTAACCTATCTGTTTATTTCCCCCCTCTTTCATCTTATAACTTAAGCTAATATTCATTGGCAGATAAAATAGCAAAATCGTAAATTTGAAATGAGTATTATTAATTTTAATGCTATTTTTATAAGATAAAGCGACGATTATTTGTAAGGTTTTATAAATTCTTTATGAATAAGCGTAGCGCTATTGAGAAGTTGTCTAATTATGAATATCCAAAGCTTAATTGGATAAAATACGAGCACGATGGATACATTGTTTACAATGTATAATAATAGAATGAAAGACAATATACACATTAAGCCGATAAAATGAATTATCGGCTATAACCAGTTATTATCTGTGCATATTAATAAGTAGTTACCTAACAAATTTCCAAACCGATGCAGGGATTTTGTCATAAAGTTTATTCATAGTGAGTTCTGCAAGGCGATGGTCAGCAGCTGAATAGAACAATTCTAACTCATCTTCAGAAAGCTCATACTTATTTTTCTCAATAACACGCTCAAGTGTATCGATGGTTGTGCATTTTCTTAAACGCATCAGATAATCAGTTTTGGTCATAATACCCTTTCTTTTATTGATAATTAAAAAAGCTTTATAACATGCTATGTTATAGTTTATATAGCGACGAATAATATCTTTATGTTTTGCTTGCAGGGCACTTTAAATCATCATCAAGTACGGAAACTAGATTTTGATTCATGCTCTGCCAGTCAATAATTTCACTTAGAGTTATTACAGGGCTTCCGAATAAATCATAAGTCTCATCAAGATACTCTTCAACTAATGATATAACGAGATTCTCTTTGGGATATTTTATCTTAAATTGCCACACGAAGGCTGCAATATGTTCAATGAGTTCATTAAGTCTAGCACTTTGTGGTGAACTTAAATCATTGACCCAGTGTGTATTAGTTTTCTGTAAGCTTAACATTGCTTCTCGATTCAAACTGTTACACAAGTATTTTAACTCAGATATATCATAATTTTTGGGTGAATATTCATCCATAATCACCTCCGCAGGCGAGACTAACCTTTGCTATGTGTATTTCTATATCTAAATAATCTAGTACAAACTAAATAAAACACCTTGGTTATTAACATAAGCATTTACTAATCAACGCATTAGGTTATATATACTTTGTAACAAAGTAGGTGTAATTTTTAGAATTATCAATAATTATATCAGTAATATTCAAATACGGGCTAGCAGCGCTAACAGTTTTCGCTGTGCTAATAATATAGCACTTTTATTACATAAGTCACCACCTGACCGCGGTTTTTTTTCAAAAATAAAGCAGGATAAAGGACTTATAGTGCTATTTATATCAATTAAGCGCAGTTTTAAAGGAGTTTTATATCCAATTAGAGATACTTTTCGTTTGTTTACAAAAAATAACGATGATTTTAACTTAAAAACGATATGCAAAATAATTTGAAGAGGTTTTTTTAACAAAATAGAGAAAAGATTAACGGTAATTGAATATGATACCAATATTGATAAGCATAATTAATTTTTAATACCAAATAAGTAATACCTACCGATTAATCGGTAGGTACATGACAGAGACTTATTTTATAAGTAGAGGTTCAATGTGACACCAGGTTTTAGATCTGCCATTTTGACACCTGAATTCCAACTCATTAAATCATTGAGTTTGATCCCATGCCTTTTGGCTATGCTGTAATAAGAGTCACCTTTCTTCACTCTATAAGTTTTGGTTTTACGACTATTGGCAGTAGGGGCTGAACCTTTTATCTTAAGGGTTTGGCCCGGATAGATAGTGGCCGTTTTCATTCCATTAAGCCGCTTTATCTCTTTACTTGTCGTATTGAATTTTTTGGCAATACTTGCAACCGATTCCCCTTTAGCCACTTTATAAGTGAAATTATTGGCGGGTTGGGTTGATCTCTGATGCTGATTTTTAGCCACAGCGAGACGGATATTATCTAAAACAGCTTGGTCAGAAAGTGATACTTTTAATTGCTCCGCTTTTGCTGTCGGTAACATAATATAATGTGGGCCATTAGGTGATGTTACACCACGCTTATAGCCAGAATTATAAATTTTCAGCGACTCTTCCGAAATACCTGTTAGCTCGGCAGCTTGGGTTAATGTAATTTGCTGCCCAACATCGACTTGAGTTAACGCTCTATTTCGGTTACTACGCGGTAATTTAATTTGATATTTTTCAGGGGCTCTTAATATTTGGCTAAGCGCTAATATTTTAGGCACATATTGTTTTGTTTCTTTAGGTAAAGATAACGACCAGAAATCAGTTGGCAACCCAGCTTCTTCATTCTTCTTAATCGCATTCAGTACACAGCCTTCACCGCAGTTATAAGCGGCTAAGGTTAATTCCCAATCATGTCCAAACATGATATTTAAATTTTCGAGCAAATCAAAAGCAGCCTTAGTCGATGTGACTAAGTCACGACGCTCATCGACCCATTGATCTTGTTTTAAGCCATAAGAGCGTGCGGTGATAGGAACAATTTGCCACAATCCTGCCGCCTGTGCAGGTGAGGTTGCTTTTGGATTGAATGAACTTTCTATGATTGGAATCAGGGCCAATTCCATGGGTAAGTTACGATTATCGATTTCGTCCACGATCCAGTACATATAAGGTTCGGCCCTTAATGTGACGTCGTAGAGAAAACTTTGTTTTGTATAGTTACTTGCCTGTTCCCTGATGATAGCATTATCAGGTATATCCATCTTCAGCTCATCACTGATATAACCCCAAAGGTCGTTATCTACCGTTGAGATTTGTCTGCTTGCTGCCTGATTATGTGGAGCAACGGTTTCTATAGTGTGGTTTGCTGAAGACCTGTTCTGCTTGGTTTGTTGAGGCGAAGATTGGCATCCGGCCAGCAGAACAATGGCGATAATAGTCGCTATTGTCTTCATTGTGTCTTGGTTCTTTGTTGTATGTGTAAAAGTCGAACAATAATACTTATCCGACACAAAGAAGACAATAATTAAACGTTAATAATGATCTTTTAATTGACGTAGAACGGTAAAAACAGCTCTAAGTGGTGGGTTAGCTTGATTTATATTTAATTTTCTTTGCAATTGTGCATTATCACACTGTAAAAAAATATTCACTTTTCGTTCTGTTTTTAGCGTGGTAGGTACAGTTGGTTGATTTTTGTTTCGCTTAGCGGCAACCTCTTCTTGATATTGGCTAATTTGCGTGTTTTCAGGCCAAATATGGTGAGCGAATTTCAAATTAGATTGAGTATATTCATGGGCACAACAAATTAATGTGTCATCAGGGAGAGCAGCAATTTTCTGAATGGATTGATACATTTGCTCCGGTGTACCCTCAAATATCCTTCCACACCCAGCAGAAAACAGGGTATCGCCACAAAATAGATAAGGGGCTTGATAAAAAGCAATATGACCAAGGGTATGTCCAGGTAAGCCAATAACATCAAAATTAAAATCGTTAATTTTGACACTATCACCTTGCTCAACGATTTGTGTTGCTCCTTTAACTTGAGTCTCTTGAGGCCCAAAAACAGGTAGGTTACTGAAGTTTTTCAGAATACCTTTTACACCACCAGTATGGTCATTGTGATGATGGGTCAGTAAGATAGCCGTTGGGGTAAGCTTTTTTTGCGTCAATATTTCGAGGACTGGCTCTGACTCCGCGGGGTCAACAATGATACACTGTTGGTTATTATCAGACAGAATCCAAATATAGTTATCATTTAAAGCAGGGACTCGTATTAACTCCATAATGACCTCTCTATTTTGATTAAGGGGAATTTGATGAAGCCAGCGCGTATTGAAAAAAAGTTCCAGATGCCTGTGAGTTGGTCTGATATCCCTTTTGGGGAACACTATCGCCAAGCGTTGCAATATCAGCTTCGCCCTTGGTGGCCAAAAATATTTGGCTTTCATTTGCTTAAGCTTGGGCACCTCAGTACTGAGGTCGATACCGAAGAGTGTATGGTATCGCATCAGTTTTGTTTGGGGAATGGTGACCCTCGTTTTCAAGTTATCGCTGAACCACAAGCGCTTCCCTTTACGGCCAAATCAATCGACGCATGCCTAATCTCACACATGTTGGCATATAGCCATGACCCCCATTGGGTATTGCGTGAAGTTGACCGTGTGCTCGTTGATGATGGCTGGCTAATTATTTCTGGCTTTAACCCATTTAGCTTATTAGGGATCGGTAAAATGGTGCCGTTCCTTCGTAAACAGCAACCTTATTGTAGCCGTCTTTTTCCTACGTTAAGGGTATTTGATTGGCTTAGTGTATTGAATTATGAAGTACTTTACCATCGCAATTGTCAGGTGTTTCCATGGCATGGCCCTGAAAATTGGTTAAATCAGCGCATAAAAGGGGTAGGTACTTTAAATGTGATTGTTGCGAGAAAGCGAACTTACCCTCTAACTCCGACATTGCTCAAATTTAAACAACCGAAAGTTAAAATAGGCACTGCACTGGGGGCAACAAAGCGTATTTCTGATAGCACCAAAAAATTATAAATTTCAGCGATAAACACGCGATACGAATTAAGGCCTACACTGTGTGGGCAAATGTAGGCAAGTTGGGATTGAACCCGTTTAATCTTGTGTAGGTTGGTAACCTGTATCTTCTTTTGTTGGTGATTCAGCCGCTTGGCGTGCGAGTTCATCACATTTTTCATTTTCCGGATGGCCTGCATGGCCTTTTACCCAACGCCAATCAATTTTATGGCGAGCGATAGCCGCATCTAAGCGTTTCCAGAGGTCAACATTCACTACCGGAGACTTATCTGCTTTACGCCACTGACGACGCTTCCAATTGTGGATCCATTGTGTGATCCCTTGGCGAACATATTGGCTATCGGTGGTTAAAATAATATCACATGGTCGTTTTAACGATTCAAGGGCAACAATAGCAGCAAGTAGCTCCATACGGTTATTGGTTGTCATAAAAAAACCTTCATTGAGTGTCTTTTCATGCTGTTGGTAACGAAGAAGAATGCCATAACCACCTGGACCTGGATTACCCAGACAGGAACCATCAGTGAAAATTTCTACCTGCTTTGTCATTTCTGTTAAACTCTACCTTATTCATCAATCTCTAGTTTGACACAAAAATCCATTATGAGCACGGCGATAACCAGACAAATTGTCCTCGATACTGAAACCACAGGTATGAACAAACTGGGCGTTCATTATGAAGGCCATAACATTATTGAAATTGGAGCCGTCGAGGTTATCAATCGTAGGCTGACGGGGCGCAATTTTCACGTCTATATAAAACCTGATCGTCTCGTGGACCCTGAAGCTTTTGAGGTTCATGGTATCAGTGATGAGTTTTTACAAGATAAACCCGTGTTCGCTGATATTGCCGATGAGTTTATTGAGTTTATTCGTGGAGCAGAGCTGATTATCCATAACGCCCCCTTTGATATTGGCTTCATGGATTACGAATTTAGCAAATTGAATAAAGATATACCGCCAACGGCCGATTTTTGCCAAATAACGGATAGTTTAGTGATGGCTCGGCAAATATTTCCCGGTAAACGGAATAACTTGGATGCGTTGTGTGATCGCTATTTGATTGATAATACGAAACGAACTCTCCATGGGGCTTTGCTCGATGCCGAGATACTGGCTGATGTCTATTTAGCGATGACTGGTGGACAGACGTCTTTGGCTTTTTCAATGGAAGCAGATACTTCAAACGAAAGTTATGTTGAAGAAGTACAACGGATAGACCGTCCTGTCAGTGGGTTAAGGGTACTTTATGCGACGGATGAAGAGCTGATTGAACATGAAAAGCGGCTAGATATCGTCGATAAAAAAGGTGGTAAGCCTTGTCTCTGGCGTCAATCGCCTGAGGAAGGGGAGACGGTTCATTAGCAGTTATTCGCTTTTAAGGCTAAAAACTGTTCAAATGCACGTTTTTTCAAGAAAAAGTATTGACTGTTATTGAAAGTATTCGTAATATGCATCGCGTTCCCAAGGGGAATGTTCGGAGCGGTAGTTCAGTTGGTTAGAATACCTGCCTGTCACGCAGGGGGTCGCGGGTTCGAGTCCCGTCCGTTCCGCCAGATATCGAAGCCCTGATTCTTAGAATCAGGGCTTTTTGCATTTATGCCTTTGTTCCCTCAAATACACAAAAGAAAAATCCCTCATAAATGTAATGATAGGGGATACTCTTGATATCCCAATCTGTGTTCATGGCTATTGCAGCGAGTCAGTAATAAAGTTTATGAAATAGAGAACGAAGTCTTGAGTTAAGACTACTATTACACGTAAGCAATTTATAAATCTAAATAAACAGATGAAAGCTAACATGACATTAATGATCGTTATTGAGGTATGACGATGAGAAAATTAGTTAGATAACTTTAACTCCCATCCTTTTGTGTGAATCATTTTGCTTCACTACCTTTTAGTATTTCCCATCCTGAATAAATGATATTGATTTAATCCTCTTTTAGTGGGCGATTAAAACACTATCGTTCAATTCATAATCTATAAATCACTTATTCATCTCTTGATGGCTTTTAATGTTACCTTTAAGTGTTTTTGAGAATAATAATGGTTTTCAATTTAAATTGGTTTTAAAATTTAAATTTTGTTTTTATCCCTTTATGATACTCATTATAAGTATATTTAAGTTCAAATAAGATAAACATAATAAGAGTATATTCATTTTTCTTGCATATTTATATTATTTAAATTAGTAGTCGTTTTCCAATATTATGAAATTAACTAAAAATTAACACGTCTTATTTTTAGTTATGCTGATTATTATTTTAAAAGTGATTATGAAATCGTGGTTAGTATTATTACCTAAATCAAAAGATAACGTTAACTTTTGAAGGAGTCTTATCTGATATTTAAAGATTGGTTATTATTTAAAATAATGTGGACTGCTTTGTATCTATATGAAAAATATATATTTATTTTTCTGTTTGCTATTTTATAAGAGGTGTTTAATAAATTAATTAATTTATATTTTCATTAATGATTATGACTATTTATAAAATTTAAAATTTTCATCTTTATTTGCGTCATAATTAGTGTTTTTATGGTTGAAAAGTCCATTTTATATAGACTGTCTTAAAATGATTCGCCCTAGAAGCCAGCAAAATAGCTAGGTTTTACGATATTCAAGTTACTCTTTAATGGTGTAAACAGGAGATCTCTGTGCTGCCAGATGGTAGGGGGGAAGTTTGATTTTACTCCAATGCTCAAGTAAATTAATAGGCATTGATTCAGTGACAATACATAATACAACATTATTTATACCTATAGACTTAAAGTTGCATAAAACATGTTGAAGATAGATTTTTTATTCAATTTTAAAATGGAATTTTAAATGGAATGGGTTTCTATGCATATCGATTTTTATTAGTTATCTTCGTTCGATATATTTATGTAAGTGACATTTAAATAGGTAAGTGTAATTAATTTAATGCATGGAGAAAAATAGTGAGAGTAGATGCGGTACAAATGCCGAAAAATAAACTCGATGATTCAAGAACTGTTTTTACCAAAGCTATCGGGAAAGAAATACATAAATTACGCAAAGAACGTTCGATGACAGGAAAAGATCTAGCTAAGCTAGTTAATGTTTCCCAACAACAAATATCACGTTATGAATGTGGAGTTTGTAATATAACAATAGATACATTGATTGTTATTTTAAATGCATTAAATGTTTCATTAACAGATTTCTTTAATCAGGTCTTTTTACAGGTATTCGAAAAGGAAAAGAAAATCTGTGTGCAATATCATAATGTATTTAGCTCTACTGACCAATCGGAAGAATTGAAGAAACAGCTCGAAATATTTTCTCGATATGACCAAACTAACTTATGGGGTTAGTTATTTTATCATTTCTTTTTATTTAAAGTTTTTTAAATTATTTATCTTTAAATAATTAGGAATAAACACGTCTGAAGGATTGTGAATACATTCCTATTTTTTAAGTACGATATATTTATATTGCAGAGGCAATCATGAAAAAAATTATTTTAGCAACCTTAATTTCTGGCGCAATGAGTGCATCCGCTTTTGCTGTGGATGCAGGAAAAGGGACAGTAACTTTCACGGGGTCTATCATTGAAGCACCATGCTCAATCGCTCCAGGAGATGAAAGTCAAACTATTGATTTAGGACAGGTTTCTAATGTTACCCTACAGAAAGGTGGTATGTCCGCAGCTCAGCCTTTTGAGATCCATCTCGAAGGTTGCACGTTGAACGCAGAATATAAAGATAAAGATGGCGTTACCCAAAAATATAACAATATGGTTGAAGTGAAATTTGAAGGTACAGAGTGGGTAAACAATGGTAGCAATACTGGATTAATTCAAATTACAGGTGATGCGTCTGGTGCAGGTATTGTATTGATGAATAAATCAGGTGCAAAAATCAATATCAATGATTCAACCGTTGAGCGTGCTTATACCTCAGGTAATAACATTTTGAGTTTTCAAGCTGCGCTGCAAGGCATGTCAGATGCGACCGTTGTTCCAGGTAGTTTCCAAGCCGTGACCAACTTTACATTGGCCTATAACTAATCGTTATTGCCAATGAAGTATTCCCCTAAGGCACTTAGTGATTAGGGGAAATATAAAAGAGGGGGGAACTCGGTTATGAAAGCTATTTCAGTCATGTTACTTGTTAGTCAATTCGTCATTTTATCGAGTGTACAAGCACAAGCTTCCACATTATGGGGAAGTGTCAATATGAATGGCAGTATTGTCGATTCTGCATGTGCTATTGATACCGGTTCTTATGAACAGGTTGTCGACATGGGAATATTACCCGTTGGAACAATACGCCAGCAAGGACAAGGCCCTGTTCACCCTTTCTCTATTACGCTAATTGGTTGCACTTTAATGCCATATACAGGTTCTGCTTGGCAAGCTTTTACGGTGACTTTTGACGGCCCCGCTTCTGGTAATTGGTTTACGGTGTCGGGAGATGCGCGTGGCGTTGCTCTGTTATTACAAGATGCAGATGGAAAGCCTATTTATCCAGGGCAGTCCACAGAGAAACAAACTATCGCGCCGGGAAATACTGTACTGAATTATGGGTTAAGGCTAGTTGCCGATAAAGAGCCTTTACGTCCGGGGCAATATCAAAGCGCACTGCGTTTTAAGCTGGATTATTACTAATAATAAAAAAGTCATTTTTTCTTTTTAGCTTACGTTTTTCCTGAACCTGATTTTTAGGGATGTTATTTATGTCTTCTTCACGACCTGTATTTTTTCGCCTTAGTCGCTTAGGCCTAGTCATTGTTTTTTCACTCTATGGTCTATCAACGCCATTGTGGGCAACTGAGACAATTGAATTCAATACAGATGTGCTGGATCTGGAAGATAAAAATAACATTGATCTAGAGCAGTTCTCTCGTGCGGGCTACATCATGCCCGGTACTTATTCTTTTACATTAAAGGTTAATGGCGAGCAGTTTTCAGAAGTGTCAGTGCCTTTTTATCCCCCTGAAGATGATCCACAAGGTAGTACAGCTTGTATATCGCCAGAGGTAGCGGAGCAATTTGGATTGACTTCATCGGCAAAGAAAGAGTTGGCATGGTGGCATGACGGACAGTGCCTTACAGCAAGTAGCTTACCTGGGATGCAAATCCGTGGTGATTTAGCTACCTCGTCATTATACGTGAGTATTCCACAAGCTTATCTCGAATTCACTGCGCCTAACTGGGATCCACCATCGCGTTGGGATGAGGGGATTGCTGCGTTGATGCTGGACTATAACATTAATGGTAATGCCAATAATTCATATAACGGTGGTCACGATAGTTATGCGTTAAATGGAAATGGTATTGCAGGGGTGAACTTAGGGGCTTGGCGCTTTCGCGCTGATTGGCAAGGCCGTTTAAATCATGCTACTGGTTCTGGTGATTCGGTTAATAAAGACTTTGACTGGAATCGGTTTTATGCCTATCGCGCATTGCCGTCACTCGCTGCTAAATTGGTATTAGGGGAGGATTACCTTGTTTCTAATATCTTTGATTCATTTCGTTTTATTGGCGCCAGTGTGCGTTCTGAATTGAATATGCTCCCGCCAAATTTGCGTGGCTATGCACCAGAAGTGACAGGCATTGCAAAAACAAATGCGACGGTAATAGTTAGCCAGCAAGGGCGAGTGTTGTATGAAACACAAGTCGCTCCGGGGCCGTTTCGTATTCAGGATTTGAGTGATGCTGTTAGTGGCAAACTCGATATCACAGTTAAGGAACAGGATGGTACAACCCAAGAATTTCAAATAGATACAGCTAGCTTGCCTTATTTAACGCGCCCAGGGCAAATACAATACAAATTAGCATTAGGCCAACCAACTAATTATCAGCGTCACAGTGAAGGGGACTCTTTTGTCACGGGTGAATTTTCGTGGGGCGTCAATAATGGCTGGTCACTATTTGGCGGTAGCCTGAATAGTAAAAATTACAATGCCGTATCGCTGGGTATTGGGCGTGATTTATTGGCATTTGGAGCTTTATCTTTCGATGTTACTCAATCTTTTGCCCGATTACCGAGTATGGGGAATTTAAACGGAGGTTCCTACCGTATTAATTACTCTAAACGTTTTGAGGCGATTGATAGCACTATTCAATTTGCAGGTTATCGCTTTTCCGAGCGTGACTTTATGTCGATGTCTGATTTCTTAAATGCACTGAAAACCGGTGAGCGTTATGGAGGGAGTAAAGAGTTATATACGATATCGCTGAATAAAAATTTCGGCGAGTTAGGAATGTCGTTATACCTCAACTATAACCACCAAACTTATTGGGATCAGCCGGATAATGATTATTACAGCATCATGCTGTCGAAATATATGGATATTGGTTCACTCAAAAATATCAGTGTTAACTTATCGGCAAACCGCAGTGTTTATAACGGTGTTAAGGATGACAGTATATATCTATCGACCTCATTCCCCTTAAGTAACGGCGCCAACGTAGGGTATTCGCTGAATAGTAGTCGCTACGATACGACAAATCGGGCGACCTATTACGACCGAATCAATGATCGAACGACATACCAGTTGAGTGTCGGGAGTAGCAAAAAAGGTGGAACGGGGAGTGCATTTATCACCCATCAAGCTGATATCGCACGTTTAACGGCTAATGTGAGTTATATGCATAACCAATATAGTGCATTTGGTCTATCAATGAGCGGTGGAATGACTTTTACCCCAGAGGGGGGCGGACTTCATCGTATTAATACATTAGGTGGAACGCGAATGTTAGTCGATACCGATGGTGTTTCGGATGTGTCGATCAAAGGGATTGGTGCACCGATTACCTCGAATATGTTTGGTAAAGCCATTGTTGGTGATGTGAGTAGTTACTACCGTAGTAAGGCTCAAATTGACTTAAATGCATTACCAGACAATGTAGAAGCACAGCAGTCGGTAGTACAAGCCACGCTCACAGAAGGCGCTGTAGGTTATCGTCATTTTGCTGTGGTATCAGGACAAAAAGCGATGACAGTACTGCGATTGCCTGATGGTAGCCACCCGCCATTCGGCGCTCAAATACAAAACAGTAAAGCGCAAAATACAGGAATTGTGGGTGATTCTGGAAGTGCTTATATCAGTGGTATTAACCCTCAGAGTGTGATGACTGTGACTTGGGGAGAAGATAAGGCTTGTCAGATCACCTTTCCTATTCAGTTAGGTTCTTTACAGGAAGCATTACTATTGCCGTGTATTCCGACAACGTTACCTGCATCAACGGTGATAGTGAAAAGATAGTTTTATGCAGCACAAGAATAGCCTAATTCACGAAAAGCATGGCTCAAGAGAGAACACAGAAATAAAAGGTAAATAACTATGCAATTAACGATTTCTTATCGTGCAACCATGGGGTTAATTGGTTTGGCATTATTTAGCAGCACAGCTTATTCCGCGGTATCGATGGATAGGACTCGGGTTATTTTTGATGGTGGACAAAAGTCAATCTCACTCAATATTTCAAATAACAACAAACAGTTACCATATTTAGCTCAAGGGTGGATTGAAAATGCGGAAGGGCAGAAGATCCAATCGCCATTGGTTGTATTACCGCCCATACAGCGTTTAGAGCCAGGTAAATCAAGCCAAGTAAAAATTGAAGCATTACCTGCTATTAGTGCGTTACCTCAAGATCGTGAGTCTTTATTTTATTTTAATTTACGAGAAATACCGCCAAAAAGCGATAAACCAAACACATTGCAAATTGCTCTGCAAACACGAGTGAAGCTGTTTTATCGACCTAAAGCGATAATGCCTGAAAAAAACGGTGCGCCATGGCAAGACAAATTAACCTTAGATAAACAAGGTGAACGTTATATCGTGAAAAATCCAACCCCGTATTACGTCACGATTATTAATGCGACGACTAATGGCAAAGCATCGGATGGCAAAGATTTTACACCTGTCATGGTGCCACCGTTTGGGCAGGATGATTTAGGCATCAGCGCTAATCAATTAGGAAATAATCCCGTACTGACTTACATCAATGATTATGGTGGACGCCCTAATTTGACTTTCCGCTGTCAGGCGTCGAGCTGTCAGGTTGTTCCAAATGGTAAAAGCGAATAATTCGAGTAAGCACCCGACTGACGGTGCCCATATTGAAGGAGTACGCATGACAGACTTACAAAGAAAAAACGTTTTCCGATACGGCTTACTTCTAGCGATGTTGAGCAGCACCGTCAGTTTATCAGGCATGGCGGCTGATAATAATGGCAATCTCTATCGGCCAGTAGATAACTGGAATGTCGATGGACAGCATGGTGTGTTGTACGTGTCAGGTTCATTAACGGAAAGCCCATGTCGGCTAGCGATGACATCTAGTTACCAATCAGTCGAGATGGGGAATTTGGATACCAGTACCTTGCAGCATAATGGTAGAGGAGCACCCGTACCGTTTCAGATTGAGTTAGAGGACTGTTTAGAAACAGAGACTCGTTTAGATAATGTACAAACGGGAATGACAGCATGGAGCTCCAGTCAACCAGCAGTCAAAATTCGTTTTTTAGCAGATAGTGTGCCATCAATGCCGGATATCGCTCGTGTCAATGGGGTAAAAGGATTGGGGCTGGCTATCACAACACCAAATGGTTCACTGCTACCTTTGGGGTTAGAAAGTGAGCCACAGTTATTGCCTTCAGGGCAAAGTCAGTTGACCTATTACGTGACGCCGGTGAGAACGGGGCAGCTTGTGCCGGGGGCGTATTCGGCGCTGATTGCATTTGAAATGTTGTACGAGTAGGAGTGGTCATCATTATGACAATGAGACGATGTCGACTGCCGAAAGTGCTGGCAACCAGTCTGTTGATGAGCAGTTTGATGCTGTGTTCAGCGGCGACCCTTGCAGAAACCTATACCTTAACCGTGAAGGTCACGGTAGTTGAGAAGACCTGTGATATCTACGGGCCTGACGGGATTGGACAGCCCATCAATGTGGCGATGGGCGACCTGATCATAAAAAATATCGATGGGGTTAGCTACGGAAAAACTGACATTCCGTATACTCTAAGTTGCGACGATGCAGCAAGTAATCCAGCCTTAAAACTGAAATTTGATGGCCCCCGCATGAGTGGCCAAGCGGCGAATGTGTTGTCCACCTCGGACCAGAACTTAGGATTACGCCTTATGGCGGGTAACAGTAATCTGAATTTAGGCGTCTGGCGTCATTTTAATTATAGCACTCAGCCAACCCTTAGTGTGATACCGATTGGCAGTGGGACTGGGGGGATTAATGACGGTCAGATGACTGCATCCGCGACGTTGAGTGTGGAGTATCAATAATGATGAACCGACAAGCTAAGATATCTGCAATGGCATTATGGCTAAGCGGCTTGATGCCGCTGACGACGTATGCGGTAGATGTGAACTTTACCGCCAACTTAATCCAAAACCCGCCGTGTGATGTGGCGGGGCCGGACGGGGTTGACCAGCCGATCCGCGTGCCGTTTGGCGAGGTGGGGATCACCAAGATTAATGGCGAAAACTATCGCCAAGACTTTACCTTGACGCTGAGTTGCGGAACAGGGCTTGGGAATGCCGTGGCGTTATATCTTGAGTATCGCGGGATGGTCGCGGAGAGTTTTGATAATAAAGCCTTGCAAGCTAGTCAGACCGGGTTGGGGGTTCGATTATACCATCAAGGGGTCGTCATACCACCTAACACAGGGACACCGATAACGATGTCGGATAATGGCGTTGCAACTTTACCCTTGTATGCGGTGCCAGTGAAGGATACTGACCCGTCTGCAATGTTATATGAAGGGAATTTTACCGCGACGGCCAGTGTGGAGATGAATTACCCATGAGGATATTCAATCACAAGAGAACTTTCTGGATGTCGATGAGTGCAATACTGTGGTGTTGCAGTTTTCTACCGTCAGTGGCTCAGGCGGCGAACAGTAATGATATTCAGTACAGTGGAACGTTGATTGCGTTGCCGTGCACGGTTGACCCGAATTATGAGAACTTCGGAGTTGACTTTGGGGGCAATATTAATTCAAAGGATTTGCTGAATGGACAACGTCGTTATAGCAAGGAAGACATCCAATTTCATTTGACGGATTGTGATACTTCTTTGGGAAATAGTATTGCAGTGAAATTTAGCGGTGTTTCGACGACCGACAATGGATTACTGAATGTGGATGCTGGAAGTCAGGCTAGTGGGATTGCGATAGGTCTTGAAACCCCGAGTGGTGTAGCGTTACCCATTAATAACACTCAGGTAGAGCCTTTAATGCCGATAAAAAAAGGGGATATGACGATACGGTTACGGTCATATATACAGGCAGTGGAAGACGCAACGGTAGAGAGCATTCAGCCGGGTTTTTTTACGGCGACGCTGACGTATATGTTGATATATCAGTGAAGCGATGCTCCATTTTACGGGGTAGAGACGGGGTGTTTTCTATCAGGCTAGTGCAAGACTATATACGTCAATGCTCGCTAAGGTTTAGTAGTGATTTATTTGCCATCTATTGCTTAGTATTTATCTCACAATAACAGTTTAAGCGGTGGCAAATTTCTTGGTATTCAATTTCAAAATAGATTTCGTTGATGAGTATTCATTATCAAGCGACACAAGGAATCCATAAATGCGCATTCAGTTAGCTCTTTTGCTATTCACTTTTCCATTAACTTCTATTGGGGCATCTTACTTCAATCAGAACAATACTCCGCAAAGAGCAATAGGATATGGTGAAGGGTCTTTTTCAATATTTGGAACAGTATATAAAATCCAAGATAATATTGATCGGCGTCCTATAACCAATTCTGTTGGGTATGATACTGGAGTTATGTCCGCTGAAAGTTATGGCTACTCAGGTGGAGCAGTGACTATTGATGCTAAATACAATACACTTTCTAACGTATCAGGAGGATCATCATGTTATTTGTATGGAACTCTATACTTTTCTGAGTCTGACGGCTGGTATGATTACAGTTACGGGCATCTGCGTTGGGATGTGTTTGGTGATGTATTTTATGATCCCAATCTGTATATAAAGGTTGATAAACCATGTAATCAAGCTATTTTATCCGATTTACCGACAGTTAATATTCCATTACCAAGCATCAACAAATTTTATATTTGGCGGGGTATATCTGGTATATGTGCCAATCAGTCTTGCTCAAATGGAAGTTATAATCATACTCGGGTTTTACCTCGTAATGGGTCTATGACTGCTTTGGCAGATGTAATCGCTTGCACATCAAATACAGTCAACAGTTCTACTTGCCGGTCTTTATTTTATAATACTGTACGTGGCACTGATATTCCTTCTGGGTTAATTCCTGACATCCCAGCTGTATGTAATGTGAATTTACCTGATCTGAACTTTGGAACTGTAGGCATGAATGACTGGGCTGGAAACATGGCTCAATCTATAGGCTCAGTATCTTGTACAAAGGATGCATCTATTACCTTTACTGTGGTTGGTGGAGATTCAGTTAAACTGGGCCCTTTTAATGCTTCTATTGGTATAAATGGGAAATTAGGCGGGTCATCGATCGTTAATACGGGGATAGGGGAAGTGACATTCACAATTGATGGACAGCTAAAATCGTCTACAGGGAGTGTTACAGCAGGGGAATATCAAACAAGTGTTGTAGTAATAGGTACAATTAATTGAAATGCATCTTACAATAAATAATAAAGCGACATCAATTTCATTGCTATTTACAAATTGAGTGATGCCATTTGCTCTAATTTTGGATGTGCAGGTGCTATCAACGGTATTTTTATTCAGAAAAATGAGTGCATATTAGACTAATCTTATCAGTAATAGCTACAGAAAGTGAATATGTTCCCATTTTTCAGAAATTTACTGGATTTATGAAAATTTGGAGTAGTATAGTTAATTTGGTTACCAAGTCAGAGGTGATATATTACCTCATAAAAAACAGGTGACATTTATTGCAAAACGTATAAAACGATTTTTAAGTGCTGAATTTAAACTTGAAGCGACTCAATTTGTCATTGATTAAAATTGTTCCGCGGCCGAAGCTGCCAATGCCATGGGCGTGGGTAAATCAACCATTGGATAATGGGGGCGGCAACTCAAAAACGAGCGTAAAGGTATTTCGCCAAAAGCATCGGCAATGACACCAGAACAAGTTGAAATTCGTGCACTAAAAAAGAAAATTGCTCATCTCGAAAAGCATGACGAGCTCTTAAAGAAGGCTACTTTTCTGGTGATGTCAGACTCCCTGAACAACTTGCGATAATTAAAAAACTGAGCCAAAGCTACCGTATTCAAATATTATGAGGCGTGTTTAGTATTAAACTCTTTTCATATCACAATCCAGTGAATCGGTAAAAATACCCCCGGCGTAATTATTTTTAGCTTCCATAAAAGCGACAAAATATCATCGTGTACTTTTAATTAAACTAAAGTGATGTAAATATAATTTATATATTGGGAGTTAGAATGGTTATTTCACTTTGTTAATGATGTGAATTATTTAAATTTGTATATTTTATGATGCTATTTTTATCGGTAATTTAATGAGCTAATAAATTATTAATGATTAATATAATTAAATATAAGTCAATGTAACTGAAATATGCCATGGTTATTTTAAAGGAAATGATTAATTTACTTTTATCTTGTTTGATAAAAAACGTATTCTTCCCTGAAAATAAACTTGGAGGTTGATGTATGTCATTGAATATAGAATTAAAAAATCAATTGGAATCATCTATACTTGATTTAAATCTACCTGAAAATCCCTACTTTAAATCTCTGACTTCTGGTGAAATGACCCATGAACAATTTTTAAATAGCCAATTAGAATTTGCATCGATGGTTTATTTTTTCAGTAGGCCAATGGCACAAATTATTGCCAATATATCCGACCCCATTTCACGAATTGCCTTGGTGGGTAATCTTTGGGAAGAACATGGTCAAGGTATCAAGGAAAATGTACATGGAAATACAATCTTAACTTTGATCGAACGTTTAGGCGGTGATATATCCAGTATTGATTTACAGAACCCCCCTCCGAATGCTCGGATCTTTAATGAAGCATTACGTGGAGTTTCTGCTTTTTGTGATTTTCGTTTTGCTGCTTCTATGTATGCAGGTATTGAGAGAACGTTTGTTGATGTATCGTGCATGATATTTGAAGCTATAACTAAAGAGGGTTGGCTGCCAGAAGATAAGATCACCCATTATGGTTTACATCGAGAACTGGATATTGAGCACTCAGAAGATTTTTTGAAAGTGGTCAATCAATATTGGGATGAACCAAAATATCAATTTATGATTAAAGAAGGTATCAAATTTGGCTGCCAATTATTTGCTAATGCATATGTTGGTTTTTATCGGAGCATGGGCAAGTAGCTCCAAGGATATTTATTGTTTTTAGTGATATAAATAAAATGTAGAATTTGGCTATTTATGACTATTGATATTTATTATCATAAATAGCCGATTTTGGTTTGTATATGGCTAACCACTAATATAGTGGGGGCTGTGCATATGATATTTCTCAATGAGAACGATATAGGTGGTATTTTGTTTTAAATTTCCCATATAACACTCCAGTGAGTCGGTAAAAAGATGGAATAAATACCCCACCGCAATTGCTTTTAATTTCCATGATGGTAGTAAAAATATCATCACATATGCGATAGCCGCCCAACCAGTGTGTAACGAATGGAAACCAATACTCTATTGATTAGGCTCAAAAATCGGATAGGCCAGTAAATGATCTAAATCGACTGTCATGGTTGTTATCATCAATAATGCTGCTAATTTTCAGCTAGTTTCGCCAAAATAGATAGCCAAATAAGATTGTCACTAAAAAATGAAAGCCGTAGTGCACAATATTGCGAAAAATTTCAAATGCCACAATTAAACCTCTAATGCATTATTTTTATTTATTAGCAGATATCTCTTCTTCATTCCTATCTGCATTGGATTATTCAGCGCTTTTGAGCTAAATATACTCATTTTTTGGCGGCTAGCGTGCTCCTGTTGTATCGAGATTATAACCAAGTCGTATAACGAATAGGGATTTTTTGTTTCGATGTGTAGAGCCATGCTTATCTCTTATCTAATCCACCAATTTTTCATAGCAAAATTTGCTAATAATCACTATTGTTATCCCTAAATGCATAAGAATGACAAATCACCTTGATCCCTGATGGTAAACTCAGGTTTAATAAGGGTAATGATTTGCGCAAAAAAATCATCTTTAAGTGATATTTTGCGCAATGGAAAGGATTCAGCTCTGAAATAGTTTAATTTATTGACGATTCGCGGGCACGAATGTAGCGAATAATTGCTGTGTGGAGCAAATTGCGTTAGTTTCATAGCTTGTCTGTGAAAAAGTGCAACAATTCCATATTGCGTTGTGAAAATTGGTTTAAGTACGTTTTTATCCGACCTGGAGTATACTAATGACGACTCGTAAAACCCTTGCTAATGCTATCCGCTTTCTAAGTATGGATGCGGTTCAAAAAGCAAAATCAGGGCACCCTGGTGCGCCTATGGGCATGGCTGATATTGCTGAAGTGCTGTGGCGTGACTATATGAATCATAACCCAGCAGATCCACACTGGGCTAACCGTGACCGCTTTGTGCTGTCAAATGGCCATGGTTCAATGTTGATCTATAGCTTGCTGCATCTGACGGGTTATGACTTATCTATGGATGAGTTAAAAAACTTCCGCCAGCTCCACTCTAAGACCCCTGGCCACCCTGAATATGGTTATACTCCAGGTGTTGAAACCACAACCGGTCCATTAGGGCAAGGTATCGCAAACGCAGTTGGTTTTGCTATTGCAGAGCGTACATTAGCTGCTCAATTTAACCGTCCAGGCCATGACATCGTCGACCACCACACCTATGTGTTTATGGGCGATGGTTGTATGATGGAAGGGATTTCCCACGAAGCCTGTTCTTTGGCTGGTACGCTGAAGTTAAACAAACTGATCGCGTTTTACGATGATAACGGTATCTCTATCGATGGTCATGTACAAGGTTGGTTTACAGACGATACGGCAGGGCGTTTTGAATCTTACGGCTGGCATGTTATTCGTGATATCGACGGTCATGATGCTGACCAAATTCATGCTGCTATTACTGAAGCACAGCGCGAAACAGACAAGCCAACACTGATTATGTGCAAAACCGTGATCGGCTTTGGTTCACCCAATAAAGCAGGCACTGAATCAGTCCATGGTGCACCATTAGGTGATGCTGAAATTGCGGCGACTCGTAAAGCTTTGGATTGGCAATATGGCCCATTCGAGATCCCACAAGAAATCTATAAAGCTTGGGATGCGCGTGATGCAGGTAAAGAAAAACAACATGCTTGGAATGAAAAATTTGCCGCTTATGCAAAAGCATTCCCTGAATTAGCTGAAGAATTTAAACGTCGTATGGCGGGTGAGCTACCGGCGAATTTCGATGCAGAAGCGAAAAAATTTATTGAACATCTGCAAGCGAACCCTGCGAATATCGCAAGCCGTAAAGCATCACAAAATGCATTAGAAGCCTTCGGTAAAGTCTTACCTGAGTTCTTAGGCGGCTCTGCTGACCTAGCACCAAGTAACTTAACAATGTGGTCAGGCTCTAAACCACTAAACGAAGACAAAGCGGGTAACTATATCCACTACGGTGTCCGTGAATTTGGTATGTCAGCAATCATGAACGGTATCGCTCTGCATGGCGGTTTTGTTCCTTATGGTGCAACATTCCTAATGTTCGTTGAATATGCGCGTAACGCGGTGCGTATGGCTGCACTGATGAAAGTACGTAGTATCTTTGTTTACACTCACGACTCTATCGGTCTGGGTGAAGATGGTCCAACTCACCAACCTGTTGAGCAATTAGCTAGCCTGCGCGTGACGCCAAACATGAATACATGGCGTCCATGTGACCAAGTTGAATCAGCGGTGGCATGGAAATACGCTATTGAACGTAAAGACGGCCCAAGTGCGCTTATTTTCTCCCGTCAAAATCTGGAGCAACAACCTCGTACAGCGAAACAATTAGCTGAAATCGAGAAAGGGGCTTATATCCTGAAAGATAGCGAAGGTCAGCCTGAGCTTATCTTTATTGCGACAGGTTCAGAAGTTGAGTTGGCGGTGAAAGCTGCGGATCAACTATCTGGCGAAGGTCATAAAGTGCGTGTTGTTTCAATGCCTTCAACTGAAGTATTTGATAAGCAAGATGCGGCATACCGTGAAGCTGTTCTACCTTCAAGCGTCACTAAGCGTGTTGCGATTGAAGCGGGCATTGCAGATTACTGGTTTAAGTATACAGGTCTGAATGGTGCTATCGTTGGTATGCACTCATTTGGTGAGTCTGCACCTGCCGAAGAGCTATTTAAAGAGTTCGGTATTACTGTTGAAAATGCGGTAAAAGCAGCGAAATCATTGCTGAAATAATTGCGGTTACGGCCTAGAGATAGGCAGTAATCACGAGTGAAAATACGCCTCTGTATCAATTTTGGTGCAGGGGCGTTGTTTTTTTGTGCATTTCATTGGGTTTGACTATTGCGTTCTGTGAATATATCCCTTAATCTAATTCTTAATTAGCTGAACCGTTTCAGTCTTTACTGTGATTGAGATAAAAAATTTCAAAAATGTCGAGTGAAGCACACTTTTGATGTTTGACAGTTAAAATCAGCAGTAGAGTTTGTGTGAGTCAGTTATCCTTATCAGCCGTGTGATTTTGTTGAAATTCAAGGTGTAGGATGCCAATAAAAGTGGCGATTAACGGCTTTGGCCGGATCGGGCGGAGTGTACTAAGGGCGTTATACGAGTCAGGGCGACGTGCTGAAATAGTCGTTGTCGCGGTCAATGAGCTAGCAACTCCAGAAGGGATTGCTCATTTGCTCAAGTACGACTCTAGCCATGGGCGCTTTGCTTGGGATGTCCGTCTTAATGGTGCGTTGTTACAGGTTGGCGACGATAATATTCGTCTTTTCCATCAGCCTGATATCGGCGCCTTACCTTGGAAAGAGCTAGGGGTTGATGTCGTACTTGATTGCTCTGGGGTGTTTGGTTCCCGTGCAGATGGCTTAGCGCACCTTGAAGCAGGCGCAAAGAAAGTGCTGTTCTCTCACCCTGGTACGGATGATTTGGATGCGACAGTTGTCTATGGTGTTAATCATGATAACTTAACGATTGAAGATAAAATTGTTTCAAACGCATCTTGTACCACAAATTGCATTATCCCGATTATTAAATTACTTGATGATGCTTTTGGGATTGAATCGGGTACGGTGACAACGATCCACGCATCAATGAATGATCAGCCGGTGATCGATGCGTATCATCATGATTTAAGAAGAACGCGAGCGGCTAGCCAATCTATTATTCCTGTTGATACAAAGTTGGCAGCAGGAATTACGCGGATTTTTCCTAAATTCCAAGACCATTTTGAGGCGATATCAGTACGTGTGCCGACAACCAATGTGACAGCTATCGATTTGAGTGTTACCGTGCACAGTGATGTTAGTGTGGCTACAGTAAACGAACTGTTGCGAAGCGCCGCACATGGTCATTTTCGTGGTATAGTAGACTATACTGAATTACCGTTAGTCTCGATGGATTTCAATCATGATCCACACAGTGCGATTGTTGATGGGACGCAAACGCGAGTTAGCGGCAAGCATTTAATTAAAACCCTTGTTTGGTGTGATAACGAGTGGGGGTTTGCTAACCGGATGCTAGATACAACATTAGCGATGGCAGCAACAGGTTTCAACTAATTAACGGCTGACAGACGGTAGGGTAAACTGATACCCAAACAGCCATTAATGAAAACTTTATAGAGAATCAACAAGAGGATTCACCATGTCTGTAATTAAGATGACCGATTTGGACCTAGCGGGTAAACGCGTTTTCATCCGCTCTGACCTAAACGTTCCTGTAAAAGATGGCAAAGTTACTTCTGACGCACGTATCCGTGCTTCATTACCAACAATCGAAACTGCTCTCAAGCAAGGTGCTAAAGTCATGGTCACATCTCACCTCGGTCGTCCGACTGAAGGCGAGTACAATGAAGAATTTTCACTGCAGCCTGTTGTTGACTATCTAGCCGACAAAATCGATTATCCTGTTCGTCTCGTAAAAGACTACCTTGGTGGTGTGGATATCGCAGAGGGTGAACTTGTCGTTTTGGAAAACGTACGCTTTAACAAAGGCGAGAAAAAAGACGACGAAACGCTGTCAAAACAGTACGCTGCATTATGTGATGTTTACGTTATGGATGCTTTCGGCACTGCTCACCGCGCTCAAGCATCAACGCATGGCGTGGCGAAGTTCTCTCCGATTGCATGTGCAGGCCCTCTGTTAAGTGCTGAACTTGAAGCATTAGGTAAAGCATTAGATAACCCTGCTCGCCCAATGGTCGCTATCGTAGGTGGCTCAAAAGTATCAACAAAACTAACGGTATTAGATTCTCTATCTAAAATTGCCGATCAATTAATCGTTGGTGGTGGTATTGCAAATACCTTTATCGCGGCAGAAGGCAACAACGTTGGTCGCTCTTTATATGAAGCGGACCTGATCCCTGAAGCGAAAAAATTACTGGCAAACTGCCATATCCCAGTTCCGACTGATGTTCGTGTGGCGACAGAGTTCTCTGAAACTGCCGAAGCGACACTGAAATCCAGTTCAAAAATTAAAGATGACGAGCAGATTTTGGACTTAGGTGATGAGTCTGCTGAGCGTCTGGCTGAAATTTTGAAAAATGCCAAAACCATTCTGTGGAATGGCCCTGTTGGTGTCTTTGAATTCCCTAACTTCCGTAAAGGAACAGAAATCGTTGCTCGTGCTATCGCCGATAGTGAAGCTTTCTCTATCGCGGGTGGTGGTGACACATTAGCGGCTATCGATCTGTTTGGTATCGCGGATAAAATTTCATACATCTCAACTGGCGGCGGTGCTTTCCTTGAGTTTGTTGAAGGTAAAAAGCTGCCAGCGGTTGTGATGCTGGAAGAACGTGCTAAAGCGTAATTAATTTGTCATGAACAACAGGCTGCCGATGCAGCCTGTTTAACACAGGACCTTTTCAAATGTCTAAAATTTTTGATTTTGTAAAACCGGGTGTTCTCACAGGTGATGATGTACAAAAAGTTTTCGCAGTTGCCAAAGAAAATAACTTTGCATTGCCAGCGGTGAACTGTGTCGGTACAGACTCAATTAATGCCGTACTTGAAGCGGCAGCGAAAGTACGTGCTCCAGTTATTGTTCAGTTTTCTAACGGCGGTGCTGCTTTTATCGCAGGTAAAGGCTTAAAAGCGGAAGGCCAACAAGCGGCTATTTTAGGTTCCATTTCAGGTGCTCAACACGTCCATCAAATGGCTGAGCATTATGGTGTTCCTGTGATCCTGCATACTGACCACTGTGCACGTAAATTGCTGCCATGGATTGATGGTTTGCTAGACGCAGGTGAAAAACACTATGCGAAAACCGGTAAGCCTCTGTTCTCTTCACACATGATTGACTTGTCTGAAGAAACTCTGGAAGAAAATATCGAGATCTGTGCTAAGTATCTGGCTCGTATGGCGAAAATCGATATGACGCTGGAAATCGAACTGGGTTGTACTGGTGGTGAAGAAGACGGTGTTGATAACACTGGTATGGATAGCTCTGCGCTGTACACTCAACCAGAAGACGTTGCTTACGCGTATGAGAAACTAAGCGCAATCAGCCCTCGTTTCACTATCGCCGCTTCTTTCGGTAACGTTCACGGTGTTTATAAGCCAGGTAACGTACAGTTAACACCAAAAATTCTACGTAATTCACAGGACTATGTTTCTGAGAAATTTAACCTGCCTCACAACAGCCTAGACTTTGTTTTCCACGGTGGTTCTGGTTCAAGCGCTGCTGAAATCAAAGAAGCTGTTAGCTACGGTGTTATCAAAATGAACATCGATACAGATACTCAGTGGGCAACTTGGGAAGGTATCCTGAACTACTACAAAAAGAACGAAGGTTATCTGCAAGGTCAGTTGGGTAACCCAGAAGGTGATGACAAGCCTAACAAAAAATACTATGACCCACGCGTATGGCTGCGTAAAGGTCAAGAATCCATGGTTGTTCGTTTAGAGCAAGCGTTCAAAGAACTGAACTGCGTTGACGTTCTATAATTGTGCTTAGGCTTGGTTAACCAAGCTAATCGCTAAATCAATCCCTCAGTAGGGTTATCTTACTGGGGGATTTTTTTGAGGATCACTAAAGCCATGTTTAAGATTGTTTAGATTAGGTGGTTATTATTTTATTTATGGTGAAGAAGAGATAGGAGGATACACCAGATACAATTGAATATAAATAACTCTTATGAAGCAGAAAAATGTTTATTGAAATAGTATGCTGGAAAAGTATTTCATTAGAGCTAGCATTGATTTCCTTAAAATAGTTCTTCAATGATAAAAATAATGATTTATCTATGAAGCAGTTAAAAAGTGTTTACTATAAAAGCTGATGAAATAACATATTGTTTATAATGAAGATAATTATTGATTTTAAAATTATAAGCTGATTCTGTTTGCTTTTTTAGATATAAAAATCATGACTATTGAGACATCTCACCTCTTTTATCTCATTTTTAGACGATATTTTTTTATTATGATAAAACAATAGGTTAAAATAATTAATGATTAGGAATTTTCCGAAACGTTTTTTCGCCCAATGTGCATAGATTTTCTCTAATATTTTCGATAGTTAAGCGTTTTTCACCAAAATAACGAATAAAATCGAAAATATTTTATCCCATTTTTACTCTTAAAATAACAAAACGAAAGAGGTAAATGTCGTCATGATAATTATTTTACGCTAAGTCACTTATCCTAGGCTGTTCGGATTATTCTGGTGCATTTACATCTCCATCCCTGATATATATCATTCCCCCTAACCAAAATCACCATGCGCATTGGCTGATATTAATGATATTGAGCAAGGGATATATTGCTCTTGTTGTAATAAACCATCGTTATTC
The DNA here is from genome assembly GCF_028482435.1 of Providencia sp. PROV119. Taxonomy (NCBI): domain Bacteria; kingdom Pseudomonadati; phylum Pseudomonadota; class Gammaproteobacteria; order Enterobacterales; family Morganellaceae; genus Providencia; species Providencia sp. PROV119. The sequence continues at coordinate 335,673 of NZ_JAMPQL010000004.1, forward strand.
ATCACCTGACTTATTATGATAACTCAGGGTAATAAAAGGACGCATTATGCCTACTCCATGTTATATCTCTATCGAAGGTAAAACGCAGGGCAACATCACTGCGGGGGCATTCACCCCTGAATCCGTCGGTAACATCTATGTACAAGGTCATGAAGACCAAATGCTGGTGCAAGAATTTTCCCATATTGTGACCGTACCGACTGACCCACAATCCGGTCAACCTTCAGGCCAACGTGCTCACAAGCCATTCCGTTTTACGGTGGCATTAAACAAAGCGGTACCTCTGCTGTAT
>NZ_JAMPQL010000005.1:0-1079 GCF_028482435.1 Providencia sp. PROV119
CAGTGGCAGGCACTTCCGGTGCTGACGACTGGCGTGCACCGCTGGAAGCGTAATCGCCTCACTCGACGAGCCTATAACGGCTCGTCTTTGTTTGATCTTTTTGCTATCGCTAGGTAAAGCCTCTTATGTCAAAATCAATCCCTAAGAACCCTTTATCTGATGCTGAAAAAGCGGGTCAACACTGGCAATCTCTATTAAACAGGCCAGAGCCACAGCGCCTTAAATCGGTTCTTGAGTCCACCGCATCTCAGCTCTCTCAATCTAAGAAAATAGATATTTACGATGCAATTGCTAATCGTAAACTGTATTCCGGACTCGTATTTACCTGCCAAATTGGTGATCTTCCTGTAGAGACCTTTCAAGTCACCCAATTTGATTTGCACGAAGGGTTATCCGAGTTATTTACGCTGAACATTCAAGCCGTCAGCTCACAATCAGAGATTGATTTTCAAGATGTATTGGGGATGGCTTCCTCCATCACCATCATGCGTGAAGGCATTGTTACTCGCTGTGTACAAGGAATTTTGGCTAGCGCCGAGCAAGGTAATACCGATGGTGTGAAAACGTGGTATCAGTTTGTTATCCGCCCTGAAATGTGGATCATGACACTTAAGCAAGATAGTCGTATTTTTCAGGATATGACCGTGCCTCAAGTATTGAAAATGTTATTGGATGAGAGTCATGTCAAACACGATAAATTATTTTATCACCCTGAAGAGCATTTGCAGCGCTCTTATATCACGCAAAAACGTGAAACCCTGTATGAGTTTTGGTGTCGTCTTGCTGCCGAAGAGGGGATCACCTTCTGGTTTGAGGAAGGCCCACAGATGTTTTACAGCGACCGCCATCTGGGGATGAAAGCAGGTATTCATCTGACCTATAACCCGCAATCCGATACCGATATTACCGACAGCACGGTCACCGCATGGCGTTATGCTGAACGCTTATGTAGTGATATTCGTATTGATAAAGATTACAATCAGTTACGTCCTTCTTACCCACTGAGCCATCAGGTAACGGGTGAAGTACATCAACAACACGAAGTATTTGAAAGTTATGGGCGCTTCCAAGAAGATGCC
>NZ_JAMPQL010000006.1:0-4072 GCF_028482435.1 Providencia sp. PROV119
AAGCCGACTGCTGATGGGGATGAGCTGGCTACAGTCGTTGGGCCACCAGGAGAAGAAATTTACACCAACAGTAAAGGGGAAGTTATAGTCTATTTTCATTGGGATAGACGAGGTATACCTGACCACGGTGCTTCATGCTGGGTACCTGTTTCACATGGTTGGAGTGGTAATGGGTACGGATTTATGAGTATCCCACACATAGGTCAGCAAGTCCTTATTAGCTACTTGAATGGGGATATTGATAGGCCTATTGTTACGGGGTGTACTTATAACGGGAGTAATAAGCCTCCGTTAGATTTACCAAAAGAAAAAACACGAACGACCTTTAAAACCTGTACTCACAAAGGCGAAGGATTTAACGAACTACGTTTTGAAGATCAAAGTGGGCAAGAGGAAGTATATCTTCATGCTCAACGTGACCTAAATGTGCATATTGAAAACGATAGCCATTGGCATATACAGCGTGATTCGAAACAGCGTGTTGACCAACATCGTTATACAGAGATTGAGGGGGATGATAACTCCCATATCAAAGGTACACAAAAATCTCTTGTTGAAGGTGATAGCTCCCTACAAGTACTTGGCAGTCATCACCAGAAAGTTAATGCCGTAATGGTTAGTGAAAGTGGTCAAGAAACCCATATCACTAGCCAAGGTAAAGTGGTAATTGATGCCGCCACAGAAATTACTCTTAAGGTAGGGGGGAGCTTTGTACGTGTGACGCCAAGTAATGTGTTTACCTCGGGTAATGTTGTCATTGGTGACAGTGCGGGAGGAACAGGACAAGCGGTTAATATCCAGTTGCCAGAAGGTGTTGCGCCATTTGTGTCACCACCTTACCCAATCAAACCATACTGTGCGATGCAAGCACAAGCAACAGGCAGCTGGGTAATTAAACTTAAAGGAGGGAAAGCATGAAATCGAATGATTGGACACGTTGGTTGACTGAACCCTCGACTGTCCCCGTATATTTGATGCTCAATACGTTATCGTCCCCAAACCCGACAGATTTATTGTTTGCCAATGATTGGGTTGAGCAATCTTTTCCACTGTATAATGGCACGTCACTGGCACATTTGATCGCACAAAGTCCATGGCTCGTACAGTTAAAGGTAAAGGCTTACGCACCATTAGGGCAACTTCTTGACCGCAAAGCATTAAGTGATAAATCATGGGGGTGGGCATACCGGAGCTCGTTAGGTTGGGCATATCAACTAAAGCATTGGCAAAACCGACAACTGGTATTACTTAATAATGAATTAGTGGTACTGCGTTTGATGGATAGTCGTATTGCTACAGTCTTGATACCCAAAATGAATATTCATGATTGGCATGTTTTAATGACTCCAGTACATGAAGTGATGCTCGATACACCAAATGGAGCAAACTTATTCGAATCACAGGCACGTCATGAGTCATTGCCGTATCCCGAAACCCAAGCTCGCCCGTTTGTGATAGGACATCATTTACAAATTGCGTGGGAAGACTCAGAAACCTTTATCCAGTTGACAGCAGAAAATATGGCTTGTGAACTGTGGGAAAATGTTCCCAATGATGCCATGAAACTTGATACCCCCGAAGGTCAACTTCACCGACGTTTAGTTGATTGGTTACATATTCATCCCTCATTGGCTGGAGATGTTACATCCCGTACCATCGGACAATTTTTGAACTATTCCCAACAGCAGGGATGGTTGACTTTGACAATGGAGCTGTCATGAATCAAAAAACAGAATCTTGTATTATCTGTGAAAATTATCGGTTCTGGCTTGAGCTACAACTGGTGGATGATAAAGGGCAGCCGTTAGCAAATGTACCTTATATGTTGTCAGAGCGGGGAACCGACCGCATCCTACAAGGTAGTAGTGATCCACAAGGACTTATTCATGTCGAAGGTCTTACCGCACGCCCTTATACATTAACTTTAGAAGCTCAATCCCTTGCTGATGCGCTCACGGCTATTTCACCTCCAGCAGCTATCCAAGGAAAAGAGAAAACGTTGAGTGATTTTTGCCGTGAGCAAAATTATATACTCAGTGAAAACAATCGTGCAGGGGCGTTTAACTCAGTGTTACCTGAGACGGTTCACCGTATGACGGCAGGGCAAATTAAACGCTCTCTACACTATCAGCAACTAGATACTGGTTACCCACTATTATTTCCGTATGACCAGCGCCGTGTGATTGCCATTAAGAGTATCGCCGAACCGGTGTTTGCGAAATCAATTCTACGTGGTGAAGGTAATACGGATGCGGGTGTAGGGATTGAAGAACTTGTCAACTTTGGAGAATGCAATTTCACCAATTATACGTGCGGTATCATCTCTACAGAAAAGCAATCGGTATCATCATCCAATTGGATATACAGTTTATTTAGCTCACTCAACCCAATCAGTAATGCACATGCTATCCCTCTTCCGATGCCAGTAAGAAGATTTATGCCTAACACGCCGTTACCAATACAAAATACAAAAGTTAATTCTTTTGATTATTCAGATGAAATGTCAGGTAAGCCATCTTGGGTATCAGAGGATGACTATCGTATAGCTAAAGGGATGGCTAAAGCATTCAATCAGCCCACAGCATCAGTAACCCTAAATGATATGGTGGGGTTAGGTGTTAACATATTTTTTGGGATGGTGGCTCACTACTTTGAAGGTGACAGCACTGGACAGCAAGATTTATTGGAAATAGCAGAGATAGGGGGGAGTGCTCCTACACGTTTGAGAGTCGGCTTTGGTGTAACGGGAACAAATGCGATAGGAATAGCTGCAGCCTCACAATTAATTGCCTACCATACCGAACGTAATAGTGGTTATGACCAAGTTCCTGTTATTAAAGGCGAATTAGCCTATGAATACGAAGCTCGAGAAATACTTAGTCTTCCCATAAACCAATCTCCGGATGGACTTCCCTCTGAGTCAACCCCTACTGAAGTGTATCGCTTTGATATCGGTAGTGGCCGAGTGATTTTTATGGCGGTTACTAAATCAGGTAAGATTGCAAATTTATCAATACGCCTTGATGATTTACCGGATATCCCACCTTTGCCCCCGAACGAGTTACCTGAACCGAAAAAAATCGAGGTGCCAGAAGGGATTACGATTCCGGATATTCCACTGACCTCATCGGGTGGATATCAAATTCCAGATGATGATATTCGATGGGTAAGCGAAGGAGTGCCAATACCAGAGCAATGGGATTTAGATGACTTTATTCTAACAGTGGATAAGCACGATGTTGACTCTGTTTATATAAGTGTGAATGAAAAGGTAATAAAAAAGAAGAGAAAGTCACGAAGTGGGCGGCCTGATCCATTGGAAGAGGCTGAAGGTCGTGCGCATACTATAATAGAAAAGCCGGGTAGAGATGGGCAATATACTACCCATTATGAAGATGGAACTTGGAAACAGTATAGAGGATCTGGTAAACCACATGGCGATATAGGGAGGCCGAATATAAAAGAAACAAAAATAGGAATTGATAAGGATGGAAATAGATATATAAACTCTTCAGTGGTCCGTAAACCAACTGAGGATGAGTATCCTGGAGGGAAGCAATGAGTCAATATGGCATTTATTAGGCATATGCGTAAGTGAATCGACTATATTTAATTATATTAGTAGAGAGTACAGGAGAAAACATTAATGATTGATACAATAAATCTTCATGATGAAAATATACTTGGTATTCTTTACATAGAAGAAGACTCTGTAAATAATTCTGTGTATTTGCCTTTCATTAAAGGTGACCGTCTAGGCGGTCACCAAACGTAATAATAAAACGGCTTATTGCCTGTTTCCTGTTTTGAATTGGCACACTCTACTTTTTAGAGGCGGATTCAATCGCCAAATAAATAACTTTACGTACAGAATGGTCACTGAGGAATACCTTACGTTTCTTAATTGCATGACGAATTACGTTATTTAGTGGCTCAATGGCATTCGTTGTATAAATCGCTTTACGAATATCATCTGAATAAGCAAAAAATGTGTTCAAGTTTTCCTAATGGGCGCACCCGCTGTTGCTAATTTGCGGATATTTTTCGGCCCATATTAAAGCGAATTTTTCCA